>DAOUMB010000108.1:0-3714 GCA_034414335.1 Dehalococcoidia bacterium
GTGTACCATTGACATACTATTGGTGCTAAGAGTAGTAAGGGCGGGATGCTTCATTGCGAGTTGCTATAGCAAATCCCAATTTACAACAGGGTGAAGAACGAGTAAAATTTATTCAGATATGATATGACATTAGAAATAGCATGTTGGCTTGGCAACGACATGGCATCCAAGTCTATAGAAGTTCTTTTTAAAGGAGAAGAACATGAAAAGAAAAATTGGCATTCTACTAATAGTAACCCTGCTTGTGACAGGGCTCGGTGGTGTCGTCTATGCCCAGGAACCACCAAGCTCATCGGTAGATCCAGAAATTGATGCACAGGGCTCACTAGGGACGGAACTTGTCCTGCCTGTGGGTGCGTCACCTGTTATTACCTTCGACGAGTACCCAGTTGGGACATACATCACTAACCAGTACCGAAATGTTGGCATTATCTTTGGTGGTGATGCTCCAAACATCACGGATGATGCGGCCAATCCAACAAGCCCTGTTCTCGCTGGGACAATACCTCAAGTGTTCGCGGGGAATATCACTGGGAGATTCGTCGTGCCGGGGACAGACATCCCAACCACAGTGTGTTCCTTCGGATTCGACGCTGGCTATTTCGATGATATTGGGAGCACGAGCATCGAGTGGTTTGATGCATACGGCAACAGCCTCGGAAAGATTTACAACTCGAAAACCGGCATAGAGGAATTTACCGTCGAAGGGGGCAATATCGCGAGTTGGGAAATCGGCGAGAGTTACCTGGATCTGTTTGGAATCGACAATGTGTGGTTCGAACCTTGTCCAACTTCACAACCTACCAAATGCATCTACCTGCATTGCGAGGACGGTTTGTTTAATCTAACCGAGCCCGCCGGCACCCAGTGGGGTGAGCTTTACCCTCTCTTCGGCCGGGACTACCACCTCAGCTCCTGGGAGGACAACGGCGATGGCATACTCAGCTACTGCGACACTATAGACATGTACGAAAAGCCAGACGGGGAGCCCCGTGACTACCACGTGGAGAATGTCACCATCACTTTGTACCTCACACCGGAGCTGAACACTGTGATCATCCCCGATGGTTTGGGTCAAGTATTCCTGGGCGAACCAATGTACGTCGAGCTTGAAGGTGGCTACGACTTGGGTGTCCTCACAGACCCTATTGGCACCCAGTGGCACGAGATTTACCCCGACTTCTGTACGTCATACAACCTCACCGACTGGGACGACACCAACATTAGCGGAAACATTACTGTTTGCGACTATATCTTGTTGATGGACAAAGAGTCTGGAAATTTTACCTCCTGGCATGTGGAAGATGTTGCTATCGACATCATGGCCTGCAGAGAGCCACCGCCTGTGGGCGGTGAAGCCTACCCGGTAAGTAAGGCTTCTCTTCTGGCACCCTGGATTGCTGCTGGAATAGTCCTGGCAGGCGGAATAAGCTGGTATGTACTGAGGCGCCGGAGGGCTCAAGGCTAGATTGAATTTGGGGGCAAGCTCCATGTGGGCTTGCCCTTTTTGTTTTAGATGCAACGTATCCAAGTCTTAAACCTCGTCCCCATGTCACTTCACAGCCATATTGTTTTTTGGTCTCAAATGTATGATCAAAGCTACGGTAATGAGCTATGGGTAGACTGAGTAGAAAGCAACGGCAATATAGGCAACAATGGAAACATAGGGAGCAACGAAAGGAATTGATACAAACGTACCTTTCCCAGCATCCCGATGCTACCTTGAAGCAAATTGGTACCTTTCTTGGTGTTAGCAAGCAGAGAGCCCATATTCTGCTTAAGGTGCTAGGGATAGCAACTCGGCAGCAAACTTGGAGCCAGTTTCCGACAGAACATCAGACGGAGGTCCTCCGATACATTGCCAGCGGCTATACCAATAAACAGATAGCAGCCACTTTTGGAGTTTCCGAATGGGCTATCAAGAGCCAGGTTAGTGCCATCCTTACGCAGCTCAACGCCAAAGATAGGGTTGAGGCCGTGAAGTTAGCAAGGGAACAAGGGCTTATCTAGCTCGATAGGTTATAACCAACCAATACTGCCCAAAAACGACTATCGCCCTATGAAGCCTCAAGCTATCCTCAAACTTCACTGACCTAGTGTGTCCGGAGAGAACAAGGCCTTCCTTGATTCATCTTCATTCAGCCATACGAATAGCAATGAAAGGCAACCATCGGAGAATTACATTAACGGACTTGTCAGGCAATTGGCGTTAGACTAACAAGACATCAGGCGAGGGAGGATTGCCTTCTTCGTGTTGGCTATGATGACACTGTACATGTCCACAAGATAGCTACCTTCCTTGTAACCAAGCCCGCATTGTAATAGGATAGACCTGTGGAGCGTTGGGTGTATCTAGATTTAAGGAGGTAAGAACAGTATGGATATTCCTACTATGTACTACGTTGGATGTGGCTTTAACTGGCTGCTTTTCATAGTAAGCTTAGGTGCGTATTTCTATATTGGGAGAAAGACCGGGAAGAAGCTAGCTTTCTTGCCCATAGTTGCTGCAGCCTGGGTGACTTCTGCAATATCATACCTACTACTCATTGGTGGCGCATCGGCAGGGGAATGGTATATCACGCTCATAAGGGTCATCACGTATGTGCTCTTTCTGTCAACGCTGTTGACTTTGACTGTGGAACTATCAAGACCTAAAACTTGAAAATAGCGTGGTGATTGCCTAGACGAGTTTCTATACTCTTTTGTGTGCCTTCCTCAAAAGTAGGATACGTTTGCGATAGAAGCTAACAGCCTCTCCAGCAGTCTAATAAAGCTATCCTCAAACTTCACTGAAGCTGTTGATGGCTGTGATAAAATAAATATTTGGGTTGCCCCAGTGAATCCTTAGAGGCGGCGCGCTATGAAGATAGTTGAGAAATCTGATGCTCGGCTTACGCTGACGTCGTCAAGTTGGCCCTTCTCTCGCAGAGAGGTTGTGCTAGATGCAGCGACTGGCAACCTGACCATATATAAAAAGTGGATTCTTGTCAGGGAAGACCATCAACGGGTCAGCTTCGCAGACATAGACGCGGTGGAAATTGTGGGAGACTGGCAATATCGGCGCTCCGCAGGGGGATTCTGGCGGGTCTTCTTGATACCTAGAAGGAAGGCTACCTGGATAGAAGAGCCAAAAATCAGTCTCTTTTATGGCGAGGACTTGAAAAAAGGAAGAGAGTTGGCTAAATGCATCAGGGACTTCATAAGAGCTTCTGGTTATGAGGAGATTGACCTGGTTGAATGCGTTGAACCGCCAGAAACCATGTTTCCTCAAGGAACCAGATATGGAATGGGCGGATGGAGACGGTTCTGAGACAGACGACGCCATGGCTTCCAGCCTCCGGCAAACCTTCAAGCTATCCTCAAACTTCACTGACCTAGTGATATAATTGGATAAGGAGATGAGTTATGGCAGGAAAGAAATATACTCGTGTCAGGTCGCATATCCGACGGCCTCGTAAGGAATCAAAGCCGAGAGGCGGTGGGTCCCCTATACAGAGAATAGTTGAGGCTGAAGCAGAGAACACCATCAAGGGCAAACAAAGGAAGATATCCTAGAACTCGAGTGGAGGCTTCGAGAGACAGACACTAATATGATGTCATGAAAACGCTGACCTCTAAGGCGTAATATTGCTCAGGAGGTGCAGCTATGCTTTACACTGGTGTTGATTATCACAGGAACTTTTCTTACCTGAGTACGATGAACGATAAGGGCGA
>DAOUMB010000109.1:0-10054 GCA_034414335.1 Dehalococcoidia bacterium
CAGGGTCCCATATGACTAATGGTAAGTGCTTTAAAACCTCCGTATCGAGGTCCACATTCCTGAACTCTCCAGCGTTAAGCGGTGGATAGTGGCCATCGTAGCGTAGAACCAGGCGTATCTCAGGGGCCCAGGAGGTCTGATGCAAGCGGACGCGAGGTAGTTTCGCTATATCCCCCAGGCTCTCCAGATAGTCATCAGGAGTCACAAAGCGTACTTCGGCGATTTTCTTAGTGATGACATTTTTCCAAGATTGTTCCATTATTCGAAGGGCGATATCACCAAAGTCCATGAGCTCCAGGTCCTGGATATAGAGGATTAAGCCCCGGTTAGGCAATTCCGTCAGTGCATTTTCCAGCACTGCCGTATATTCGGCTACCGCATCTTCCCAGGATATGGGAAAGGGAATGTATGATTTATTGCGATATTCTTCGGCAAAGACCCAATACTTTCCCAGAATATATCCCTGATTCTTGACACCTTTCGGGTCGTAACGAGTTATCGGTCGCCAGATGTATTGGGACACTGGAAAATGACGGGGCAGCGCCAGCATATCAGGCCCCACTACGAAGGCACGATACTGGATATCACCTTTGCCATCCACGATGAAATGTGCCTTGCGGTCACTCAGGTGGGGAAAGACGATGTACTCCATTCCCATGTCCTTGTAGGCAGCTAACTTAGCCGCGTCCACGGACCCTTCGGTGGGAAATACGCCACGATGCCGTGGCTCGGGAATACCCATCACTTTGTGGAGCAACTCTACATTAAGACGGAGCTCATCAGCTATTTCATCAGAAGTAAGTAAGGCAGCATGGGTATGATGGGCATGTGTGTATAGGGGGTATATAGTGCCGTTTTTGTAAGCTGCTGCCAGGTTCTGAAACGTCTCCGGTATATACCAGGCTAATTGCACCAGAAGTTCATTAGTGGCATCCAGGGCTACCGGGGCCTCCAGTGATTCTGCCGTTTGTACTAAGTGGGCGTATATGTCACGTTCCTCCCGCGCCCTTTTCAGGACGTAGTTCTCTCCCCGGATGGCATCGCGTATTTCGGGGTCATCCACCAGAGCAACAAGCTCGTTGGGCAAGTCCCACAGCGGCTCGTGGGCGTGAAAGGCGAGGATAACGTAAGCACGCTTCATAATGCCTCCTAACCCCCAAAGGTAAGTTCGGTAGAAACCTCGGGATGCTCTTCCTTATATTTCTGTTTCAGACGCTGGGCTTCACCTGATTCTTGCCATTCCCTTGCCTTACTCACCACCGCCTGAAACAACCTGCTGGCTTCTTCTCTCGGTTTCTTATCGCTCGTGTCTCCCAGCAATTCCACAGCCTGATACAGTTTTTGGGCACCCCACTCAATCATTTCCACACTCCACCAGGGTCGGCAACTGGCCCACCAGTACTGGCAGCTATGCAGCCCCTCGTCCAGAAGTCTTCGTGCCTCCGGGAATCCAGGCACTCTTGGTGGAGTTTTCTTAATAGTGTCCAGCACTAGGTTAGTGAGCTGCCATTGCAACTCGTGCAGCTCATGCCCCGGATATTGCCACTGAGGATAAGGTATGCCCTGTGCCATCTCATCCTCCCAGGTGCTCCAGGAAGAAGGGACTGGATTCACAGTGTCCACTTGAACGAAGTGTTGGATGAGCTCTGAAATGGTACAGGCCTTGGGAATTTCCCGGGCAAATACCTCGGAGAGTAACCTTTCCTGCCCCGGGCGATGGTGTCCATAGACTTCGCCATCGGTGCCTGTGAGAAGGTAGTTATGTCCCTCTACCCTGCCTTTTAGGGCTGCTAGGAAAGGTTCCGCCGCGGGATATGTTCCATAGGTAATGCCAGCGCTGAAGGGACGTTCCTTGAAGAACACCAAGAAATCTCCCAGCCCTTCTAGCTTATAAAGTCGGTCGCATTCAACGGAGCCGATCTTCCCGTTAAAGGAAAGTTCATCCACAATTATCCAGCGAAAACCAAGCTCAGCCACGGTTTGGGCTACTTCATAACTGTAACACATCTCTGGGGGGAAAAAACCCCCAGGCTTGTAGACTTCTCCAAAGTGACGCTGATTAACATCAGAATTCAGCTTAATCTGCCTGATAATCTCGTCATTGGGAATAAGAGGCAGAATGGGATGATACATGGCACTCCCAGTGAACTCGATCTGGCCCCGCTCGGCTAATTCACGAAGACCTTGAATCACGTCGCCAAGCCCATATCTGGCAAGCTGCTCTGTGAGAACAGCATTTATGTTGAGGGTAATTTTGCCTCCAGGTGTTTCTCTCAAGACACGCACCAGCGTCCGATAGCTCTCATCGGTGACCTTGCGGACTATTTCCTCGGTCTGGGTTGGTGGTTGATAGATGTGAAGGAAATTGCTCCAGTACATAGCTCTGCTCTTTCGCTACTATTGCACAAATAGCCTGTCCTCTAGTTTGTTTCTAATATCCCTGGCGGCAACAGTACGGTAATAATATTCCCTTTTGGTCTCTTCACGGGCTCCGCTCTTGTTTATAGCCCGGTAAGCGTTAACTATGGTTCGGAGTTGATCGAGCAAGCCCATGTGGATGAGGTTGATGTCCCACATAGGATGGTTACTCGCCCACCACATCTGGCAACTATGTTCAGCCCGATCCAGAAGTCCCCGAGCGAGGGTAGCAGAGCGCCGACTTTCTTCATTATCAGCACACTCCAGCGCCTTATTCACCAACTCAATGCATATACTTAGGTGTTCCCACTGGAGACGATGCACCTCGTTCTTCTTGTCTTGCCACAAGGGATAATAGTTACCGGCTTTGATATCATCGGCAGTAGTGCTCCAGGAGGACGGCCTGGGCTCTATCGTTTGACCCTGGGGGAAGAGGTCGAGGAGTTGGCTGATGGTGACCATCTGTATCTTGGCAGCAGCTTCATTATTCGTCAGAAGAGAAGCATACTGCCCAGCTAGTGCCTTAGCTTGCTTAACCTCTTCAAGAGGCTCTGCGGGTGGTTCTAGCTCCTCGTAAACCTTGGCTAGGAACGTCCTTTCCCAACCTTGTATATGGTGACCATAGGTTTCGGCATCCATAGCTGTTACCACGTAGATATTCTTGCGTTTGCCTTGCCACTCCTCCAGATGAGCAATGAATTCCTTGGCTCCCAGGTCCTGAAAGCTTATCCTATTACTGAGCACGTCATCACGGAAGAAGAGCATCAGGTTCTGGCCCTCGCGCTCCACTTTGTATATAATATCCATGGGCCAGTCTGCAGGGCAGGCAATCCCACTCAGAATAATCCAGCGATATCCTGACTTGATAATAGGCTGCAGAATATCTTGGCTGTAGCACATCTCCGGGGGAAAGAATCCTTGGGGTGCGTATGACTGCCCAAAAGCGCGGCGATTGGTCTGCGTGTTCAGGTCTATTTGCCTCTTTACTTCCTCTTTGGGTATCAAGGGGAGAATAGGGTGATACTTGCCAGTTCCAGTGAATTCAATCTGGCCATTCTCAGCAAGGCTTCTCAAGCCATCGATTACATCTCCGTGGCCGCAGTCTATCAGCATATCGGTCAGGACGCCGTTGAAGTTTATGGTTACACGAGCATCAGGATACTCCTCAAATACTTGAAGTAGAGGACGGTACGATTCGTCACATATCTTTTTTAGCACCGATGGCGCCTGGGTCGGCGGCTGATAGAAATGAAGTAGCTGGGCCCAGTAGATCATATATATCTCCGAGTGTGAATCTTAAGCACTTCAGTGAAAGCAGCGATTTTCGCTTATTTTAACATGTACTCAGCTTGAAAGGTAGCATTTTGTACTCATCTTCGGGGATGAGCTGGTATCCCAGATGTAATTTAAGCTATTTTCCTGTTCTTCCCTTGAGTTGTGCAGCAGGGAAGGTGGTTGTCGATGAGCCTGTCCACTACTTTCCAAGCTAAGGGATTTTCATACCAGTATCTGGTGAAGACCATTAGTTGGATTAACCTTGACTTGGCTAAGAGGGTGTTGAATGGTTTTCATGAGCGCTCCGATGACTACTACGGTGTGAAAGAACCAGCATTTTGCCACGACGTAGGCGTATGTTGCCTTCGGAACATCCCCGTAGGAGGAGCATGGGTAGTGTGCAAGTCTGGAATAGGATTGAGGTTTTTTTAATAGTTTGGCCGTGGCAAGTTATTAAATATCTCTCTTTCGTCATTCGGAAGATGGGCGGTTCTTCTTCGTTCTACGAGATCCCTACTGTAAGCAGATACTTAAATCTGTTTCGGGCTGAGGAAATGGAGCTCGCATATACACGGATAGCAGAGTTGATGAAGCGAGACCCTAGTATAGAGGTGTTATCTGTGAAGGCTGGTTGCTAGCCCAAAACCTCGAAAAGATTAGTCCCAATTTGGCCTTCTTGAGAAAGGTACCCCAGGAAAATGGAGCGAGGTTGTTCCCGCGAGTGACAACAAATAATAATATCAGGGTTGCCTTGTCGATGTCATCGATACGAAGAATGCTGTATAAGGAAGGTAAATACCAAGCGACTTGTTACTCTTACATCTGGACAAGGAAGGCTCTAATTGAGTGGGCAAAGGGACATGACGGACTAAGCGGGACCGCCAAACGCATTCATAATACTGGTGAATCTCTTGGTACCGATTCCTGGAACAGCTGCGACTTGCCGTAAATCTTGAAATTGACCTAATTCTTCCTTCATGCCAAAGATTCTTTGCGCAATTCGGATGCTTAAGACCCTCTGCCCAGTATAAGTTGCAACTACACTGACTATTTCTTCAGCTGAATTCAAGGAGTTCAGCCTATCTAATATCTTGCTTGATGTTTCTGAATTGATATTCTTTGGACACCAGTAGACATGAAAGCCCTGTCCATTCATTTTGGGGTGACCCTTATGCTTAACATTCGCTATTCCAAAGCCGATAGCGGAAGCAAGACTAGACTATGGTTTACCGTACACCGAATAGTCTATGCTGTCAATCACCAAAAAGTCCTAACAGGCTAGACTATTTAGTACTAGTACCATGATTGCAAATTGCAGCGGATTGTAGCGGACTGGGCAATCACGGTTAAAGCAAACCTAACAAGAATGGGAAACTGTCATATAATTGTCGGGCTGTTTAGGCATGGGATGTCAGCCATGCGAAAATTATAGCTCCTGTCACTTCTTGGAAGGCAATTTACGGACGCTGTTTGACCTGCAATTGGGGCACACCCTCTCCAGAATTTCCTGCTTGGGATTTACCGACATCATGTATTCGTGTCCGCAATGCAGACACTTTAATGACTGTTTCATTACTCCGTCTGCTCCTTCTGGGTTGTAGCACTTGTTTTATTAACTTTGTTCTCATCTTGTATTGAGCTGCTATCAGAAAGCACTTTTTTAGTATGCCCTATTTCTTCTGGAGTAACATTCTTTCGCATCTCTTCAAGGTCGCGCATGATTTGGGCAAACCTGGGGCCTTCGGCAGCGCTGATCCATTCCAGTTGCAGCCGTTCTGGCCTGATGCCCAGCTTCTCCATGCGATTCCATATCCTGTCTGCACGCCTCATTGCCCAGTGGTTGGCACTAATGTAATGGCAGTCTCCTAGATGGCACCCGGAGAGCAACACTATGGGAGCGCCGAGCTTGAATGCTTCCCATATGAATTTTTCGTCCACTCGGGCACTGCACATTACCCGTATGAAGCGATTGTTGGCGGGATACTGTATTCTCGATGTACCTGCCAGGTCGCTAGCAGCATAGCTGCACCAGTTACATAGAAAGGTTATGATCTTTTGCTCAGGCTTTTCTTCTAAGGCAGCATTTATCTGGGCTAGTATCTGGTCATCGTGGAAATGTTGAATCGTGATGGCTCCAAACTTGCACTCTGCCGCGCAGGCACCACAACCGGCACATGCGGCTGTAATAACACGTGCCACAGTCTTGGCTTTTACATCTACCTCAATTGCTCCAAATGGGCATACTCGGGCGCAAACACCACAGGGTGTGCATTTCTCAGGATCCACCACCGCTTTAACTGCGTCGCCTACTACAGTCCCTGAATTCAAGAGAATGGAACTCCTGGCTACGGCTGCGCCAGCCTGGGTGACGCTGTCTTTTATATCTTTGGGAGCCTCAACAGAGCCGGCGAAGAATATACCAGCCGTGGGTGCGTCTACAGGCCTTAACTTAGGATGTGCTTCCATTACAAAGCCATCTGCAGTCTGAGAGACATTTATTAAGCTGGTAAGCTTTTTTAAGTTCTCGCTTGGCTGCAATCCCACCGATAGGACTACCATATCCAACTCATATTCTTCTACCGTAGATGTGGTGGTATTCTCTACCCTTACTCTAAGATTTCTGGTGGCAGGGTCTTCGATTACTTCACCTGGCAAACCCCGAATATAGTGCACGCCTGCTTCCCTGGAACGGCGGAACAGATCCTCAAAGCCCTTGCCATAAGCCCGTATATCCATGTAGAAAACATATATTTCGGTGTCGGGATAGTGTTCGTTTATGAGAAGGCTATCCTTGATGGTATTCATACAGCACACATTGGAGCAGTAAGGATTACCTCTGTTTTCGGTTCGCGAGCCTACACACTGGATGAAGCCGATGCGTTTGGGCGTCTGGCGGTCGGATGGACGTATGAGTTCACCCTCAGTGGGCCCGCCCCCACATATCAACCTTTCGAACTCCATAGTAGTTATAACGTTCTCAAAACGTGTATAGCCATATTCGTCCAAAGCAGTCGGATCATAGATATCCATACCCGTGGCGGTGATAATCACGCCCACGTTTATTCCTACCAGCTCATCCTGCATATTTAAGTCGATGCACTGTTTTTCGCAAACATCAAGGCATTTGCCACAGGTTATGGGGTTGTTCCCCAAACACTGCTCCATATCTATGATATAAGAAGATGGCACCGCCTGAGGAAATGGAATATAGGCAGCTTTACGTGAAGAAAAGCCTTGCTGGAAAGCGTCGGGCATAACTACAGGGCATACCGCAGCACACTTCCCACAAGAATTGCACACCGTCTCATCCACATAGCGAGCCCTTTTCCGTACTCGCACTTTGAAGTTACCGACGTAACCAGATACGTCCTCCACTTCGCTACGGGTCATGAGTGTTATGCGAGGATGACGTCCCACATCTATCATCTTAGGCCCCAACACACATATCGAACAATCCATAGTTGGAAAAGTCTTGTCTAACTGGGCCATAATGCCCCCGATGGATGGTTGTTTCTCCACTAGATAGACCTGATGGCCAGCGTCAGCCAAGTCCAGAGCCGCCTGGATGCCAGCTACTCCTCCGCCTATAACCAGAGCAGCATCGGTGATTGGTATCTTTGTATCCTCCTGTGGCTGAAGGAGTCGTGCCTTGGCCACAGCTATTTTGACGATGTCTTTGGCTTTTTCAGTTGCCGTTGCCCTGTCATGTAGATGCACCCAACTACACTGCTCCCTGATACTAGCCATCTCCAGGAGGTAGGGATTAAGCCCAGCTTCGGCAATGCAGTTGCGGAAGGTTGGCTCATGCATCCTGGGAGTGCAAGAAGCTACAACCACTCGCCTGAGATTATACTCGCGAATGTATCTCTTTATCTCCTCCTGGCCCGGATCAGCACAAGTGTATTTGTTCACAACCGAGACCACGACGTCTGGAAGCTCCTCTGCTGATTTCCTCACCTCCTCGCAATCGACAGAACCTGCTATATTGAGCCCGCACTCACAAACAAAAACACCTATCCTGAGCTCTTCTGGTGTCAACTAGCTTACCTCCTGCGGCAGGAACGACTGAGCTGCGAGATGGCATATATCCTGAATCTCAATCTGGCACACATCATTGCTCTCTGCATTCTTCTGGGCACACTTGAGATGTATTTGGCATTTAGGGCAAGCGGTAATCAATATGTCAGCACCAGTGGCTCCTGCCTGGGCCAGGCGTTCTTCTTGTATCTGCTTATTTACTGCGCCACAGTGCGCCCAGGGACTTGCGCCGCAGCACAGTGCCTTCTCCCGGCTATCAGCCATTTCCACCACCTCCAGACCATCTACCAAGGCCAGGATAGAACGCGGCTGGTCGAATATTCTGGAATATCTTCCCAGCGTGCACGGGTCTTGATAGGTTACCTTTTGTTCAAGCCTACCCAAAGCCAATTGACCATTCTCAATAAGGGGAGCTATCACCTCAGTTATATGCATAACATTAATCTCCCAGTCCTTGAAAAATTTTGGGTAGTCTATCTTAAGAGTGTAATAACCTTCAGGGCAGCTAGTGATAATGTTCTTTATACCTCGCCTGCCGAACTCATGCATATTGGCTTGAGCCAGGGCCAGGAATCCCTCTATGTCTCCCAACAAGAGCAAATCCCGCCCACAACAACGTTCGTTGGGAATAAGTGTAAAGGGTATGTGAGCGTGGTTCAACAATCTGAGTGCTCCCTTTGTACCTTCAACCGTTTTAACACCCAAATCGCTGAATAGGACGTCAAAATAAGGGGCACAACCTACAAAGAAGGCAGTATCACACTGCTTAGCTATCACGATGTCATCTGGAAGCCAGTCTAGCCGATTCTGCCTAGTATCCCTTCGAGCCATTATGTGCATGATTGTCTGAGGTGCTCCACCATGGCTGCACTGTATTTCAGTTCCCTCTTCTAAGGCCTTGTATCTCAAGGACCTAATAAAATCGGTGAATTTTACATTATAGTTGCATCGCTCCATACACATATTGCAACTGAGGCAAGCCCATATCGTCTGATTACTGGGGCCACGGCCATTATGTTTCAGCGCTTCCTGTACTATGTGGCGGGGATTAAACTCTGCATCGTAGCGAGCTACAGGGCAAACCACAGTGCATTTACCACAATCCAGGCAAAGGCGTACCCTAGTATCGCTTATAGCGCTTTGCAATTCGTACATTTAACTATCTGCCTTTCCCAATAGCAAGTTGGGAATGCGATAGAACGGCAATATCTTGGGCTGGCCCGGGGCCCATAATTCTGGCACGCTTGGAAGCTAATAATCGCTCGACTTCTACAATGAAGCTCATTACTTTCATAACAAATTCATGACCATTAAATGCGGGAAGCTGAACTAGAGTCAGCCTATCTTTCCGCATTCCTAAGATCTCCAAGATACTCCGGGCTTTTTCATATTCGTTGATAGTATATTCACCATCAACACTGAAATGGCATCTACCCGGCTCGCAGCCAAGCAGCATCACTCCATCTGCTCCCAATTCGAAAGCCTTGAGTATTAGGCCTGCGTGTATCCTCGAGAGACAGCTTACCCTGACCACCTTTACTGATGCGGGGTAGCAAACCCCTAAGTTGGCTGCTGCCTCAATACAGCTCCAGCCGTCCCAGTTGCAGGCAAAAACCAGTACTTCAGTATACGGCGTAGCCATTAGACGTCACTTAACACTTGGCCTCGACGAAGCATAGATCGCAAAGTATGGACTATCTGTTTATCGCTTTGGAGCGGCTGGGTTATAGCACCGACGGGGCAACGGGCGATGCATGCTCCACAACCAAGGCATAGAACCTTATTGATATAAGCATATATAGTTCCATTTGAATTCTCTTTCATCTCTATGTGGGGACATATATTGGCACAATCACCGCAGCCGCGACATAGTTTGCTGTTTATATCTACCGCCATGGCTCGAGGGCTTATACTTGCCTGTTCCAGATAAGTCGCAACCCTAGCTGCAGCAGCCAATCCATGTAGAATCTGGTCCTCTGGCAATTTAATGCCGTCGGGCAGTATTAGAAATAGGCCACCTCTCTCCCCAATGGTGATCTCTCGAATAAGGTCTTCGCCTACGCCAGCGAGATAACCTGAATCGCCTATTCGAGCTATGATGTGGCCTAGGAGCCCACTATTTAACGTTTTGGTGAGTAGAGAAGTCGTTCCTTCGTTTAACTCCTCCATATTTACTAGCACTGCGCCAGCAGCTATACGGTCAACTTGAGAATCATATTCCAGCACAGCTTCATAGTTCCCTGGAGAACCCTCTAGTTTTAAGGCATTAGGCCAAGTCTTAACCAGTACATCGCTCCCCTGGAGTTGTTCCAGCAGTTGCTTT
>DAOUMB010000110.1:0-8935 GCA_034414335.1 Dehalococcoidia bacterium
CGCTCAGGCTGGAGTCCCTTTCGTTCAGATGATTGATTCAGGGGGGGCAAGACTCCAGGAAGGTCAAGATTACAGCGAAGTATATGCCCAGGTGTTTCGCAGGCACACGCTATATTCGGGAGTAATACCCCAAATTAGCCTCTTGATGGGTAGCTGCGCCGGTGGAGCAGCATATGGCCCGGCACTGACAGATTTCATAATTATGGTTGATGGAATTGGCCGGATGTATATGGGTGGTCCTGCTTTTGTACGCACAATGCTGGGAGAGGAAAAGAGCGAGGAAGAGCTGGGGGGAGCCAAGGTTCATAGTCAAATTACCGGGTTATGCGATTTGGTGGCTAAGAATGACGAGCATGCTGTGGCATTGACCAAAGAGCTATTGAGTTTCTTCCCGCTAAA
Organism: Dehalococcoidia bacterium; assembly: GCA_034414335.1. Classification (GTDB taxonomy): domain Bacteria; phylum Chloroflexota; class Dehalococcoidia; order GIF9; family AB-539-J10; genus RBG-13-51-36. The sequence goes on from DAOUMB010000110.1 coordinate 400, forward strand.
CTGTAAGGAGAAGCCTCCGATTATAGATACTGGCGACGACCCAAATAGGAGGAATGAAGATATCCTAAATATACTCCCCGATAGCTCGAGGAGCCTTTTTGATATGCACAAAGTAATTACTGAGGTAGTGGACGATGGCTATTTCTTTGAGACCAAGCCAACTTATGCAGGAAATATGATAACTGGCTTCGCTCGGCTGAATGGACAGCCGGTGGGGATTCTGGCTAATCAGTCACTGGTGAAAGGCGGCACAATCGATGTCCACGCCGCAAATAAGCATGCCCGCTTTGTTAGATGTTGCGATTGCTTTAATATTCCCGTAATCCACTTTCAGGATTCTCCTGGGGTTATGATTGGTCAAGAGGAAGAATATAGAGGCATAATAAAAATTGGCTCGAAGATGCTGCATGCAACTACAGAGGCAACTGTGCCGAAAATCACGCTAATCTTACGGCATTCGTACGCCGGGGCGCAATTGTGCATGTGTAATAAGCCCATGGGGGCTGACTTCGTATTTGCCTGGCCCACAGCCGAGATAGCATTGGTAGGACCGGAGACCGCAGCAAGCGTAATATATGCCAAAGAGATAGCAGCGGCTGAAAATCCCGAAGAACTCAGGGAAAGGAGACTCAAGGAATATGCCGATCTCTGGATAAATCCCTACATGGCGGCGGAAAGGGGATACGTTGATGATGTCATAGAACCGGAGGATACCAGACGCATACTGACTCGTTCTCTCGAGGTTTTGACAAATAAAACAGGGGAACGTCCCTGGAAAAAGCATGGGAATATTCAGATGTGAGCATCGGTTGAGGCTCCAAAGCAAAGCTCGCCCTTTACCAGGATTAAGAATGAAGGTAAAATAAGGCCAGGAGGTAAGACATGAATACCACAGAGTTTCTTGAGATCACCAGCGCCATTTGCCCGGATAGAGCAGCCATAATCTTTGAGGGCAGGAGATATACCTTCGCTGAACTCAACGAACGGTCGACTAAATTGGCCGATGCCCTATCGAAGTTGGGAGTTAAGAAGGGAGACCGCATTTCCATCCTCCAGGTCAATTGCAACCAATATATTGAGGCTTATTTTGCCACAGCTAAGGTTGGCGGGATATTCGCGCCCCTGAATTTCAGGGCCAAGCAAAATGAGCTAACGCATATGCTCAACAATGCTGAGGCCACTGTTCTTTTTGTCGGAGAAAGGTATGTAGATTTAGTGAATTCTATGCGACCTAACCTCCCCACGGTAAAGCATTATATTTGTATAGATGGCAAGGCCGAGGGCATGTTAAGCTATGAAGAGCTTTTGGCTTCAGGCTCCCCCGAACCGAAGACGTTCGTCAAAATAGATGACGATAACGCTACTGTGCTCATGTATACTGCAGGAACCACGGGCTTGCCCAAAGGTGTGCCTCAAACTCACAACAGCTATTCCTTTTATGTCTTGCAGAACGTGAACCCTCCCGATCCGGAAGTCGCGGAAACTAATCTCATCACCATGCCTCTTTATCACGTCGCCGGGATGCAAGCAATGCTGGCCGGGATTTACGGAGGCCGGACTATAGCTCTGATGAAGCAGTTCGAGACCAAAGAGTGGCTTGAGACGGCGCAGAGGGAAAAGGTCAGCAGAGTGATGTTGGTGCCTACTATGCTCAAGAGAATTGTCGATGACCCTGATTTTGACAAATACGACTTATCCAGTATCAGGGTGATAACCTATGGTGCTGCTGCTTGCCCCTATGAAGTACTAAAGAAGACTATCGAACGCTTTCCTGGAAGAGCACTCATAAACGCCTTTGGAGGAACGGAAACCTCTTCCACCATAGCGATGCTCAGAGCCGAGGACCAAGTCATAACAGGAAAGGAGACTGAGAAAGAAAGGGAAAAGAAACTAAAAAGATTGGCCACCTCTATTGGCATCCCGCTGGATGATGTGGAAGTCCAGATAAGGGATGAAGAGGGTCGACCATTGCCCACCGGAGAGGCAGGAGAGCTTGTGGTCCGAGGCCCAAGGATAATGAAGGGCTACTGGAAGGACGAAGAGAAAACGAAGAAAGCTTTTACCCCCGATGGGTGGTATCGCACTGGCGATAAAGGCTATTTCGATGAAGAAGGTTACATCTACCTCGCCGGACGTGCTGACGATATGATTGTAAGAGGAGGCGAGAACATCTCTCCTGAGGAAGTAGAAAACGTACTCTATACACATCCAAAGGTCGAAGAGGCAGCGGTAATCGGTGTTCCCGACCCTGAGTGGGGTTCGGAGCCGATGGCTGTAGTCGTGCTGAAGAAAGGAGAGACAGCTACTCCCGAGGAAATTATAGACTTTTGTCGAGATAAACTAGCTGGCTTTAAACGCCCTCGATACGTGGCTTTCGTCGACGAGCTTCCCAAGACCTCCACAGGCAAGGTATTGAGGAGAACACTCCGAGACCAATACGCAAAAGCCTGAGAACAGAAAGAGTTCCGCTATAATCTCAGCAGTGAGATTACGAACCCACTGTATACTATTAGCCTGGGAAAAGCTGAGGTGGGCAGGGAGGGGAGACATGGGCAATGCATCCAGGTTGAGCATGTATGCAATGCGTCTATAGTCCTAAAGTGGAATTGATATCCGCATTGTGCATACGAACTAGCTATGTTCAATATGTCAGCCGTAACAAAAAAGTTTTTAATTTATGACCTTTTAAGTCATAACAGGCCATAATAAAGAGAAATATAAGATGTCACAATTTGCAAAACCTACAGGACTCTTTGGAAGAATATTGGCAAGGGGTATGGCATGGGGACATAGAGACTTCTATAAAAATACGGCAAAGGTGCTTAATCTTAAACATGATGATAAATATCTTGAGATAGGATTTGGTTCTGGATTGTTTATTAAAAAATATGCTTCACACGTAGCCAGAATAGCTGGATTAGATTATTCTGAGGACATGGTAAATTTGGCAAGTAGTATTAATGAAAATATTCTCAAATCAGGCAAAGCCGAATTTAGACAAGGAAATGTATCATCTCTACCCTGGAGAAATGATGAATTTACTGCGGTTGTTGGAATTGAAACGTTTTTCTTCTGGCCCGAACCAATAGCGTCACTTAAAGAAATATATAGAGTACTAGCTCCAGGTGGTAGATTAGTAATTGAAATATCATACAATAGAGATGACGGATTAGACCACACCAAGCACCTTAAAAAAATGAATTTAAACTTATACAGTGCTGACGAAATGGAAAAAATGTTTAAAGAATCCGGATTCAGCGATATAGCTATTACGTATTACAGGGCTTTCTGGGTTCCCTTCAAGGGATATGCTGTTCCAAAAGGCATGATTGTTAAAGCAATCAAGAAGACGGGCTGATATACTGCATATAACAGCGGCTATGCAGTTAAGGCTTATGGAATCGGCCTTCGCCCAGCCGCGAGCCGTTATAGGAGTTTCCTCGCCCAAAATTGTTAGGGGGTAATATATAATATTGGTAAAACTATGTCATATAAAAGTATCATCTACGAAAAGAACGAATTCATAGCCAGCATAACGCTTAATCTCCCTGATAGCGGCAATGCCATAAGCAGCCAGCTGAGCCGAGAAATAGCTGAGCTTTGTGCCAGCATCAACAGCGATGAGGAAATAATGGTAGTCACGATAACTGGTGCCGGGAAACATTTCTGCCTGGGAACTGACCCGGAGGAACAAAAAACAGAACCACCCTCCGCCGCCAAAACGATACTCAGTATCGACCGCCCGGTTATTGCCGCAATCAATGGTGATGCCCTGGGGCAGGGCTTGGAATTAGCCTTAGCCTGTGACCTCAGAATCGCCGCAGACACAGCCCGCTTCGGATTGCCCCAAATTGCTTCGGGCTCTATTCCCTGGGACGGCGGCACTCAACTTCTGCCCAGAATCATAGGCAGAACCAAAGCTATGGAAATCATTCTTCTCGGGGAGACCATGGATGCCACACTGGCTTGTGAAATTGGATTGGTCAACAAGGTTGTTCCATCAAGAGAACTTATGTCCACAGTAATGGAAATGGCAACACAGCTAAGCTCCGGAGCCCCTTTATCATTAAGATATGCTAAGGAAGCGGTATGCCAGGGCTTAGACTTGACCCTGGACCAAGGGCTACACTTAGAAGCTGACCTCTACCATTTGTTGCAAACAACTGAAGACCGCATCGAAGGCATCAAAGCTTTTCAACAGCGGAGGACAGCCAAGTTCAAAGGTAAGTAACCTCCCCCTCAATAAAAAATGCAAAACGCGAAGATACAGAGCAAGAAACAAAATTTTTGCATTTTGAGCCGTCATTTTGATTTTTGATCTTTAAATTTTGATATTGTTTAGGATTTCGTGTTTAGAATTTAGGATTTAAGATAATGGGTACCTTTGAAACCATAATCTATGAAAAAAGGGACGCTGTAGCCTACATCACCTTAAATCGCCCCAAGGTCTTAAATGTCTATAACATTAAAATGCGCGATGAGCTATATCAAATTCTAGGTGCTATAAAGGACGACCCGGATGTGCGTGTTGCCATCTTAAAAGGAGCAGGCGATAAGGCATTTTGTGCTGGAGCTGACCTGACCGAATTTCTTACTGCACCCTCGCCCATAATCGCCCGCCAGGTGAGGTGGGAACGTGATGTTTGGGGACTTTTCCTATCCTTGCCACAGCCTGTAATCGTTGCTCTTCACGGCTATGTTCTGGGCGATGGAATCGAGATGGCATTATGCTGTGACCTCAGGATAGCTTCCCAGGATGCCCAATTTGGCACACCCGAAGTCGGACTGGGCATAATCCCAGCCGCTGGAGCAACCCAGACTCTCCCTCGCACAGTGGGGTGGGGCAAAGCCCTGGAAATGCTGCTTACCAGTCGTCGCATTAATGCTGAAGAAGCTTACAAAGCCGGCTTGGTCAATCGAGTGGTGCCGCGGGAGAGACTTTTGCCCACCGTTGAAGAAATTGCCCGCAAGATTGCATCTTATAACCAAATGGCAGTCAGAAGCACCAAGCAAGCAATAGTAAGGGGCTTAGACCTGCCCCTGAAAGAAGGGCTGGAGCTGGAAAAGAGACTGGCAAGCTCGTTGCTAACTCGTTCGAGTAAGCACAGTTAACATGACCTCCCGTTTCAAAGTAGCGAGTATTTGCCAGTCCCTAGCTGTCCTTGCGAGCCAAGCGAAGCAATCTCTGGGATTGCTTCAGGGCTAACGCCCTTCACAATGACAAATAGAAAGTTAAAATCCAGCATCTTTAAACTAAATTAAGACTATGTTATTCTCCATTTCACCACGGGGAATGGAAGATTGCACCATGGATACACCAGTGACAAGCGTATTGAAATTTGCCAGACAATTGGGAATCGAGACCTGCTTAGAATTCAGCCCAGAGCTTCTGGTTCCGGAAGAGAGAATAAGAAAGCTTTGTTTGGAAGATAAGTGCGGGAATTATGGCAAGAACTATATGTGTCCTCCTCACATCGGCTCGCTAGGAGAAATTAGAGCTCGACTCAAGAAGTTCCAACGAGGTGTATTGCTACAATATTCCAAATCCCTGGATGTGAGAAACGATAACGAAGGCTTGAAACAAAGCAAATTAGATTTTCATAATAAGATTCTCCAGTTGGAGGAGCTTTTGAGAAACTGGGGCATGAACGATGTATGGGGGATGATTGGTGGAAGCTGTGAATTATGTGAGGCCTGCAAAGCGAAACTAGGTGAGCCCTGCCCCTATCCCGGCGAAGCAAGGACGTCATTAACGTCTCTGGCAATTGATATCCTGGCTTTCCTGGACAATTTTGGCTTGGATAACAAATTCCACCCGGACAAGATAACTTGGACAGGTTGTATCCTTTTCTGAGCTAGACAGGGTTGCAAAACGGGGAATAAATGAAAAAAGAGGAACGCCCTGCGAGTGACAATCCACACACGGGATTTGCCAATCTGTTCCCTCATTTAATTGAGCAATCCCATCACTGGCTTTGGGAGCAGCGAGAGCTTTACAGGGCCAAAGGGCGCCGCTTGACGGACGGTGAAAGGCTTCCGCTTCAGGACTACTACGATAAACAGGTCCTTGATACTGTTCGAGTGGCTACTGTAAATCGAATTTCAAATCCTCAGTTTTACGATGAATTAACAGAGTCGGGTTTCCCGATTCTTGACCTTTCCGCATCTGCCGGGATTACTTTCATCGACTGCGTTGTCGTCCGGAGACCATTCCAGCAGCATTTCCCTTCCTGGATTTCTATACTATTTCACGAGCTGGTACATGTAGTTCAGTTTGAGCTTTTAGGTCCCAGGAAAGTCCTCGAGACATACCTGCAGGCGTGGGAACAAAGTGGGTACCAATACCACGATGTTCCGTTCGAAATCCAGGCGTACAGACTGGAAGGCAGATTCGAACGACATGAGCCTCTATTCTCAGTGAGAGAGGTCGTTGAGCAAGAACTGAAAGGCATGGTATAGTGGGAGCACCAGATTACCAGTAGCCACCATACTGAAGACACCGGGAATGGATTTACATAAGGGAGGCACGGATGAATAAGTTCTCAGCTTTGTTCCAACCAGGTAATATAGGCACACTGCGCCTGGAGAACAGGCTTATCATGCCCGCCATGGGCAACAACCTGGCTGATGAAGAAGGAAAGGTCACAGAGAGGCTGATTGACCACTACCGAGCTAGAGCCAGGGGGGGTGTGGGGCTCATAGTAATACATTTCACCTCGGTCACTGCCGAGGACACAACTCCCCATCATTTGGCTCTATATGATGACAAATTTATTCCCGGCATGCGCAGGCTTGTTGAGACTATACATGAGGAGGGAGCAAAGGCTTGTGTTCAGCTAATGCACTGGGGCTTGGTCCTCCTCCTCGTAGGCTTGATTCCAAAAGGCATGTCCATAAAGGTCCCGTCAATAACGTCCTGGATGCCAGGTGATAAACCCTATAAGGAGATTGATGAAAAGGATATCGACCGTTATGTGGAGGACTTCGCTGAGGCAGCGCGTCGTGTCAAGGAAGCAGGAGCCGACGCGGTCGAATTTCATGCCTGCCATGGCTGCCTTTTGAGCACTTTCTTATCCCCTGTTACTAACCGCAGGACAGACAAGTATGGAGGTAGCGTCGAGAACAGAACGCGTTTTGTTCGCAGGGTAGTGGAGAGGACAAAAGAGAAGGTTGGATGGGAATTTCCAGTATTAGTAAGGATTAATGGTACCGATGATGTTGAGGGCGGGGTCACACCCGATGAAGTAGTGCGCCAGGCAGTCATCCTGGAGGGGGCAGGAGCCGATGCCATCAGTTTATCCGCGGGGCACGAGTTCTGGTCTCCTTTGACCATGCCCTGCTATGCCCTTCCCGAAGGTCTCCAGGTACCAATTGCAGAAAAGGTAAAGAAGGCGGTAAAAGTGCCTGTGATAACTGTGGGCAAGATAGGGCCGGAATTGGCAGAGCAGATAATTAAGGATGGTAAGGCAGACTTCATCGCCCTGGGGCGCCCGCTTCTGGCTGACCCAGATTTGCCGAACAAGCTACGTCAAGGCCGCAGTGAAGATATTCGTTCCTGCCTCTACTGTAATAATTGCCTCACAAGGAGACGTGGTTCCTGTTCGGTGAATCCCTCCCTATACAGGGATGCCAACTTTCTTCCCACGCCGGCCAAGCGGTCCAAGAAGGTGATGGTGGTTGGAGGTGGGCTCGCTGGCATGCAAGCCGCTGTACTTCTATCGCAGCGTGGCCACCAGGTATCCCTGTATGAAAGAGAATCTGAGCTCGGTGGACAATGGAACATAGCTTCAGCCATGCCGGGAAAGGAGAACTTTCCCAGTTTCACCAACTACCTGAGGCGTCTTCTGGATAAGCAGGGAGTTCCAATCACAGTGAATACCGAGGTGACTAAGGAAAAAGTTACAGAGATACAGCCCGATGCGGTGGTAGTAGCAACAGGTGCCACTCCTCAAACGCTGAACGTGCCGGGCAGTAAAGGCTCGAACGTGGTTCAAGCAATTGATGTCATTAAGGGTGAGGCTGAAGCCAAAGGCAAGGTGGTGATAATAGGAGGACGCTTCATAGGTATGGAACTTGCCGTATGGTTGGCGGAGCAAGGAAAGGAGGTAAGTCTGGTCACCCGGAGCCGGCTCGGAGGTAGGGTCGGAGTGGAGAGATTCACCTATAGAGCCTTGACAAGGCGGCTCATCGAGTTGAGAGTCCCCTTATATCTATATGCATCGGTGATGGAGATTACGGAAAACGGCGTGGTCATCGGTTTGGGAGAAGAAGTCTTCCTTCTGCCGGCTGACACTGTAATCCTGGCAGTTGGATCAGAACCAGTTAACAGGCTGGCTCAGGAGCTTGAGGGAACTGTGCCTGAGGTCTATACGATTGGCGATTGCAATGAGCCCCGTGACGCGGCGGCAGCAACCTTCGAGGCAGCAAAGATAGCCTTTAGCATATAAACGGTGTTGACAGCCTTTATACTAGAATCGCTTAGCAGGGCCTTTAGAGCCTCAGCACAGGGTTTGTTTGCCAAGAATGGTATAGGGGG
>DAOUMB010000111.1:0-8226 GCA_034414335.1 Dehalococcoidia bacterium
CCGTTGTACAGTGGCCAAAGGGCTAGACGTGCCTGTGAGATTGGAGAGGGCCTTGACGAAGCGTTCATTAGTTGTGGAGAGGTGGTGGGGCTTGTCCACAGTGTGGTTAGTGTGAAGGAAATCATGAATGAGATTGTCACTGGGGCACGTGCTATCTATGAAGGGTTGAAGCCTGATTAAAGGATGAACATGGCCTTGGGTAGCTATTACATGCTGAAACTAGTACGTAAATCGCGGGGGTGCCAAGTTGTAGGCGGTCTTCGCTGTGGCATGGGCTTCCATGATTCACCAGCAATGCGTCTTTAATCTGAATCTGACCGTAAGGAAATGACCAGGAATGAGGCCCCCGAAACTCCGTTTGCATTGTTCCCACCTGCCCAGCGTTTCATGCTCGCTACTGCCTTAGCTCATCCCTTTAGCACCTTAATGCAAATTAGAACTGTAATCAGGTTCACTCCTGAGGTTCGACGGCTATTAGACGTATCCTCGAGGATATCTTCACTAAACTGGTGTGAGGTTCTGGTACTGTCAATGCCTAGTCCGTGAGAATCCTGAGTAGCTATTAGGCTTGTGGCTACCAAACTTCAGTGTGCTATCGCCGGGAATATAAGCCGGGGTGACTAAGTACGGAGAAAGCCGCCTATCTAAGACTGATAAGATTGTTCTTTCATCTATATAGGTGTAGCTGTTTGTCTTTCCGGCAGAGTCCTATGCTCTTTTCTACGAAGAGAGATTTCGCCCCCTTTCTCGCCCCGGCTGCCATCATATTTCCGTCGGAACGGTCTTCTGAATGTCAGCCCAGGCATCCAGCGCATCCATTATGCTTAACAGCCTCATCTTAGGCCCATCAACTACGTAGCGGGGATCCATGAATGCCTGCATGTTAGTTATTTCGCCACGAAAAAGTTCAGCCAGTACATGATAGTCAGACGTATTCCTATAATCAAGCACTTTTTTATCAAAAGGCTCGGTCCTAAAGTCGCTGGGTGCAGGCTTCTCTTCGAATGTGGCGCTCAGGCACCTCCCTTTTTCGATAATCCAGACTTCCTTCCGGTCCGTTCCACCGGGACAATCGGTTATCAGGTTGCAAAACCTTATCTTGAGCTTCCCTGCCTTCTTCATATAATCGTGATCACCGCTATTCATCTTCTCCTTACAAGCGTTCAACCACTCTTCTGAATGAAATTGCATCTCTCACATCCTTATATTTTTATTTTTACAGAAGGCAGTTTCCTGGCACATTACTTCAAGGTTGGACTACCCTCGCAGCTTCCCGCAATAGCTAAATTCTATTGACTGCAAATTTTATTGTCAACCTAGCTTGGTTCGAAAATCGCTTATTTTTCGGCCTTCACCTTATTTCATCTTTCTTGTAACATATCACCCCGCTGTCATGTGGTGAGGGCTGCTAAACGCATTCTTAAATGGATGAATGCCTACATAGCGATGGTCAGCTTCTCTACTTCTTCCTATACCAGATGAACTTGTGCTCATCGAATTCTACATAATTTTCCGGCGGAATAACCAAAGTCGTCATGGTATGTTCGATAATGGCTGGCCCATCGATCCTGTTCCCCGCCTCCAGCAAATCCATCTCCCAGAGGGTGAATGGTGACCATTTCCCATCCATGTAGGCATCCCTCTGCCCCTTATAAGCCTCCTTGGGAGGCTTCTTATCGCTCAGGGCATATTTAGGTATGACGGGCCTGATTTTGTCTGCTATAGCCTCCACGGAAACCTCGGTGATTTGATAGCCTGTATCAGGGAAGCGGGCGGCCACAGGATAAATAGTGGTATACACCTTCTCAAAACTATTGATGACTTTATAGAAATCCTCAAGGTTTTCTACCCTTCCCTTCTCCACAGGAGCCTCCCAGGTAGTCAACTGCCCTATATAGCGCGCAGATATCCAATGTCGGAAGCGCACCTGCTCTCGTGGAATACCCTCTGCCTCCATCTCTTCATAAGCCTGTTCCTCGAGCTCTTGCCATACCTCGCTCAAGACCATGCCCATGTAGACTCTCGCTCCATCTTCCATCTCCGGAGCTTCAAAGAAGGTAACCGCCTTCTCGTAGCGGTGGAAATACTCAGCCGCAGCACAGCCAAAAGCGGAAAAGGCCGCTGCCCAGGGGACCATCATAACGCTACCGAGTGTAAGGCCCCGCTCCAGCCCCCATACATGCAGGGGTCCGCTACCTCCATAGGCCATCAAGGTAAATTCAGCCGGATTGAGACCCTTTGATAGCATCATGGCGCTAATATGGTCTGACATTTCGGAGTGCAGCAGGTCCAAGACCTTACTCGATATATCGTATACATCCTGGCCCAATGGCTTGGCCAGCCTTTCCTGCAGCATCTCCAGTGCCCTCTCTTTGTCGAGCTTTATCTTTCCTCCCAGGAAGTAGTCTGGATTCAGATAGCCCAGAACAACGTCTATATCCCCAATGGTAATGTCTGGGTAAACATAAGAGGTGCCCACAGCGCTCCCAGCGCTCTCTGGTCCTAAAGTAATTCGCTTGGTCTCCTCATCGACGTGGATAACCGTGCCCGTGCCAGCACCGATAGAATCTATGCTGACCATGGGCAGCCTCAACTGGTGACCGGCAAAATCCGGTTGCTTCTTTACCGGCATTAGGCCTGCGGCAATGAGGCCCGCATCAAAAGTTGTGCCACCCAAGTCGCAGCAGATAACATTAGGCTGTCCTAATAGGTCGGCAATCACTTTGCCGCCCAGTAAGCCTCCTACCGGTCCCGAGACAATGCCTTCTACAAGTTTGGGGTAGCGAATATTCGCTGCTGCTCCATAGGCAAGCAGGGTTAGCAACTCACGGCTATATCCATCCTTTTTTGCCGCCGCCTCCACCGCAAACAACTGCCTCCTGCCCACCTCAGCTACATAACATTGAAGGAGAAGAGTCTTCAATCTGTCGGTTTCGTTCATCACCGGACAGATTTCATGAGAGGCGACCACGAGGACATTAAGGCCGCGTTCCTTCACCATATCCCGGGCAATCTCGGCTATCCTCATCTCATGCTCCGGGTTAGCATAGGAGGCAAGGGTCAGGATACCTATCGCCTCTACTCCCTCATCCAGAAGCTCATTTACCCCCCTCACCACATCTTCTTCCACCAGGTCAATGACCAGCTGACCTGGCTTATAATGGTGCTCCATATAGAAGCTACCACAGGAGATTCGCTCCGTCACCTCCTTTATATGCTCCGGCTGCACGATCCACGGGGTATGCTCATGCAGTTGCTGATGCAATACATCCTCGAACTCCTGTCCAAGCCAAGTCAAGGCCCTTTCCAGAATCGGCAGGTGGGCAAATCCCCTGGTTATCAGCAAACCCACTTTGCTGCCCCTTCGAGTAAGCAGAATATTGAGCATTGTTGTACCGGTATAGGTACAGGATACCGCCCTCTTGTGAATGTCAATAGAGCTTGTTCCCAGATAACTGGCTGCATCCGCAACTGAGCCTAGGTAACTGACAGCTTCGTTTTCTTTGTTGGTTAAGTACTTGCCCAGGACAAAATTCCCTGCCTCGTCGACCAGGAAGGTATCTGTCATCGTCCCGCCGGCGTCCAGAGCCAGCAAATATCTCTTCTCTGCCATTCTATTCCTCCTTGGCCCATTCTGAGGTCAACTCTAAAGTCTTGTCCTGGAACCAATCGGGCTGCTCATCCTCCAGCGGTTTGCCCAGCCATTCTCGATAGAAGGTATCCAGGTCCGGCAGCATCTCAAACAGCACCGGATAACCTCGGGGGACGATCTCCACCCCCAGCTGGGCAAAGCATCCCGGGCAATAGAATTCCCTTAATTCCACCAGATCCATATCAGGCACTGCTTCTTCTATAGAGAACACCTCCATCATTTCTTCGCGCGTTTTCCTGACATATACCCTACAGTTGAGCTTCCAGTTGGCTCGGTAGTCTCCTAATTCCTGTCCGCAGTCGCACTTCACCACCCTAGCTCCGCCTTTCTTGGCTACAATGTAAAGGTGGTCTGAGATGCGGAGCAGTATCTTGTCCTTCCAGGGGACTCTTTCCTGTAGCACCTCCAGGTACTTCCAGAAGCGGTCTTCATCTTTGGGAGACAAACGGATGAGTCTCTTCACTTCCTCCCAAGCGAGCTTTCCTTCGACCAGGAGCCTTATATTTTCCTTGCTAACAATCTCTTCTGGCATTTTCCCTCCTACAATTTGTAGTCCTCAGGTAGCTGCCATATCCCAATGAACTGGCGGCGGAACTTTTCGTAGTTCAGACAATCTGCGTACATAGTGTAAACGTCCTCGGGAAACTCCTTATTCAATATCTGCTCCCTCTCGTTTCTCCACCACTCCTTGGCATCAACCGACCTCTCCTTTCTTCTATTTCGCATCTGTTGCCGCAGTTCTTCACTCTCCTTCACCTTCGCCTTTCCTTCCTCATCGGCTATCACTCCATAAACTTGCCTGGCCATATCAGGTGTGATCCATCCGTAACGCAGGTCATTCTCCACCATGCTTAATTCCCTCTCCAGTGGGTCACCCCAGCCACCCTTGGCACCGGCGGCAACGGCAAATATGTCGCCGTCCTTCAAATCAACATTGGGTGTTGCCATGTTGTAAAGCTCAGAACTACCGACCTTCAGTTTGCCTTCCTTGATCCACTCCTTGATCTGGACGAAATCGGTAGGGTAGGGCAAGCCTGAGTCCAAAATTTCCCTCATGTTGGTGTTGTGCCCGAAGTAAACGAGGTCGCACTGTCCGGGGTAACCGCCAGCCATTCCTATAGCAGTGTTGCCTACTCCAGACTGACCAATGAAGGCGGCTTGGGTTAACTTCCGCCCTGGGTCAAGGATAATCTGGGTTATCCCCATGCCCAACGCACCTCTATACCTGCCATGCCCGCAATAATCGGGTATGAGCTTTCTCCCTATATTCAGATTAGTTGGCTGTGTGAATTCGCTTGCCTCTGTCTCCCCCATGTCTGACGCCGGATTTGGGAAAGCCCATAGAGAAACAACGCCGTCCTTATAAGGACACGCATTGCCGCCGGTGGAGGCGATTAGCAGCATATCGCCACCGGTCCAATCGTACCCATCTTCCAGTATACCATCCATTCCGTAAGCCATAGAACCGCCCTCCTGCGGGAAACCCTCCTCCAGGAAACCCCTGGAAAAATATGCGAGCGTAAAGCAGTTAAAAATTGCAAACATGAGTTTACTGGCGTCGGTTAGCCCCATAATCGTTGCCCTGTACTCGTCTTGTGGGTTATACATACTGCCTGGTGGCAGGTTCCAATCGTTTATGTATCTCAGAGCGGTATTGACGGTTTTAGTATGGGCAAACATTGGCCACATACCCATTGAGGAGGTCATACGCAGTCCAGGCTCGTAGATATTACAATGGAACTCATCTTCACTTGTCAGCCCTTCCATGTCGAAGAATAATTTGCCATCGGGGAGGATATGAAGTTCCGCCGGGATGTGCAACATCCAATCCCGGTTGGCGCTGGCAAATAGCCTGCCGACCAACCCTTTGTACTTCACACGGCTGATCTGAAGATAATTATATATTCCGGGGACTGCCTGAGCCTTAATCCTCTGCAGCAGATGCCTCCTCTCCCTTTCCAGTATCTCCTTTAACCCCTTCCTGAAATAGTCCACACCAAACTCCTCCACGATCTCTAAAACCCTGTCATGTATTGCCAGCGCCCCGGCAACACGCATCTTGTCATCCATGATGTTGAACTCCTCTGCCCGCGTCCGCCTCTTCCAGAATAACTCCCACCACCTGAGCTGCTTGAAATTCTCGCCTGTTTTCATGGGGTGATACATAAACCAGTCTGTGAAGGTATTGGGCGAAACCGAGCTAAGAGTTGATGGCTGGAGCGCCCCCACGTCAAGTATATGATTTATCCCCACTGACCAGGCAATCAGTTCCCCGTTATGGAAGACCGGAACCCAGGTGTAATTGTCTATGTTGTGGGGAGCGCCATACATGGGGTCATTGGTGGCAAAGATGTCTCCCTCCCTGATTCCGGGGTCATCTTCAAAACCTAGCTCAGCTATGGACTTGATCATGTAGGGGAAACACTGGATATGGCCATAAAGCCCGAAGGAAGCGGATACGCAGTCTCCCTCGGGATTTGCCAGCATAAATATCAGCTCTCCCATCAGCAGGGCCGCGGGATTGGCAGTTATCAGCTTTGCTGTCTCTCTGGCATTCACACAGGCAGACACCAGTCTCAACTGGAATCTCATAAACTTAGCTGGGTCCTCTTCCGCTAATTCAAGTTTCTCCAGCCCGTAACAATAACCGGTCTCCTCGAAGAGCCGGTCCCTTTCCTCCACGATTTCCTTAAGTAATTTACCTTGATAACATATACCCATCTTGCCTCCTTAATTTACGCCAATTAGGCCCTGGCATTAATGAAAATGCTACCCGTCATATGCGAACCTCCCACTGGCAGGCGACCTCATCGGGGCTCTGCCTGGGGGGTAGCTTTAAGGCTATCACTTTCATGTCGGGGTGGAAGGGCTTGGCCGCTGCTTCGAAGCTGGGGGGTTCTAGCTCCTGGCAACAGAATCGGATAAGCTTGGTATTCCCTTCCTTCTCCCAGAGATCTAGGGCTGGGCAGCGGGTGATGGTGAGAATTCCCAGGTTGGGGTTCTTAATCTCCATGGTGTAGAGGAATCGATCTAGGGGTAGGGTGGGATTCAGCTGGAGGCTTTTGAAGTAGCCGATAACGTTTTTGTCCTGAATGTTAAGCCCCTTGGCTAGCCTTTCGGACATGGGTGCAGCCACTTTTAGCCAAACCTGGAGCCAGCACTGATTTTCCTCATCCTCGCCATGCCTCTCCTTAACAATATCCCGCCAACCCCAATGTAGAATCAAGGTACAGAGTGACTCTGTCTTCAGTAGCTTTATCAGCGCCTCCTTAGAGAAATCCTCGAACCGAAGGTTGGGAATAAACTCGCCGCTGTAGTCGTTTATCTCCTTCACATTTACCTCCTTATGGGAACTCAGTTATGGCAGGCTCTATGTGTTGTATTCTAGATTTTCTCTCCCCTAACGAATGACGCCGATCTCAGTGAGTCTTTTCATCTCCTCTTCAGAGATGCCAACTATTTCTCTGTAAATATATTCGTTATCCTCGCCAACCCTCCCATATCGTCCGACTTTAGGTGGTGTTTCCGAGAGGCCTATAGGTACACGACTAATGAGGGTAGGTTGAGGAGCTGTTTCCCATTCTATACCAGGCTTAAAGAAGTCCGGGATGTAATATTCTGTCTCCTGGTAGAAATCTCTTGCCCTCAGGTGAGGACTTTCATACAGATCTTGCCCCTTTGCCACGACCCCGGCCGGCACTCCTGCTTCTTGCATCTTCACCATCACTTCCTCAGCCTCGTAATTGATAGTCCATTTCCCAATCAGGTCATCCAGCTCATCTTCGTTTCTCTTCCTATCCAATAAAGTGCTAAACTTGTCATCCTTTGTCCATGGTGGATTACCAAGGACAGCACAAAGGGCTCCCCACTCCTTCTCAGTAAAGATGGAGATGGCACACCATCTATCCTCGCCTTTGCAGGAGTAGATATTATGTGGGGAAGCATAGGGGTCTCTGTTCCCCATACGGTGGGGAAGGCGCTTATTAGCCTGGAAATCCAGGAAAGCAGGCCCCACGGTCACCAATCCCGCTTTCCATATGGAGGTCTCGATGGTTGACGGCTTTCCCGTCCGCTTTTGCTTAAGGAGGGCAGCTACCACCGCCATCGGCTGGAAAATGGCAGTATGATAATCGGAATAGGATGTTTCTGCCATGGTGACTTCGTCCTCAGGGAATCCAGTCATCGAAGATACCCCGCAGGCATATTGCGAGGGATAGCCAAAAAACTTATATCCCGAATAAGGTCCCGAACTCCCAGCGCCTGTCTGCCATATGATGATAATGTTCGGGTTGCTAGCCCGGATCTCAGGGAAGTCAATTCCCCATCGCTTTAAAACATGCCTCCTGAAGTTGGTGAGAAAAACATCGCTCTTAGCCAAAAGCTTATGCATGATCGGTGCTGCCTCAGGGTGAGTCACATCTAACGTTAACTTGCGCTTCAGTGCGTCGTACTCGGGACGCCCAGAGCCTAACCCCCAACGGGGAAGATAGTTCATTACGGCTGGAACCCTGTTTGATTCTACTTTGATGATCTCAGCCCCCAAGGCAGCCAGAATGCGGCAAGTTAAGGGCAAG
>DAOUMB010000112.1:0-3741 GCA_034414335.1 Dehalococcoidia bacterium
AGATAGAAGACCTTGTCGCCGCTGAGACCTGTTTTACCAATTGTAGCAAGCATTTCCACCACATTGACCTGCTGTCTGCCGAGAGCGTCAGAAGATTTTTTGACATGGGCGCAGCAATAGCGGGAGGCGAGGAGGAGATGAGAAGACGGCCCGTTTGCTCCGTTCTTATCTGCCCGGTTAGCCCGTTACAGCTCAGCCCTGAAGCCTCCGAGGTTATAGTAGAATCGGCAAGAGTAGGCCTACCCTGCAACATCTTATCGGAGGCACTATCAGGGGGTACCGCCCCGGTCACCAGCGCGGGAACACTAATAGTCCACAATGCCGAGGTGCTGGGAGGGATAACCCTGAGTCAACTCACTAAGAAAGGAGCACCGATAATTTACGGCAGCTCCACCACCATGCTAGACCTATCTTTTGTTAACGCACCGGTGGGAGCCCCAGAGCTTGGCATGCTGAGTGCTGCGGTGGCTAAGCTTGGCCAGTATTACAACCTGCCGACCTACGTCGCTGGGACCTAGGCAGATTCTAAGCTACCCGATGCCCAGGCAGCCCATGAGAAAACGATATCATCAATACTGCCAGCTCTGGCCGGGGCTAACCTGATTTATGGGATGGGTATGTTGGAGTCAGGAGTGACTTGGAGTCACGAGCAACTGGTGATCGACGATGACATTGTAAGAATGATCAAACGTGCGATTCAGGGGATCGACGTTACCGATGATACAATGGCCGTTGACCTAGCCAAGCGAGCTCATGAGATAAAGGACTTCCTGCACCAGAGACACACCATTCAATTCATGAAACAGCAGTCAAGGCCGAAATACATTGATCGCAATAGCCGGGGGACTTGGCAGGTGAAGGGGGGCAAAGATCTAACCCAAGTGGCAAGAGAAGAGGCACAGAGGATTATAACAACGCACCAACCTGCGTCTCTAAGCGATAACGTGAAGAAGACATTACGAGAAATTGTTGAGGAAGCCAGAAAAGAGCGTGTTTCTGTCTGATTTGGTCATGGCATCAAATGTAATCAGGTTAGTACAGGCGACCCCCATGTGCTCGTCTGATTTTAGGAGAGCGAGGAGGCAATAAAGGTGTATGCCAGGGTGATATCCGGTGCTCTGGACAGGATCGTATTTGTGCCGGATGACAGCAATGCTGTCGAGATTGCAGGGCATGTTATTGGTACGGAAAACGAGAGTATACTGCGTCTCAATCATGTGGTGTGGGTGAGAACTAGCAGTTCAATAATCGACCTTGAACACAATCCCAATTCTGATTGTCTGGGCAACTCTTTTGAGCGTCCGAATGATGTCCTTATACCAATCAGAACCTTGATAGAAGAGTTTGGGCTGAAGTTTAGGAGGCTGGATGCTGGCTGGGGGGTGATAAAAAGAGAAATAGAGTGATATTGGTAAACTATCATGAGTGGAGTTTGGAAGCCAAAAGCGGATACCTTGTGAGGAGGCACTAAAGACATTGAAAGGAGACAAAAGTGCAGAAAGCTGACGTAGTGATTATTGGGGGAAGTGCGGCGGGACCAGTGGCTGGAGTAAGCTGTCGGCGCCGCTATCCGGACAAAAGGGTATTGCTAGTTCGTAAGGAGGAGCAGGTATTGGTCCCTTGTGGAATACCATATATTTTTGGCACTGTAGGAAGCCCAGAAAACAATCTAATTCCCGATGCCCTGCTTGACAAGAATGGTATTGAGCTGGTGAAAGGCGAGGCGGTGGATATAAACCGTGAACGAAAGACAGTTTCATTGGTGGGTGGAGGAGAAATTGGCTATGACAAGCTTATCATAGCTACCGGTTCCCTACCGGTGGAATTACCCATTGCTGGCTTGGAGAAAGAAAATGTCTTCATGGCGAAAAAGGACGTTCCCTATCTGAGAGAGATGCTGAATGTAATGAACCAGGTCAAGGACGTTGTCATAATCGGTGGCGGGTTTATTGGTGTTGAGTTCGCCGATGAATGCCGGAAACATCGCGATTGTAAGGACTGCAGTGTGACTATTGTGGAGATACTTCCCCGCTGTTTACAGCTAGCTCTCGATGAAGAATTCTGCAAAGAGGCTGAAGAGGCACTTAGGGAAAGGGGAATCAAAGTCCTTACCAATAAGAGGGTCGAGGCTGTACTTGGCGATGGCAAAGTGAGCAGCGTCAGACTAGCAGATGGTGAAGAGCTAAAGGCCAGCATGGTTATCGTCGGCGTTGGTGCCAGACCAAATACTATCCTGGCTGAAAGGGCCGGGCTCCAAATAGGAGAAACAAAGGCTATCAAGGTTGACCGACATATGCGAACCCTTACTGATAGTGACATCTTCGCATGTGGTGATTGTGCGGAAAAGGCCTCTTTCTTTAGTGGTAAGTTGAGCCGTCTTATGCTGGCCTCCATCGCCACTGCTGAAGCACGAGTGGCTGGATCCAACATCTATGGCACTTGCTACACTAACCCGGGAGCGATAGGCGTCTTCTCTACCATAATTGGCGAAAGGGCCTTTGGCTGTGCCGGCTTGAGCGAGGCGGCAGCAAGAGGGGAGGGGTTTAATATAGTAATAGGCGAATCAGCAGGTCCTGACAGGCATCCGGCAAGCATGCCAGGAGCAACAAATGTGAAATTGAAGCTGGTATTCTGTAAAGAAAAAGGGTTGCTTCTCGGCGGTGGTGCCTCAGGTGGAACAAGCATCGGTGAGCTGATGAATGTGATTGGTGCCTGCATCCAGCACTCAGTGACTGCTTACGATATGTCGATGTTTCAAATGGGAACCCATCCTGCCCTGACAGCATCGCCGATTGCTTATCACTTAGTAAATGCTGCGGAGGTGGCTATCGCGGCCATGAAGTAGCCAAGGTCAGCATTCCATACAGTAGCTTGTTTTGTTGCCTAGTTTATAAAAGGCCTACTTTATTATTTTGTGTGCTATGATACTGGCGGTTAGCTTGACTTTCTCAGAGCTTTAGCTATAAGCGTAAGAAAACAGACATCCCCATGTTCGTCCAGTGGTGACCTGATAATTTTACAGCATCGCAAAGGGGGAGCAACTATGCTCCCCCTTTTTATATAAAAATATAGGAAGTGTTGTCTAATGTTGGGTTCTTATCTTTTGCTTTGTTTCACTAGAAAGCCTGAGTGGTACTGGTTAAATACCCGATGTGCCAAGAGCTTAACCCTGTCTTGGAGCAAGAAGAGTAGCGCGCAGTATCCCCAGACTATGCCGGCTAGTTGCCAGGTGATGGGGGCCATAAACAATCCATTCACCGCGATCAAAGTCGCAGCGGCCTGTGTTCCTAGGACTGCTCCAAGCAGAACTCGTGATGGCCGAATGGACCAGAATGTCCCCCGGGTGCGGGCAGCGAAGACGGTTAGGTGTCCGCCAATGGAGAGATTCAGATATACCAGAGTTCTCAAGGTGTCAAGATTCAGGTGAAAGATTCTCTCGCCAAGATAGAAAATACCAAAAGAACGAAACATAGCAAATATGCCGAGGGCTAGGGCTATGCCCATTATTAGGCGCATGTTCCAGGTTTCGGGTTTGCTAGAGTAATGAGTGTTATCGTAGGCTATCGAGATAATAGCGAAGTCATTGAGGATTGCCAGAAGGACAATCATGATTGCAGTTACCGGGTAGGTCTTGAAGGCAAGTATGGCAATGGTCAAGAAACCGAGAAGAGCGATAGTCTCTGCGATGCGGTAGGTAGCATAATTAATCATGCGTTGGAAAATCTTGCGGCTCTCCTTGAT
>DAOUMB010000113.1:0-8750 GCA_034414335.1 Dehalococcoidia bacterium
CGGCGGGAGGCCATTCAAGATATCACAGAGTATATCGAGATCTTCTATAACCGACAGCGGCGGCAGGCTAAACTTGGTTACCTGTCACCGGCGGCTTTTGCCCAGAGATTTTATGCCGGTCAGCTGGTAGTATGAAAGGTTTGGTGTCCATTTTTGTCATCCGACCTCAAGTTGGGGGACGACATGACAATGGACATTCCAGCCAGTTGAGTTACTCTTGTCAAGCTAAGACAATTCCCGGTTAGGCTTCTCTAATTTTACAATCAGGATGTGAAATGCTAAAATGACGCATGCACGCGATAGTATGTGCAGGTCTCCATTGATGATATCTCATATCCAAGGTATAGCGCACATGGAAGGAGTTCACGACGATGGCAGAATATAAGCACCTGTTCACCCCAATAAAGCTAGGACCGATTACGCTGAAAAACCGGATAGTATGTGCTGGTCATACCAATGGATTTGTCGACCCGGTAACTTTTTTACCAAATGAAAGAACCAAGTGCTATTTCGAAGAAAGAGCCAGGGGAGGCGCATCATTAATAGTGCTGCCGCTCTCCAGCGTTGATGAGAAAGCTGATTATTACCCGCTGGCTGCCTTTGCGCTCTGGACAGATGACGTCATTCCTGGTCTCAAGGAAATCACCGATGTTATTCATAAATATGATTGCAAGGTCATTGGTGGGCCGGGACACTCCGGCGTTCACAGTATGTGCAATGTGACACTAGACGAGGTCTCCCGGGATGCATCACAACTTCCGACAGTTGAGTACCCGCACCAGATATCCAAGGAACTGAGCAAGGAGGAAATTTTAGAGATTCAGGATAAATTTGTGGCGGCCTCGCTGAGATTGGTGAAGGCCGGGGTTGATGGGATAGAACTGCTCTTTGGTCATGGTAAGCTGATCTGGAATTTTGCTTCCACAATTACGAATAAAAGGACAGATGAATATGGGGGCTCCCTTGAGAACAGGTGCCGGTTCACCCTAGAGATAATTGTCAAAATAAGGCAGGCGATTGGCAAGGATATGCCTTTTGGAGTGAGGCTGCAAGCGTTTGCCATGGAGCCGGGAGGTATTACTGTTGATGATGCGGTCGAATTAGCCAAGATGCTTGAGGCGAACGGTAATCTGGATTATATCGGACTGGTTACGAGCACTTATCGATCAGTACACATTGAGTGTAACCCCTATTATGCCAGTTTTGAGCCCGGTTGGGCGGGAGAATACTCAAGGAAAATCAAGGCAGCCGTGAAACTGCCGGTTTCAATCGCCAGCAATATTAACGACCCGGGACTTGCCGATAGAATGATTGCCGACGGGCGGTGTGACTATGTTTACCTGTGCCGGGCGATGATAGCTGACCCTCATTTTGCCAAAAAGGCTATGGAGAGTAGAGAAGACAATATATGTCCCTGCATATACTGTAACCAGGGTTGTCACGGGCGTGCTGGTAATCGCGCCATGAGCAACGGCCTAAAGTGCACCGTGAACCCGACGGCTGGTGAAGAACTGCGGTGGGGAAGCTGGACGTTTGAGAGGACGCCGCGGAGGAAAAAGGTATTGGTGGTGGGGGCTGGGCCGGCGGGACTCCAGTGTGCCATGACAGCAGCCGAGAGAGGCCATGATGTCGTTGTCTATGATAGGGAAAACGAAACCGGGGGACAGGTAAGATTAATAAAGAGACTCCCAAGCCAGACCATGCCCCAGACCTTCGTGGACTATCTTGACCGGCAGTTACAGAAACTCGGCGTGAAGGTTAATCTGGGGGTTGAGCTAACCGATAAGAATCTTGACGAGGTGCTGGCTAAGGAAAAACCTGATGTCGCCGTAATTGCCACTGGTGCCAGGCCAGCCAAGGATGGCACCGCGGGAGCCTCCTGCGCACCTATCCCCGGCTGGGAGAGTGAGAACGTTTACACCTATGAAGACGTCATATTAGGGAAAGCTAGTCTGGGGGAAAAGGTCATTATTGTTGATGATTTCAGTGACCGGGTATCTCCCGGTGTTGCCGAGCTCCTTGCCGAGCAGGGCAAAAAGGTGGAAATTATTACCAGACGAAGTTCCATTACAGAGCCTTACCTTGGAGCCTGGTTTGATGCGCCGTATATGCTGGCAAAGCTAGACGAGCTAGGTGTTAAAATAACGCCTTTTACATGGGTCAAACAAATAACAGAAAGGGGAGCTACCTGCTTCTATGCACCTTCGGGAAAAGAGTATGATGTTGAAGCTGACAATATCATCATGGTTACAACGAAATACTCCAATATAGAGCTGTACGACTTGTTCAAGCAGAGAGGAGTTGAATGCCACCTGATAGGAGATGCCCGGGCTCCAAGGTGGATTTTGAATGCAACCCACGATGGTTATAAATTAGCCAGGGAGATATAGCCACAGCCCGGTGAGCATGGTCGGTGAAGTTGCTGGTGTATGTTGCCTGAGGTCTGGAGTTTCATAGAGACTGAAGGTGGTGACCTTCATGATACAGCCTGTAAGATGGCTACCGAAGCTAGAAGGACAGCCAGCATTTTTAATGCCGACGCCTGTGGAGTTATATTCGGTCCATATTCTTCCAAAGCTTTAAGGGATCTAAAGTGGTACGGGTTGAAAAAACTCTACCTTTTCCAGGGTGATTCCCTGCTTTCACCGGAGGTTATCGCCCATTCGCTTCATTCGGCGGCCGTCAAATTCAATCCCCAGTTCATTCTTTTTGCCAGCACGCCCACCGGCGCAGAGGTGGCTGCCAGAGTGGCTGGCGCTCTTCAGAGAGGTCTTATATCCAATTGCATCGACTTTGAGTCAGAAGGCGGGAAACCGCTTGCCCGAAAAGTGGTCTATGATGGCAAGGCACACGTTGTATCTGCCTGGATGGCCCCTCCTCCTTATCTGGCTACGATAGATTTATCTTCATTAGAAGATGTCAAGGATAAGAGTGAGATCGAGCCTGAGAATATCTATGAAGAAGTGAAAAAGAAGATATCCCTCACCAGACTGCTCAAGAAATGGGAGGTCGGTCTTGCCGAACTTGACCTCAGCGAAGCCAGGGTTGTTATTGGTGTTGGTAAAGGGGTCAAGGCAGAATTCATGGAGGCCATAAATAGACTGGCCGAACCAATTAAAGGTGTCATTGGCGGCAGTAGAATCGCCGTTTATTCCGGCTTAATTCCCCTGGAGAGGCAGATTGGGACCACCGGGAAGTGGCTGAATTCTGATGTGTATATCGCTATCGGGATTTCCGGTGCTCCGCAACACGTTATGGGGATTAAAGAAGTAAAGAATCTTATTGCCATTAACAAAGCCAGAGAAGCCCCCATTTTTAGATACGCCAAACTGGGGATTGTCGGTGATTTATACGAGGTGATTCCACAGCTTGTTGACCTTATCGAAGCGGAGCTAAAAGGGGAAGCATGAGGATTGTTGTCTGTCTTAAATTGATTGCGGACCCGGACATAGTGGAATTTGATATACACACTGAAGAACTCGGCAACATCCACCTGGTCCTCGACCCGATTGACCATTATGTCCTGGAAGAAGGTTTAGGCTTGAGGGAGAAATGGGGTGGTGAGGTTATCACGGTTAGTGTTGCCCCGGAGGCAGGGGATGAAATCCTCAGAAACGCCTTATTATACGGCGCTGATAGAGCTATAAGGCTCTGGCATGACAAGTTACTGGGTGCTGATACCTGGCTGGTTTCACAGGTTATTAAGGAAGGACTGGAGACGATTGGGTTTGACCTGATTCTTTGCGGGGCGATAAGTAAGGATACCGGTAGCGGCTTGATGGTATCAGCTTTGGCTCACCACTTAAATATCGCTTCCACCACAGGAATTATAGACCTTGAGGTCACTGGCGATAAGAAACTCTTGGCTCATAAAAATCTGTCAAAAGGGGAGCGGGAAACATATAGCCTAGAACTTCCCGCAGTTCTGGGTGTTGAAGAAGGCATTAATGAACCCAGGTATGTAGCTCCATTCAGCCGAACTTACCGAGAAGGCATGAAAAAACAGGTTGAATTCTTAGAGGCAAGCTTGAGCGGTCTGAAAAAAAAGCAATTGATTACAAACTTGCGTTTTACACAGTCTCGCCCGCGCGTTAAAGTCGGCATTGACATATCAGCTCTCTCAATGCAGGAGAAACTCAAAATGATGAGAGGTGAGCTGGGACGCGAAAAGGAGGAGATTTTTGAGGGGTCACCAGAAGGGGCTGCCAGGAAGATTCTGGCTCAGCTCAGAGAGGCGCTAAAGTGATGATAGAGGGCATACCGGGATACGTCATTTTCTGGGTCTTATTCATTGTTGCCCTGGTGCTCTTCTTGCGTCGTACCTATAAGCTCTGGTACTATCTGCGACTGGGAAGTGACTGTGGTAAGTTGGGGCGCCTTCCGAGAAGGCTGCTGACTGCCCTGTTTCATGTGGTGGCACAATGGTGCCAGTTCAGAACCCTGTCCCTCAAGGACCTCTCCGGCCTGGGTCATGTTTTTATTGCCTGGGGATTTTTCATCTTTGCCATCTACTACTTCCTCTTCATAATCATTGGGGCAGGCTTTGGTATCTCTGAGGCAATGGAGAACAACCGTCTCTTCTTCTACTATTCATGGGTCATGGACATAGCCGCTCCCTTCGTCATCCTGGCAGCGCTATGGGGTATTATCCGCAGATACGTTATTAAGCCGTCGAGGTTAAAGGGGGAGCAGACCATTGAAGCTCTGGTTATTCTCATCACAGTCTTCATACACCCCGCAACTCACCTGTTTAAAGAAGCCACCGGCATGGCTCTGGGCCACCTACCGGTGGGCTTGGACTCCAGCCTGCCTGTCATAAGCTCGACATTGAGCCAGTTGTTCAGCGGCAGTGCCTCAAGCTCGGTGCAGAGTGTCCATATCGGTTGTTCCTGGGCACACTGGGGCATCGTCTTATTTGTCCTGGTCTATATCGCCTACTCCAGATATCTCCATATCCTCGCCGCTCCGTTCAATATCCTTCTCAGCCCGCTGCGTCCACCGGGTGCCCTGAAGCCTGTTGACTTCGCGGTCGCTGAGTCCTTTGGCATCGCCAGCGTAAATGACTTTACCAGGAAGCAGCTTCTCGAGTGTTATTCATGTGTCATGTGCGGTCGCTGTCAGGATGCCTGCCCGGCCTACGCCACCGGTAAGCCACTCAATCCCAAGAAAGTAATCCAGGACATCAAGGAACATCTGCTACAGGCGAGGTCGGGACTACTTGGTAACATATCGGATACCTCGGCGGCTAATCCCGGCAAAGCGCTGGCTAGAGAGGTGATAGCTGAGGATGAAATGGGGACCTGCACTACCTGTGGCGCCTGCTTTGAGAGTTGTCCGGTATTAAATGACCCGACAGGAATTATTGTTGAACTGAGGAGGAAACTGGTCTACGAAGGGATATTCGATAAGGGCAATAGAACAGCACTGCAGAGAGTGGCGCAGGACTTTAATCCCTGGGGTATCCGCTGGAATAACCGGGCAAAAAATACGGGCATTGAGGAAGCTAAAAAGGGGGAGAAGTACGACTGCATCTACTGGATTGGCTGTGTCGCCGCTTTCGACGACAGAGTTAGAGAAGTGGCACAGGCTACGGCGAGCATATTGTGGTCCGCCGGACTAAGATTCGCCATGCTTGGTGTCAAGGAGAAATGCTGTGGTGACTTTGTCAGGAGGCTCGGCGACGAAGGCTTATTCCAGAAACTGGCTACGGAAAATATCAGAACGCTACGGGAATTTGATTTTAATTTCATTCTTACCCATTGCCCCCATTGTTTCCACACCATAAGAAATGAATATCCTGACTTTGGGGAGAACTTTAAAGTAGTCCATCATACTCAGTTAATCCTTGACCTGCTGAAGGAAGGGAAAATCCGGTTGCAGGAATCACGGCAGGAATCCAGGGAGAAAGTGATTTATCATGACCCCTGTTATTTGGGGAGATATAATAACATTTACCAAGAACCCAGGCAAGCCCTGAGGAAGGTTTTCGGTGAAATTGTTGAATTTCCGCGGAACCGCAATAAGAGTTTTTGCTGTGGTGCCGGTGGAGGCAATGTCTGGAAAGAGCAAGAGACGGGCGACAAAATAAGTGTGGCAAGACTGGAAGAAGCCTTGAGAGCCAACCCTCAAACTCTGGCTACTGCCTGTCCATTCTGCTTTTTGATGTTTCAAGAGGCGATTCAAATCAAGGGGAACGGCGACGGAATCAAACTCAGGGATATTGCCGAGATTATGGAGGGGTTCCTTTATTGAATTGTGGATTATAGTTATGTTACCTATAATAGTTACATAGCTACCGAGCTTACCTGTTGACATTTTTTAAGCTTGTTAACCTTCGATACAGTAAGATTCTGTGTAAGCTAACAGAACATTTGCCTGAATATACGATTTAGAGGGACGTGCCCCCCTAAAACGATACCAGAAGTAATTGTTTTGGAGACCTCGGGGTTCTGATTAGCATTTGAGCATTGGGGTCCGTCTATTCTTTTATTTGAGTGTGGTCGGTGCCAACCCTTCTCCATGGCTCTCTGTAGCACAGCACTGCAGGTCCTCCCCAGTTTGGAGGCTATATCGTTAACGAGCATTCCACCTTCAAAAAGATGCTTAGCTTCGTGTTCTTCATCAGTTTGCCACCTACGCCGTTGAGTCTGTCCCGCCAAGATACGCGACCTCTTTAGTCCCAAGTTATTCGCTTGGTGAGTTATAGCCTTCCATGTGCGCTGAGGTAACGCGACCATAATCTTGTCTTTTGGGGTGGCTGACCATAGTTTTTTAACAATACTCAGTTCATCCTCAGTCCAGCGGCTTTCCCGGTTTCCCTTTGCTCGGGCACGTTGGATGCCTATTACTTGTATTTGACCAGTCCTCCAGCAGATGGTCGCCTCAACATTCTACCCTTTATGGCGAATGTCCACATGGTCAATGATCCTTTTCAGTAGTCGATTCCTCATAGCTCTCGGGTATGTGTACCATCTACTGGATAGTCCAACCAGGAATTCTTTAACCGCCTGATAGTTGGTCGCAGGTGGAGTTTGAATTGGCGGTCTTGACCTCAGCTCCTTCAGTCTATCTTGTGTAATTTCAATCTGTCTCAGGAGAAGCCGATCATGCTCTCCGTTTTTCCAGCCGAGCTCTTCCTCCAGGTTTTTTATTCTACGCTCAAGTTAAGTAATTTCTTTCCTCTGCTTCTCCTCCTCCAGACTAGAGTTGGCTGTATCATTCTCCATCTGCATCAGAACCAGCTCGGCAAAGGGCGTGAAATCGAGCATTTTGAGGACTTGGCGAGTCAGCGGGTTATCCAAATAGTGATCAGTTATATGAAGCCGTTTTTAGCTGTGCCGCAATTTTTCCCAGAGAGATCAACTGATCAAGCAGGCTTACCAACAGGCTGGGGAGGTCAGGGTCCATGGACGGGGAGTTCGAATCTCCCCCGTCTCCACCATAACAGTACCAGAGCCGGAGACATTCGGCTCTGTTTTTTTATCGTGGAACACGGAGATGGCATTTCCTGTTTGATTTTCGAGAGAATTGAATAAGGGATAAAACACGGGTTTTGGTTGAATACCGACGATTGACCTTGACGCTGCAAGATCAACGTATACAGCATCGAGCATAATACTCAGAAGCTGATTCTTTTCTTCCAGTGTCGCCTCTTTCCAGACTGCTCTTAAATCTTCCAGTAGCGTGCCAGCCTCGATTGATGCTTCTTCTTCCGGGATGACAAGGGTTTTCAGACTATCCTGTTGCAGCTTTCGCTGTATGTTGTATTGCCCTTCGTCAATAAGTCCATCGATATATGTTTTCGCCAGGCGTTTTAGCTTAGCTTCAGCTTGTTTTCGCTGTTTGAGAATATTCTGCCTCTCTGAAGCAGTTGATAAACGCTCAAGGATCCGATCTTTCCAGTCGGGAACGAGTATAAGAGAATTGATAATACTCTCCATCTGGGCATCAGCGCTCTTCCCGCTGATAGTCTTACCACTTGAAGGGCAGTTGTGTTCCTCGTGAGAGGCTCTCGGTTCTCGATAGTATATATAACCTTTTGTTGAGGTCTCTGACCATAATGGATACCCACAGTAGATACAACGTACGAGTCCCTTCAATAAATAAGGTCGGTAGCTGGGCGAAAACGTCTTGCTCCGACTTTTGGCATTCTTGAGTTTCTCCTGAACTCGTGCAAATAATGCCTCGTTAATAATTGGATCATGGAGGCCAGGATATACGTGATCTCGGTATTTGATCTTCCCGGTGAAAAAGGGATTGTGGAGTAGCCAGCGAACCGAGGATTGAGTGAATGGTCTTGGGCCACTTACCGTTTCTCCAGAGCCGGTTTTTAATGAGCGTTTATTCCTGGTTCGTAATCCCTGCTGGTTCATCCAGGTAGCCAGACTTGCAAGACTATGCTTTCCGCTGGCATACATGCTGAAGATCTTGGAAATGGCTTCTGCTTCATCTGGTACGGTGTAGATATTCCCCTCTTTTTCTTCCGGATTGTCTTTATCAGCACGCCTGTACCCAAATGGGATATCTCCGTTGGGAAGGCCATTCAATGCCCGTTCTTTTAAGCCCTTCGATGTATGCTTGGAAAGACTATCTGAGAAATACTGGGCAAATGCCCCTATCATGGAGTGTTGTCAATCAGCGAAATGGGACACTTTTTAAACCGAACACTTTCTGATAATCAGGCGGCATTGGCAAGGTCTCTGAGGCCCTGGTTATAGTCCCGGCGACGGTTGATCGTCAGTATTCGCACC
>DAOUMB010000114.1:0-18577 GCA_034414335.1 Dehalococcoidia bacterium
AACTTCAGCCCGGCCACAGGAAGGGCAGCTCACTAAAGTTGGACCTCGCTGGCGAAGCCCCAGGCTTTTTAGAATTTCGTAAGCTACGAATACCTCTTCACAGGGATGAGCGCTGAGAGAAACGCGTATGGTATCGCCAATCCCCTGATAGAGAAGTATGCCCATGCCTATGGCGCTCCGTATAGCCCCAGTCCGGGGAAGTCCGGCCTCAGTGATGCCCAGATGCAGAGGGTAGGGTATTTTGTCGGCAATCATTTGATAGGACCCAATGGTAGTGGGAACATCAAAGGCTTTAAGGGAGACCTTAATCAAATTAAAGTCCAGGCTTTCCATAAGCCTTATCTGCTCCAGGGCCAGGTTGACCATGCGCTCAGCTGGTGAAGCATCAGGCTGGAAGTTGGCAGGTAAACTGCCGGCATTCACTCCAATACGGATAGGCACCTTTCTTTGTTTAGCGGCAGCTACCACTTTGGCAATCTGTTCCCTATCTCCTATGTTGCCGGGGTTGAGGCGGAGACCATCAACGCCAGCCTGCAGTGCAGCCAGAGCTAAGCGATAGTCAAAATGTATATCAGCGATAAGAGGCAGTGAAACGCTCCTTTTTATAACTGCCATGCTTTCAGCCGCTTCCCTGTCCGGAATGGCCACTCGCACGATTTCACAACCACAGTCCTCTAACTCCTTAATCTGGTTTATAGTGGCGGTAATATCACGGGTATCGGTCTTGGTCATGGACTGTACTATTATGGGGGCATCACCGCCGACGGTGACTTTGCCAATTTTTAAGGGTGTGGATGCTCGACGTGTCATAATCCGAAACCCCTACCGCTAACTAGACGCAGGATATCACTAAAGGTTACCAAAATCACAAGCGCGATTAAAAAGGTAGTGCCTATGGTGTAGGCTAAGCGCACTGCCCGGGAGGAAAGGCGTTTCCCCCGCCTAAACCCCTCAATAAATGCCACCAGCATACCTCCTCCATCTAAGGGAGGAATGGGGAGGAAATTAAACATACCGATACCCAGGCTGATTATACTGGCCATGAACAGAATGTTACTAAAGCCAAAGGAGCGCACTGCCTCCACTGTTAACTGGCCAGCACCTATTGGCCCCACCAGCGCCATATCGGGAGACTCTCTGATCAGAGGGATGGCTTCTATTATTAGTGCCGGCATACGGATTATATAGCTGGCTCCTGAATAGACTGCCCTCCACACGGGAAGTCGCTCCTGCTCAAGATGAGCTCCATCTACCCAACGTAGCTCCACACCCGATAGGGTTTCGTCACTGACACCGGGCAAGGAGGTTGAAACCGTTTCCTCGCCCCGGAGCAAAACCAGGGGTATTTCCTCATCCTCCTTGGCAGAACTCAGGGCGCTGGACATGCTTTCGGTGTTATATACAGGCTGTCCATTGATGCTCAGGATGGTATCGCCGGGTCTGATGCCAGCCTCATAAGCAGGCGAGCCTTCATCAACCTGACTCACCATATTCCAGCAAAGAAGAACGCCAATTATTCGTCGCTGTAATGTGGGGTCTAATTTCGGCTCCAACGTGGCTTCTTCTTGACTCCCGTCTTTTTGCAGAAGCACGGCTATTTCTGTCCCCTCTTCGCCCGAATTTATTGTATCCTGCATCTCTTGCCACGTGTGGACAGGCTGTCCATCCAGCTCCAGAATTATATCGCCAGCCTCGATGCCTGCTTCTTCAGCAGGAGAATTCTCGGCTACAGAATGCACCATGAGTCCATTGCCAGTAACCACGCTTATGGGTAGCAAAAGGAAGGCACTGAAGAGGATAAAGGCTAGAAAGATATTGACCACCGGACCTGCAGCATAGACTCCTAACCTTGTCCACGGTCCCTTGCCAGCCAGGCTCCGGGGTACTGTGGGGTCATTTTCTCCGGCAGTCCTGACAAAGGCTCCCAGAGGTAGGGCGTTGACTGAGTATATTGTCTCGCCCCGTTTAATGCCAAGAAGTCGTGGGGGGAGGCCTATGCCAAACTCTTCCACCTTCACCCCGGCACGCCTGGCAGTAAGGAAGTGTCCCAATTCGTGGAGATAGACCGCCACGAACAGAACTACGATGAAAATAATGATGATTATGGCAACACTCATCTCTTTACTCTGGTCTCCAATTTGTAGCGTATTCCCTGGCCCAGCTGTCAGCAGACAATATTCGCTCTAAAGATGGCTGAGCGATGTTTTGATGTTGCTCCAACGTTCTCTGCACAATTTTAGCTATATCGGTAAAGCTAATTCTATGGTCGAGAAAAAGCTCCACAGCCACTTCATCTGCGGCGCAGAGCACTGCAGGGTAAGTTCCTCCTGATTTGCCAGCATCCAATGCCAGCTTAAGACAAAGGAATTTATCGTAGTCCACGGGCTCGAAGTTCAGAGAGTGGATTTTATTCCAATCAAGACGGGGTAATTCTGAGTTAGGCCACCTCTGTGGATAAGAAAGAGCATATTGAATGGGCAACCTCATATCAGGCGAGCTGAGCTGAGCTTTCAGGGAGCCATCCCGAAACTCCACTATGGAATGAACAATAGATTGAGGGTGAATTAATATTTCAATATTATCAAAAGGGAAAGCGAAAAGCCAATGAGCTTCAATGACCTCTAATCCCTTATTCATAAGCGTTGCTGAATCGATGGTTACCTTCCTTCCCATCTTCCATATAGGGTGACGAAGGGCTTGCCGCGGAGTTACCTTGCTCAACTGTGACTGCGAATAGTGGTGAAAAGGCCCGCCAGAGGCAGTTAGAAAAAGCCGCTGTGGTTTGTTTTCTTCCCCCTGCAAACATTGCCAGATGGCACTATGCTCACTATCGACAGGCATAATTTGAGCTTGATGGAGACTGGCTTCACGAACAACAATTTCACCAGCCATCACCATTACCTCCTTGCTAGCCAGGGCAACCACCTTGCCTGCCTTTAGAGCTGCCAGAGTGGGGCTCAGTCCCGCCTTACCTGAAGTGGCCACAATAACAAAATCAACTTCGGGATGGCTGGCTATCTCCTCCATAGAAAGTAATTCCCTACCGTAACTAAAGTCAGGCTTAACTGAGGGACAAAACATCTTGGGTTGAAATTCATTAATTTGTCTTTCAAGAAGCTCGAGATTTTTGCCTCCGGTCAGAGCTACTACCTGGAGCTCATTAGGGGAGGCACGGATTACATCTAGAGCCTGCTGTCCTATGGAGCCTGTTGAACCCAGGATAGCTATTTTTTTTACACCACCCATACTATGTAATAGTATACCACTGCCCCAACGAAGATGAGGCTGTCGAAGCGGTCAAGGACACCACCATGTCCCGGGAGCAAATTGCCTGATTCCTTAACCCCCATATTACGCTTGAGCAGGGATTCAACCAAGTCGCCAAGCTGAGCAAAGAGGCTGACGAGGAAGCCAAGGAATATGATTTGCCAATATTCAAAAGTAAAGGGGCAAATAAGGTTGAGAATTATCGTTATTACAACAGCGCCCAGAATGGCGCTTATCAAGCCTCCTATCGCTCCTTCCCAGGTTTTGGCCGGGCTTATAGCAGGAAGCAGCTTATGTCTGCCTCTTGCCCTGCCAACAAAAAAGGCGCCTGTATCGTTGGCAAATATAGTGAGCATGGCCAGGTAAACCCAGCTTCGGCCATCCCCTAGACCGCGCAAATTCAGCCAGTAGCTAAGCATCCATCCCACGTAGAGGGCACCGACTATTGTCCATGCCCAGTTGCGGAATGCCTTTTCTCTTGGTGAGTGCCACAAAAGCCAGATTAAGGAAATCAACATGGTGGCTGTGATAACTATGGGTAAAACATCAGTGCTCTTGTAATGAGGACTTAAGACAAGTGCCAGCGCCCATAAGAGCCCGAGATAGAGCAGAGGCTCTCTCTTATCAAAATTGGCCATGTGGTAAAACTCATAGGTGCCTGCCAATGTCGCTGCAGCTATGAGAATGCTAAACCAAGGGTCACCAAACCAGATAGCAAGGATGATGAGGGGCACGCCTACGGCGCCGGTGATAACCCTTTGTTTGAGCATAGTCCTATTTTAACAGCTTTCGAGCCGCTACATGCTTGCCCTGCTCATGATGTTCCATCAGAAATTGCCAAAAAACTGGGATCTCAGGACTAGCGACGGATTATGGAATCTTTTGGAATTCCAGTACCACTCGTACCAACAGTCACGTGTTGACTGGTCTCAATGTAAGAGAGTTGGGTTGTGTAGCCAGGTTATATGATATTGTGATTACCTTGTCGCCTTTTATTGCTGGAGTTTGCCGACTCGCCAAAGTCAAGATGTATTTATATTTCCTGTATTTCCCTTTCCTTACTTTGTCCCAACTCAGTTACCTTATCCACAAAAGCTTCTGTAAGCTGCTCAATTTTTTTAGCATTATTTTTGAGTTCGTCTTGCGATATTTCTTTATCTTTCTCCATCTCTCTTAGTTTCTCGATGCCATCCCTCCTTATATTGCGTACGGCAATCCGCCGCTCCTCAACTCTCTTGGATACTAGCTTGGCCAGGTCCTTGCGCCGCTCCTCACTGAGGGGTGGGATGAGTACCCGAATTATATTGCCATCATTTGCAGGGTTAAGGCCGATGTCGGCTGTAAGGATGGCTTTTTCAATGTCGCGTAATGATGCACGATCCCAGGGTTGAATAACAATCAAATTGACCTCAGGTATGGAGATGCTAGCAATCTGACGGAGTGGGGTAGATGTGTCATGATAGTCAACCACGATGTTGTCAAGCAAAGCTGGAGTGGCACGGCCAATGCGGATGGTAGCTAGCTCTCTAGCCAGACCATCTATGGCCTTCTGCATTCTGGAGTTCAGTTCGGTAAGTAATTCGTCCACCATGGCTCAGTGGTCAACACCAAGCTCAAATCTGGCAAATCTGCGTACTTTTATGTTTTCACCCACTTTAGCAACTGTTTCGGCAACGATTTCCTGTACAGTCTTGCTAGGTTCTTTAACGAAAGGCTGACTGAGAAGGCAAGCTGTTTGTGGGTCTATTTCTGTTTCTGGTGGTATCTCCTCACCAGTGATGAATTGCGGAGATAAAGCAGCTACCTGCATAGCTAAGTCGCGCGCAAGACATTTGAATTCATCAGTGTGAGCCACAAAGTCGGTTTCACAGTTTAACTCCACTAACGCTCCTATGCGCTTGGTATGGTGAATGTAAGCTTCGATCACGCCTTCGGCTACAGCTACGTCCTTCTTCTTTTCAGCAATGGCTAAACCACGATGTTTCAAGATTTCTATGGCCTTGTCTATATCGCCACCTGACTCCGATAGGGCATCATTACACTCAAGTACACCTGCGCTAGTTCTATTCCTTAATTCTTTTACTGCCTCGATTGAGATTTTCATGTGGATGCACTTTCTCCTTCTGGCTCCTCTGGTTTCACTGGTTCCACTGGTTCGCCTAGTTCTTCTGGCTTTACTGGTTCCTCTGGCTCTTCCAGTTTCACTGGTTCGCTTGGCTCCTCTGGCTCAAAGGTATAGGAAGCTAGAATTTCAATGGCTTCTTCTCGCTCTTCAGTAGCTAATTTGGTAACTCCCGCCTCTCCAGAAAATGCTTCAGCTTTACCTTCAATTACGGCATCAGCTATTTTGCTAGAGATTAATTTTATCGCCTTAACAGCATCATCATTGGCGGGAACAGGATAATCAATGCCATCAGGATTACAATTAGTATCCACGATAGCAATCACGGGTATGCCCATTTTTTTAGCCTCCGTAAAGGCAATCTTATCTTTGATGGGATCAGCGATGAAAAGAGCTCCAGGGATGGTAGTCATTTCCTTAAAACCACCCATTTGGGTATTTAAGCGAAAAATTTCCTTTTCCACCTTGCCCCGTTCTTTCTTGGGCAAGAGGGCAAGCTCACCTTTATCTCTTTTATTTTCTAGGTGAACTAAGTGGTCGATCCGAGCTTGTATGATGGCGAAGTTAGTTAACATGCCACCTAGCCACCTTTGGTTAACATAACTCATACCGCACCTCGTAGCCTCTTCTTCTATGGTTTGTTGAGCTTGTTTCTTAGTGCCAACAAAAAGAATGCTTTGCCCTCGAGCTGCTAAGTCCTGGGCGAAGGTGCACGCCTTCTCTAACATTGCAACTGTCTGTTCCAAATCGATGATATGGATACTATTGCGCTGGGTGAAGATATATTTCTTCATCTTGGGATGCCAGTAACTGGTGTGATGACCGAAGTGAGCACCTGATTCCAGTAATTGTTTTAATAAAGCATTATCTATCATACTTACACTTTCAGATGATGTTGAACAGCAAAACTGGTATAATGTAGCATGATTCATTTGGGTAGTGCAACAAGGCATTGCCTCCAATTGTCTTCTGGTTGACATTAAACATACTCTTATTTATACTATTGAGCCAAAATTGTAGCTGAAAGTCGCCCGAGTAGCGCAATGGTAGAGCAACCGACTTGTAATCGGTAGGTTAGTGGGTTCGAATCCCCTCTCGGGCTAGGTTTTTCGGATATTTTATGATAAGCTTATGCTACGGAGGGGTGCCGGAGTGGTTAATCGGAGCAGACTGTAAATCTGCCGCCCGTTCGGGCTACGTGGGTTCGAATCCTACCCCCTCCATTTAAAAGTGCAACGAGCCCACATAGCTCAGTAGGTAGAGCACGTTCTTGGTAAGAACGGGGTCACCAGTTCGAATCTGGTTGTGGGCTTTGAAATAAAAGGAGGTTAAAATGGCTAAGAAAGTTTATGAGCGTGTTAAACCACATGTAAATGTGGGAACTATAGGACATGTTGACCATGGTAAAACCACACTGACTTCAGCCATGACCCAGGTATTGTCTAAAGCAGGTGCTACACCATTCCGTCCTTTTGACTCCATAGATAATGCTCCTGAGGAAAAAGCTCGTGGGCTAACGATTGCCATTGCCCATATCGAGTATGAGACGGAGAAGCGCCATTATTGTCATGTTGACTGTCCCGGTCATGCTGACTATATCAAGAATATGATAACAGGAGCTGCTCAGATGGACGGGGCTATTTTGGTTGTTGCTGCCGATGATGGTCCTATGCCACAGACCAGGGAACACATCCTCCTAGCTCGGCAGGTGGAAGTTCCCCGCATAATGGTGGCCCTCAATAAGGTAGACTTGGTAGATGACCCAGAGTTGTTAGATTTGGTAGAGGTGGAAGTCAGAGACTTGCTTAAGAAGTATAACTTCCCTGGTGATGAAATCCCCGTTGTCCGATTAAGTGCTCTTAAGTCTCTGGAATGTGGCTGTGGTAAAAGAGATTGCCCTTGGTGCGGTCCAATATGGAAGTTGTTGGATGCCATAGATGAGTATATCCCGCTCCCACAGAGAGAAAGGGATAAACCCTTCTTGATGCCGATAGAAGATGTGTTCAGTATAAAAGGACGTGGGACTGTGCCCACAGGCAGGATAGAACGGGGCACAATCAAGGCTGGTGACGAGGTGGAGATAGTGGGATTAAGGGAGACTCGAAAAACGGTGGCAATTAGCTTAGAGATGTTCCATAAGACCATGAGCGAGGCAGAACCTGGTGATGCTGTTGGAGTGCTATTGCGAGGCATAGATCGAGATGAAATAGAGCGTGGACAAGTTCTGGCAGCGCCAGGCACAGTTAAGCCGCACACCGAAGCTGAAGCTGAAGTATATATTTTAACCAAGGAGGAAGGTGGCAGGCATACGCCTTTCTTCACAGGGTATAAGCCCCAGTTCTATATCAGAACCCTGGATGTTACGGGTGAAATAATACTTCCTGAGGGTGTGGAAATGGCTATGCCCGGTGACGAGTTGACCCATATGAAGATCAAGACCATCTACCCCGTAGCTATGGAGGAGGGATTACGCTTTGCCATCAGGGAGGGTGGTAGAACTGTAGGGGCTGGTGTGATTGGCAAAGTTATCGCATAAATATAGGTTCCTAGAAATTCTGAGAATTTTTGTAGATAGATGTGGCTAAGAAGAAAGGCGATTTACGCGTAATTATTCATTTAGCTTGCAGTCAATGTCTGCGGAGAACATATACTACGACAAAGAACAAGAAGAATGATCCGCAACGACTGGAGTTGAATAAGTATTGTCCTCATTGTCGTGGCTACGCTATCCACCGAGAAATAAAGTAACTTATGACAAGTCATGCCAGGAAATCTATAAGTACTAAGTCTGCTCCGGCTAAAAAATCGAGATTCACTTTCTTTACTGAAGTAGTAGCTGAACTGCGGAAAGCGCACTGGCCAACGAGGCAGGAAGCCTTAAGGTTAAGTATCTTAGTTCTCATTGTGTGTGCTATTTTTGGAGGTATTTTGGGTGGTTTAGATTATGGCTTTTACAGACTGTTTTCTAAGTTGCTTCTAGGTGGTTAGTAATCAATGATTAATGGAGAATGGTACTTATTATACGTCTCTTCAGGTCACGAGGAGCAGGCCAAGAGGAATCTAGAACAACGTGTCAAATATATGGACGTGGGTGATAAGATATTTGACGTAGTGATACCCACAACTAAAGAGATTGAAATCAAAGCTGGAAAGCGTCGTACGATAAGTAAAAAGGCTTTCCCAGGCTATATCATGGTAAATATGCAATTGGATGAGCATAGCTGGGATATAGTGCGCAATACCCCCGGTGTCGCTGGCTTTGTAAGCACTGGTGCCAAACCTGTTCCTTTAGCTAAACAGGAGGCAAACGCCATCCTGCAGCGCATGGATGAAGCTCCTTCTGAGGTTAGAATGACTTTTAAGGAAGGAGATAGTATACGTGTAACGAGTGGGCCCTTCATTGACTTTATTGGTAAAGTGGAGCAAGTTAACATGGACAAAGGTAAGGCAATAGTTTTGCTATCGCTCTTTGGCAGGGAAACGCCGGTGGAATTAGACCTTTTGGGAGTAGAAAGGATATGACTTTGACCTGAGCGCGGTGAAAGGAAGAATTAATAATGGCGAAGAAGATTAAGACGGTCATCAAGTTACAGATAAGTGCGGGTAAAGCTACCCCAGCCCCGCCTGTGGGGCCTGCTTTAGGTCAACATGGTATTAATATCATGGCTTTTTGTAAGGAATATAATGAGCGAACTGCTTCTCAAGAAGGTTTCATCATTCCTGCTGAGATAACTGTGTATGAGGATCGTTCTTTTAGCTTTGTTACCAAGATGCCACCTGTTTCTGACCTGTTACGGCGTGCTTTAGGAGTGGAAAAGGGTAGCGGTAATCCCGGAAGCGGGAAAATAGGTAAGATAAGCAAAGGTGCAGTTTATGATATCGCTCGAAATAAAATGAAGGACTTGAATACTACAAATATTGATAAGGCGGTAAACATCGTTGCCGGCACGGCTCGAAGCATGGGGGTGGAGGTGGAATAAGTTTGGGTTTTCCAAAAATTTGTAGAATTTTGAGGGTATAAGTAAGTGGCAAAACATGGTAAGAAGTACCAAGAGGCTAGTAAACTTGTAGATAGGGCAAAGACCTATTCTCCTGAAGAAGCGGTCGAGTTGGCTAAGGAGGCTTCCTACGCCAAATTTGATGAGACTGTTGAACTCCATTTGAAGATGGGGGTTAATCCGCGCAGTGCTGACCAACAAGTGCGTGGTGTAGTTCTATTACCTAATGGGCTAGGGAAGAAGACACGAGTGCTTGTCTTTACTCAAGGCGAGGGGATAAAGTTGGCAGAGGAAGCAGGTGCTGACTATGCTGGAGCAGACGAGCTTATTAAGCAAATTGAAGGTGGGTGGCTTGAATTTGATGTATCTATTGCCACCCCTGATATGATGCCCAAGGTGGCCAAGCTCGGGCGTATTCTAGGGCGGCGAGGTTTGATGCCCAATCCCAAGTCCGGCACCGTAGTGCCGCCTCAGGACTTAGCTCGGGTTGTGAATGAAGCTCGTAAAGGTAGAACTGAATTTCGTTTAGATAGAACAGCTATTATCCATTTACCCATCGGCAAAATCAGTTTTGATAAGGATAAGCTCTTGGAGAACTTGGCAGCAGCGGTCGAAGCTATTGTTAAAGCAAAGCCCAGTGGGGCTAAAGGGCAATATATCAGAAGCGCATCCCTGTCCACCAGCATGGGGCCGGGATTCAAGCTAGATACTACATCTGTACTGGCTGTTTCAAGTCTTTTAAGCAGGTAATCCAACTGCGCTCGTTGAATCATGTGCGATGTCCAAGAGCGGGGCCTAATTTTCTGTCGGGATTAACCTGTGAGAAGAAATAAGCAAGAATGTTAACAATTGCCGGAATATAAAATTTGGGTTTCCCTCACCTTGCTCGATGCGCGTGCCTCTTAAGGCTCTATCTTTTGAAACACGCTTTTTGGTTTTCCACAATCTGGGCATGTCCAGCTATCAGGCAGCTCCTCGAAGGGAGTTCCCGGAGGAATTCCTCTTTCAGGGTCACCAAATTCAGGGATGTAAACGTAGTCGCACACGGTGCATTTCCAGTTACCCATTCTCGCAACTTCCTCACCAGGCTCTTGAGTAAACAAGGATATCGCCTGTCTTGTGAAGGCATCCATAGTTTTCCTCAGACAATTACGGCGACAATATGGTGACATAGCCCCTTCAATCACCTCCAGGTATAATACATTCCCCAGGCGCACTCGATTAGATAGCTCATGCATGATGTTCAGCGCGAACTCCGGGTGCTCCTTTATCATGTTGAGGAAGTCCTCTCGGTCTAATACCTCAAGCTCAGTATTGTGCTCATCGGCAATTGCTGTGGCAGAGCGAGGAGAACCATCTATCAAGGCCATTTCACCGAAAAACTCGCCAGGTTGCTCAAGCGTATTTACCTCAGCCTCCCCCTTTTCGTCTTCCAGTACAAGCTTTACCTTCCCGGACCGCAGGATATACATTTCTTTTCCCGTGCTATTCTCCTTGAAGATAATTTCTGACTTCTGATATACCTTGACAGGCTTTTCCGGGCGATTGACATCCATTTCCACCTCCTTAAGACTTTCTCTCTAAAGTATATTGCAATTCCCATATGCGTGGCAAACCTGGCGAATGGCGCAGCTCTTGGAAACATAAAAATACACCATTGATGGCTGCCTGCGCCGGTTAGTCAGTTCCAGCCCTGCAAGCAATTTCTACCGTATTTGGGAGGGGCTGGGGTGGTGCAGGGCTCACATGCTGAGGACTTGTCATCGGGCTCCGATATAAGTATTGACAACCAAATGCTATGAATGTACTATCAGCGACCAGAAGAATGAGAGCCGGGATGCCTGATTGTGAGTTGAGATAGGGAATCCCTGATGGGGGTGGCTATTGTCAAACTGTGTTATAACCGGGCATTATAGTTTAGAAGAAGGAGGGTGAAAAAATGCCTAAAGTCTTTAAATCCCTGGTGGAAATCAGCGTTTGGATACTATTCATCTTTGGGTGCATACTACTCCTAAACACTATAGTGGCAAGCATAATTGGATGGCTTAGACCAGGGCTGGTAATGGCCGGCGGAGGCATCGCTATGGCCAGCTTTACTCTGTCGGCAGTTGTCGCCAGGATAAGGCAAAAGATGGAATAATTGATGCCCTAAGCCAATTCGAATCGCTGTTTGCAGCCTAGAAGGCTATTGTTCTGGACCTCTAAACGAAGGGGCATAATAGTTTAAGCTACTGATACGGCATACTATTTAGCTACCTGGGAGACTGAAAGCAGAGCCTGCCCCCGGCAGCTAGTCAGTTCGCAATGGGGTTCACTTTATCTGCCATTGGGATAGGAAGGCGTTTGTGGGAAGTATTCCGTAAGCCTGCGGTCCCTATTGCTTACTACACACAGGAATGATATGTAAGGGGTGCTCATCCTCGGGCAGACCAGGGAGTTCAACCATCTCTTTGTCATAAAAGGCTCCCACAGTGACAACCCCCAGGTCCATTGCCGTGGCCTGCAGGCACAGATTTTGAGTGGCGTGTCCTGCTTCCATATGGACATATCTTATGCCCCTATCGCCATATTTAACGGTTGTCCTCTCATAGACCGCCGTGAAAACAATTACGATAGCCCCTTCCCCGACGAAATCCTGCCACACAGCTGCGGCCAACTCAAGTCTCCTATTATCATCCATAGTTCTAAGCAGTTGATGTTAATCTGGTTCATACCTGTAAACACCAGGGCTCAAATCTTGAACATCGCCAGCTACCACGTATAGCTCGAGCGGGTAGAGGGCTCCTGCGGATGGAGCAGGCTTTGCTCAATGGACATATCGCTATCATATCGTGGCTGGGGTAGCTCTATAACAGTGCTTTCTGGTTCCAGAGGCGGTGTTGGAGTTACCGTGTTAGTTGATGGAGCGCAACCGCAAGAAAAGGTTAGCAGAATTATGGCCAGGCTCAACAGATAATTCCAGTGATATTGTTTTATGGTTTGCCTCACTGTCTGTCTTTGACTATAAACTCAGGACTAATCCCACCACTTTTTGGAAATAGGCATGGCGATTATTTCCCTTATCTCCAGCCTTTTTGTCGGGTCTTTGTCAAACAGGGAAGCAGGATAAGTAGCTCGAAGCACAATAGCTGTGTCTGCCCCTTTGCTCGACCCGCCAACACCTATGACATCTTCATAGGGAGTCACATAGCCGCAAGAAACTCCAGTCAGGGCGACCTCCACAGCTACTTTCATCCCCTGGCCAAAGCTGTACAGTGTTTCCTTTACTATTCGCTCGGGAAAATCACCGGGCCACCTGGCAGCTTCCAATACCGAGCTATGGAAAACGTAGGGCGCTTTGTCAATAATAGTGACTCTGAGTCCCTCCAGCTCTTGCCTGAATTCCTGCTTCAGACAAGGCCACTCCTCACCCCATTCCCGCCGGTATGGTGCTTCCGAAACACAAATCAACCCGGCTTTGCCTTTTAGGGTACTAGCAAATGCAACAGCAGTTTCGCCGGAGGTACTGGCGACGATGACCGTTCTGATTCCGCCAACTTCCAGTCGCTGGGAAACAGCTTCAATTACCCACTGCGTGTTTTCCTCTCCCGGTTCATCGAAGTAATAGACCTGCCTTTTAAGCACTTTAGCCATTGTTTTCCCTCCTGATGGTGATTTCCATTCCTGCGGCTGCCTTTTTGAATATAGTGGGGTCGCCGATAACCTTACCGAACACAGTAACCGGACTAGCCGGGCGAATTTCGTCTCCTCGGCTTATAGGGGTCGTGCCGAAGAAGATGCAAAAAGCGTTACCCTGGGGCCAGTAGCCTAAGTCTCCTATGCTTACCAATTCCTGCCCAAGCTCTAGTTCAAGGCTCAGGGGAATGGAGAAATATATCTCATCTCCCCAGAGATTGACACGGCCCTTTATAGGCAACGTTTCCCAGATTGATTGAGCCGTCCTGGTATCATTTAACTCAGCCGATGCTTCAATCATCCCCACCTTTATCCGAATTTTTTTTCCCATGCTAGCAACTCCCTGACAAACTCACGG
Source organism: Dehalococcoidia bacterium (assembly GCA_034414335.1). Lineage (GTDB taxonomy): Bacteria > Chloroflexota > Dehalococcoidia > GIF9 > AB-539-J10 > RBG-13-51-36. The sequence continues at coordinate 13,421 of DAOUMB010000114.1, forward strand.
CTGGAATTGTATCAGCCAGTTGACACTGGGATTGAGCTGCCTTGGGCAGTGCTCTTATGGCATCGGCATATAGAATTCGACGTCCATACTCGCGACGGCACCCTCATACTTTGGCATGAGCGCCTGCATCTCCGGGTCTGCGCCCATCTTCTCGGGGTGAGCTTCAAATGCGGCGAGGCTATCGAACTCGCCCTCGAGAACTATGGTATTCATGGTATCGCCTCCACCACTAAGGGGGCGATAGAGCTTTCCAGATATCCCCAGCACGCGACTCGCGATAGCCATGTGCTTTTGCTCAAGCTCCATCAGCTCTGCCATCTTGCCAGGAACAGCTTTCATAATGCTTCGCACCATTACTTTCATTGTATCCTCCTTTTTATTATGTCCATTAGGTTCTTGAAGTAGAACGAACCAACCCCTCCACCACCCACAACAAAGAAGCCAGCTTTAATTTAGCATAGGCATCACCCCCACAAATCTCTTCACCAAGCCAAGTCAAAAAGGCATCAACAACTGCTACCGGGCAACGTGTCCCAATGCCCCTTCTCCATCCTCCCTTCCAACATACATTGGATTGTTTCCAGAACTTATCTCGTGTGCCTGTACTTCAGTCTAATTCTTGTTTACATGGTTGTCAATGCACAAAATATAGAGAAGATTTGATGTCTATCTTACGGACAGTTAAGATAAGGTTTTGATAGCAGGGAGTTTAGCTATAAACTCACAGCGCGATCTACCCCCGGAAAGTAGCCAGGATAATTGCATTGGGTAATGCCCTTGTGCTCTCTCGCGAGGTGGGGTACCATTCTACTTGAATATTCCAGGCCATACTTAAAAGTGAACTTGGAATCAATCTCTGACAAAGGGAGGTAAGAATGAAGGTAGCCAGAGTCAATGAAATGAGAGAACTAGACAAGCGCGCTACGGAGGAATTTTCTATCTCGGAAGACCTCTTAATGGAGAACGCCGGTCAGGCGGTGTATTTCGTTATGTTGCAAGAATTCGGGATAAAGGGCAGTAAGTTTGTTGTCCTCTGTGGTGGCGGCAATAACGGCGGAGATGGGCTTGTTGTTGCCCGAAAAATTCATTCCAATGGTGGGGAGGCAAAGGTCTTTCTTCTGGATGACGAAGCTAAATTTAGAGGGGCAGCAAGAAAGAACTTCGAAATAGTATCGAGGATGCCAATAAAAATCTCTAAGGTTGATTCAATTGACTCCATAATATCCGAAGTTCTTGATTCCGATGCCATCGTGGATGCCATATTTGGCACTGGTCTTGTCAGGGAAGTTGGCGGGATATATAAAGATGCCATTCAACTGATAAACAGGAGCCAACGGATGGTATTCAGCGTTGACATTCCTTCGGGCATAAACGGCGATACCGGAGAAGTGATGGGAGGGGCAGTAAAGGCGGATTATACCGTAACATTTGGGCTTCCCAAGCTGGGAAATATGCTTTATCCCGGGTATGACCACTGTGGAAAGCTGTATGTCTCGCATATATCCTTCCCCCCTGCGCTCTATAACTCGGATGCAATAAAGGTAGCAATCAATAATCCAGTAGAGTTTCCTGAAAGAGCCAGAGATACCCACAAGGGCAGCTATGGGAGAGCCCTGTTCATTGCCGGGTCTTCAAGTTACCTTGGTGCACCGTATTTCTCTGCGTTATCTTTCCTCAAAGCAGGAGGGGGGCTTTCCTACCTGGCAACACCAAAATCTATCTCGTCAATCCTGGCAGGCAAGGGAAGTGAAATTGTCTTGGTCCCTCAAAAAGAGACGCCTTCGGGGAGCGTAGCTCTGGAAAACAAGGACGAGCTTTTAGAATTTTCTCAAAAGGTGGATATGGTGGTCTTGGGTCCCGGGCTTTCATTAGCCAAAGAGACACAGGAGCTGGTGTGGGAGCTAGCACCCAAAATTAATAAGCCTCTACTTATAGACGGCGATGGAATTACTGCCATTGCTGAAGACTTAGGAAAAATAAAAAACAGGGGAGCAGCAACGATACTTACACCCCATCTAGGTGAGATGTCCAGAATTACGAAAATGGAGATAAGCGAGATAAACAAAAATAAAGTGGAGGTTTTGCAGAAAACAGCAAAGGAGCTAGCTTCCATAATTGTTTTAAAGGGAGCCCATTCGCTCATAGGCTATCCCGATGAAACTGTTTTCATCAACGTAAGCGGTAATTCCGGCATGGCCACGGCTGGAAGCGGAGATGTCCTGACAGGAGCTATCGCCGCTATGTTAGGTCTGGGATTATCGCTTGAGGACGCAGTAAGCATGGGTGTGTTTATCCATGGATTTTCCGGCGACGTAGCTGCCGTGGATAAAGGTGAGGACGGGATAACTGCACAGGACATACTGGACTATCTCCCCGAGACGATGAAGCTTTATAGAGAAAATTTCGCCGAAATTTCGGAAAATCTTTACGAAAGCATTTTTTTGGTGTGAGAGGGGTATCAAAACCTCAATACACTCTCTAATGTATGACATAGGGGTAGTTGTTTTGTATGAAGTTTCGCTGCTTGAGAGAAAGGAAGGAGGCAAAAAATGAAGGCGATAGTGCTTAAGAAGATTTCTTCAGTGGAGGGAAAGCCTCTGGAGCTGGTGGATTTACCAAAGCCCATTCCCAGTTCCAAACAGATCTTGGTTAAAGTTTCTGCCTGCGGAGTCTGTCATACTGAGCTTGACGAAATTGAAGGCAGGGTTTCTCCTTCAAGATTCCCCATGATTCTGGGTCATGAAATTGTTGGTAGGGTGGAAAGCTGGGGGTCGGGGGTGAGCAGGTTTAAGAAGGGCGATAGAGTGGGGATTGCCTGGATTAATTGGGCTTGTGGCCAGTGTTCATTTTGCCTCAAAGGCGAGGAGAATCTCTGTGACACAGCAAAATGGACAGGAAAAGATGCCGATGGAGGCTATGCTCAATATACCGTAGTATCAGAAGATTTTGCCTATCCCATTCCGGAAAGGTTTACTGATTTAGAGGCAGCTCCTCTTTTGTGTGCCGGAGTGATTGGCTATCGAGCTTTAAGACTCTCAGGCATGGAGGATGGCAGAGTTCTTGGCCTTTATGGCTTCGGAGCTTCCGCACACATTGTTATCCAGATTGCCAAATATAAATATCCTAGCGGCAAGGTTTTCGTCTTTACCAGACCCAATCAGAAAGAACACCAGAATTTAGCCAGGAAATTGGGAGCAGACTGGATTGGGGCGACGGGCGATACTTCCCCAGAAAAACTTAACTGTGCCATTGACTTTACTCCTGTGGGAGAACCAGTGCGGGAAGCTCTGAGAAATCTGGAAAAGGGAGGAAGGGTGGTCATAAATGCGATTCGGAAGACAACGCCTATTCCTGAATTAGACTACACTGAGTATCTCTGGTATGAGAAGGAGGTAAAAAGTGTGGCTAATGTAACCAGAAGGGATGCTCAAGAATTTCTTCCCTTAGCCGCTGAAATTCCCATTGTGCCTGAAACCCAAGAATTTAGTTTGGAGGACGCAAACGAAGCCTTGATTCTACTCAAGGAAGGGAAAATCCGTGGGGCAGGAGTCTTGAAAATGACCGAACGAAAAGATAAGCCATTATGCCAGAGCACTGAGAACCCTGATAAGGATTAAAGATTACAGCTATATCTGAAAAGAACACGAGTATAAATTACCTCGCAGCTGTAAAGGTGACATTATCTCGAAAAGACGAGTATGCTAACATATGAAGGCCGCAGAAAGAATTTCATGATAGCTTATATCTGACATAATTTTCTTAAGGAGGTTCTCTTACATGCTTCAGCCGCTACAGGGGATTAGAGTTTTGGAATGGGCAATTTATCATGCTGGGCCAGGCGGGCCTGCCATCTTAGGAGACCTTGGAGCAGAGGTGATAAAAATAGAGCAGCCTAAAGAAGGAGACCCTTTGAGGCCAAGGACGCAATTTGGGAGGGCTTATTTTGAGTTCAAAGGAAGAAACCTCTTCTTTGAGGGTGCTAACCGAAACAAGAAAAGCATCACTTTGGACCTGAGTAAAGAAGAAGGCAGAGAAGTAGCATATCGCTTGGCAGCCAAGTCAGATGTTTTTCTGACAAATATACGCAGTACCACAGTAGCGAAAATGAAAATGAGCTATTCCATTCTCCGCGAAATCAACCCAAGGCTCATTTATGCCTCTATTTCTGCTTATGGCTCATCTGGCCCTGATAGCTGGCGAGGAGGCTTTGATTACCAGGGACAAGCTAGGTCGGGGATGATGTTCAGCATGGGGGAGCCAGATATGCCTCCTCTGCTGATCCATTTCGGTGTAGTTGACCAAACCACTGCCTTCATGGCAAGCCATGCAATTCTATCCGCTCTGGTAATGAGGGAGCGCTCCGGAATAGGTCAACAGGTGGAGATTTCCATACTTGGCTCAGCTTTAGCTTTATTGTATTTCAATACGCTACTTGCTTTGTTGGGTCACGAAATGCCTCGCCCCAAGCGCACTGATACAGACCCGTTAAGAAATTACTATCAGTGTAAGGGGGGGAAATGGATATGTTTTACCTTGCCTTCATTGCAGCCAGGACTTTGGAAGGAATTTTGCCAGGCTATCGAGCGCCCCGATTTGGAAAATGATGCGAGGTTTGTTTCTTATGAGAAACGGCTGGAGAATTGTGGGGAATTAGTAGCCATTCTTGATGGTATCTTTGCTACCAAAACAAGAGATGGATGGGATGATATCCTAGAGCGGCATGGTTTTTTCTGTGCTCCTGTCAATGAAAGCTCCGAGCTTACGGATGACCCTCAGGTAACCGAGAACAAATATGTTGTAGATTTCGACCACCCTGTCTTCGGGAAGGTTCTATTTCCTGGATACCCGGTTCATTTCAGCGAGGCATCTGCAGGTCCTCAGAGTGCTGCGCCTGAATTAGGTGAGCACACTGGGGAAGTCTTGCGCGAAATCGGTGGTTACAGCGATGAGGAGATAGAAGGGTTCAGGGAAAGAGAGATAATCTGAGGGAATGGCTGGCAATTGAATACAGTTATGCAAAAAACTGAATGAAAAGCGTAATGGGACTATGGGGTGTCAACGGACAAGATGGCTGGGGCATGCAAAACTTGGTGAGAAAAATATGAAAAGTAAGCCCTCTATCTTTTCTTCACCGGAAACCTGAGCTCTGTGACAAGC
>DAOUMB010000115.1:0-37002 GCA_034414335.1 Dehalococcoidia bacterium
AAAGGAGGGTAACCTAGTTGAGTATTTAACAAAGGGTAGCGAAAGATGTTAATTGCACAGGAAACCAATTATTCAAACAATAAGGGGGATTAAATGCCGGAATTAGAGGATTATAGTGGAGAATTCATACCAGACGTGAGGATTGAGGACTTCTCTAAGGAGATCCTCACCAGATGGTCGGCTGAATTTGGCCGACAGCATCTTTTGCAGAGCGGACTCTGGTTCAATTACTTCAGGACCAAGATGGGTGTACAGATAGCCGATGAGAGCCACTGGCAGATTTGGGAAGAACTTCAGGAGGTTCATGAGGAAGATCGGCCCAAGGTAGCGCTGGATATGTGGGGACATGATATTGAGGCATGCTTGAAATGGTTCCAGATGGACATGGACTTTATGGACTGGGATATTGACTGCGAAATGAAGAACCCCGAGCACGGTGTAATTACAGTTTGGAATTGCAGCGCGCTCAGACACTTTGAGAAGCATAATGACATGGCGCTGCTGGAAAATGCCTGCGGTTTAGATGTCTGGGGGTTCCCCAAAGCCTTAACGCGCATCTGCCCCGATGCCCATACTGTGTGTATAGAGTGCCCACCTCGTAAGAGCAAGGATCGACCATCTTGCGTATGGGATGTAAAGCTGGATCCAGAGCATAAGCTCAGTTGGATCTGCCCAGACTTGCCTGAGTATGCACAGAGGGCACAACGAAAGGCAGCGGCGGAATTCCATAGAAGGTACCGATATCCCTATCGCTACCTCATCAGCAAGCGGAATCCTCGCAAGAAATGACCGCCCTTGGATCTATTCAACTAGCATATAGTGTGGAATAAGGACAAAAAAGGAGAGTACTATGGAAGAGAAAGAGATGAATGACTATAGCGGGCCACTTATGCGAGATTTGCGCCCGGGCGATGTGAAAACATTTGGCAGGTTTACCAAAGATGCCATGATCAGATTTATGTCGGAAGCGGACAAGATGTTCGTTGGCTTTGCTGGTTGCTGGAATACCTTGAACAGGAAGCGTTTTGGCGAAGGAGTAGCCAATGATATGGACAGGGAGTTCTGGCTGCAATGGGGTGAACCAAATATGACTTGGCGATGGCAGAAGTTATTCAATATATACGGAGAGGATGTGGCTTCTTTTATGAAATTCACCCAGATTGAGCCGATATTCCTGCAGACCATTGCTACCTGGGAGATGAAAGGCGATAAGTTGGGCATAATTACCTGTGCGCGCTGTGTCACGCTCGACTACATGGAAAGGCATGGAGAAGACAGACTTCAGAAACATACGTGTGGACTGCATGTAGACCTGCTTCGCCAAGCCGCTCACAGGTTTAACCCGAAGATGTCAGTCAAACCTTTGCTGCTGCCACCTCGAAATATCACCTTTGGCAAATCTGGGAGGGATTTTCCACAACCCCTCGCGTGCAAGTTTGAGATTAGTCTTCCGTAGCTGAACTGGACACGAGGGCCTTCTTCACACTGCCTCAGGGGAAGGTACACATAGGAAGTGTGTATTAAGTCCAATGTGGTTTTTTCGTTTTTGGGTGATGGCGAGCTCACGTCTTTGTACTTCACCAGCGTGGTAGACCTAAAAGGTCACAAGGTGATGTACATTGAGAGACTTTTCGAGAACCATGAAGAGACAGGCAGTGTTCTTTGTCTCATTGGTGATGCCGGGAACATGGCTCATGGATTTTGGCCAAAATCCTGGCCGGTGCTGGCAATCGTTGCTTGTGTAGTTGGTGTGCCTGCGTGGGCTACTCAGGCAGTATCTATGCATCTACTTGGAACGGAGGCCGGAAGCAAAAAGAAGGGGCAACTTGGCCTTTTTTACCAGCGGTGGAAAGGAGAGATTAAGGAGATAATCTGCTAAGTGATTCGCTTACTTGCCATTGGCTTGGGCTAACGGGTTGCGGCTCGCAGCGCATGATACTGTTGTACGAGATTTCTTGCCCCCTGGGAAGGAATATTAGGGATGACGAAATGCACTTTCTTGGTGGGGTATAGAAACATTATTGATGGTATTGATAAGATGAAAGGGGTGTTATGCGAATTGGCCTGATTTCGGACACTCATATTCCATATGATGCGAAGGCGCTTCCCCCTCAAGTAAAAGAAGTTTTCGGAGGTGTGGACCTCATCTTACATGCTGGGGATATTTACTTATCTTCGGTGCTAGATGAATTGGAGGAAATAGCCCCAGTGCTTGCAGCCAGGGGCGATGATGACAAGGCCATGGTGAATGGGCGTGTGAAAGAAAAACACGTCTTAAACCTCGAGGGCTTCTCTCTCTGGCTTATCCACGTTTTCCCCTATTTTACCTGCTCCTTACACCCTCTCCTATACTATCTTTCCTCAGCTTGCCATGGTCAAGAGTTGGAAGAGGCTTTCAGGGAAATAGTAGAGTGTGAAGATGTTCCCGATATACTTGTTTTTGGCGATACTCATAGAGCGTTGTTGCATAGAGTTCAAGGATGCCTTTTCATAAACCCCGGTAGTGCTACCTTCCCCGGGTACAACCGTGTGCCAGGGACTGTTGCTATTCTCACCATTTCCCCCGGGAAAGCTGAGGTAGATGTTGTTCAGCTGTAAATCACTTTGGAGAGCCTTTCGTGGACTTGAAGAGGTAATTTCTTGAGAGGAAGCACTATGCGCTTGGCAATATACTACAGCAACCTAGATTGGCGGCTTGAAGAGATGCCCCCGCCGCAGATGGACTCTGGTGAGTTGCTGCTGAGGGTAGGGGCTAGCCGATTCTAAGCAGCAAAGAAACAGTTTACTAGGATTTTGGTCGTTAGGAATAGCAGGAAACAAAGCTTGAGTTGGCACGATGACAAGGGTTAGGTTAAAATTAGCGGCGGCCATGGATGTAGTAGCTCAAATGAAAAAGTTTGTAGAGCCTGAATCTGTGGCTATTTTCGGTGTTTCTCGGTCGCCGATGCCAATGACCGGTGGTGAGGCTATCGATGTGCTAACAAGCCTGGTCAACCAGGGTTACCAGGGAAAGATATACCCTGTGCATCCTCTGGCTGGCGAAATTCGGGGGTTGAAGGCATATGCTTCTGTAATGGAGGTGCCAGAAAATATTGATTTGGCAGTGATAAATCTGCCCCGGGATTTAATTCCCGGCTTGGTTAAGGATTGCGTCAATAAGGATATCAAGGCCGTAATAATATCGACTCAAGGGTTTGCTGATGCCGACGATGGTGCAGGTAAACATCTGCAGAGACAAATTGATGATTTTGTCAGAGAGACAGGAACAAGGATACTGGGACCCAATACCTTAGGCACAGCCAATGCTTATATTAATTTCAGTTCCTCCTTTATGGAAACCCAGATGGAAAAAAACCCCGTTGGCTTCATGTGCCAGACTGGGGTTTTCTTCGCGAGCCTTGCTGGCTTGAAACTGATGGGCAAGGCCATCGATTTGGGAAACGGCAGTGATATTCATTTTAGCGATGGCCTGGAATACCTTGAGCAGGATGTCGAGACAAAAGTTATAGGTTTGCATATTGAAGGAATGAAAGATAGTGCAAGATTTCTAAGAATAGCTCGGCGAGTAGCTCACAAGAAGCCCGTAGTTGTTCTCAAGGCCGGAAGGAGTGAACAGGCTGGCCAAGCAGTTCAATCGCATACAGGTTCTTTGATAGGCAAGGCAGAAATCTGGGACGCAGCTTTTAAGCAGGCTGGATTGATCAAGGTGGATGATGTGGAAGAACTCACTGATACCCTGAGGGCTTTCTATAAATTAGCTCCCATGAAAGGAAGAAGAGTAGGCATGGTTAGTTTAACAGGTGCCTTTGGTGTCATGGGTATAGATGCCTGTCAAAAGTACGGTCTAGAGGTGGCCAAGTTTTCATCAGTAACCAACGATCGACTTGGTGCTTTATATCCTTCTTGGCAGGGGGTTGGCAATCCCGCTGATATTGCGCCGGCAATAATTGTAACAAAGAAAGTGTCACTGTTTGAAGCCTTGGAGATAACGGTAGAAGCCCTGCTTAATGACCCCGGGATAGATGCAGTTCTGTGCATACTTGGCGCTCTTCACCTTTCATGGGGAATTGCCTATCGTCAGTTTGCCGAGAAAGCTGCGATTTCTCATCCAGATAAGCCCCTTGTGTTTTATTTTTATGGGCCCTTTGTCGCTGAAGTCCTGGCCGAATTCCAAATAACGGATAGAGCAATGGCCTTCGCTAGCCCTGATAGGGCTATTAGAGCTTTGGGGCATCTGGCAGACTATTCAGAATTTCGTATGAAATCCTGAATTTCGGTTATCACTCCAGGATTATCCGAGCATCAATAGCTACGGCCTTATCTGGATAGGCGAATATGGGATTGAGGTCGAGCTCCTTTATTTGAGGATTTTTCTCTGCAAACTGGGATACCTTGACTATTAGCTTTTCCAATGCAGGGATACTGGCTGGCTTTTGGCCTCTGTACCCTTCCAGTATGGGATACCCCTTTATTTCTCTAATCATTTCCCTGGCATCCCTTTCGGTGAGTGGGACTATTCTAAAGGAGACGTCCTTTAACACTTCCACCAGCACACCACCGAGACCAAACATGAGCACAGGACCGAATTGAGGATCCTTGCTCATGCCAACAATAACTTCCACTCCTGGTGGTGCCATGGATTGCACCGATATACCCTGAATTTGGGCTTTAGGGTATGCTTTCTTAATGGCTGATATAATCTCACTATAAGCATTGCCTACCTGGGTAGCGTTAGCTAGTCCTAATTTAACGCCGCCGGCATCGCTTTTGTGAACTACGTCAGCGGAGCTTATTTTCAACACTACAGGGAACCCCATTTTCTTGCTTATGGCAATGGCTTCCTTTTTGCTTCGGGCGAGCTTCGTTTCAATAACAGGGATCCCCCCTTTCTTTAGTAGCTCCTTGGATTCGACCTCGGTTAAAAGATTTTGACTCTTTATCATTGCTTGTCTCCCTCCATCACTATGCTTATTTCTAATTAGCCCTAATTGTAACCCATCCCAAAATTTTTCTCTAGTGGATTCGTGGTTTGACTTATACACTAAAGCAAGGTAGCATAGTGATTTTGAGTCTCAGGCAAAGAAATCATCACGGATTGGGCTGCAGCTTTGCATTTGATTGTAAATGATGTGGCCAAGGGCTAGTGATTAAATCAGATTTAGGCGGCATTTTTGACCCAAAATCAGTGGCAGTGGTGGGGGTTTCTGGTAAAGGGCCAGGACCACAATTCGGAGGAGCGGACTTTGTGAGCGCTTTGCTCCGTTGTGGCTTCAAGGGAAATATTTATCCCATAAACCCTAAAGGGGGAAAAGTCTCGGGACTAAAAGTCTATCCTAGTCTCATGGCTATCTCCGAGGCGGTTGATTACGTCATCTGCTGCATTGCAGCTCCTCAAGTGCCTCAACTGGTTAAGGAATGTGCTGCCAAAGGTGTGAAGGCAATTCAGATATATACTGGGGGCTTTTCTGAGAGCGGCACTGAGGAAGGCAAGCGGTTAGAGCAGGAAATTGCTGCCTTGGCTAGCCAAAATGGTATCCGCGTTATCGGGCCTAATTGCGTAGGAATATACTGTCCTCGAACTGGGCTCGCCTTCCTCCCCGATTCTCCCAGTGATGCGGGGTCTGTGGCTATCATAAGTCAAAGTGGTGGCAACTCTTTTTACCTTGTTCGGGAAGGAGCTAAGAGGGGAATCAGATTCAGCAAGGTCATTTCTTACGGCAACGCTTGCGATGTCAACGAGAGCGATTTGCTCGAATTATTAGCCAATGATAAAGATACCAAGGTAATAGGGGCTTATGTTGAAGGGGTGAAGGATGGCAGAAGCTTTGTTCGAGTGTTGGGGGAAGCGGCTAAAGCGAAGCCAGTGATAGTGCTTAAAGGGGGAATTGGTGAAGCTGGAGCCAGAGCAGTAGCATCGCACACGGGAGCTTTGGTAGGGTCAGAGGAGGTATGGGATGGGCTTTTGCGACAGCTTGGTGCCATAAGGGTTTACAGTTTAGAGGAGCTTGTGGATCTGGCAGTGACCTTTTCTTACCTGCCTTCCGTTTCGGGAAGGAGGGTGGGCATTGTTGGTGGTGGTGGTGGCTCTTCAGTTCTATCCGCTGACGATTGTACTGGTGCTGGGCTTACAGTGCCACGCTTTCCCGTAGCAATTCAGGATAGACTGAAGGGCTATATGGAGAAAGGAAATACGGGCGTTATTCTGAATAACCCTGTAGACCTCTCGGATCAAGGCTGGGGCGTATTTGGCGATTGTATCAAGACGATAATTGATTATGATGGAATTGATTTGGTAGTTCTCCAGTGTGCTGCTGGTCCGATACCTTCAACCGATATACTTAAGGCACTTGGTGCATTATTCGTCGATAGCATTATCAATATTCGCCAGAAATCAACTAAACCAGTTGTTATAGTAGTGCATTCCCTAATTTCTGATATCACTTGGTGGGTAGCTGCTGAGACGGAGCGGAGATGCGGTGAAGTCGGCATACCTTTTTACCATTCCTTAGGCAACGCAGCCAAAGCAATCGCTCGTTTTCTTGATTATCATGAGCGCAAGAGTCAGCGGAATCTCTGATATCATGAATATAGTGTCCGGTCTCTTTTTCAGAGCAAGAAATCGTGGTAACAAAGCCAGAGTTGGATTATATCTTTAACCCCAAATCGGTGGCAATCGCTGGAGTTTCCAGCAAAGAGACGACTTTGCCCGGTCAAGGCCAAAGGTTCCTTCAGACCCTGCTCGATTATGGATTCAAAGGCAAGATTTATCCTTTGAATCCTAAAGGTGGTGAGATTCGAGGGTTAAAAATGTACCCTAATGTTAAAGATGTTCCCGGGCCAGTTGATTATGTTATCTCCTGCATACCGGCCCTGGCAGCACCACAGTTAATTAAGGACTGCGCCGCTAAAGGGGTAAAAGCGATCCACCTTTTTACTGCTGGTTTTTCCGAGACTGGTACTGAGGAAGGCAAGCAATTGGAAGACGAGATTTGCTCATTAGCCCGTCAAGGTGGAGTACGACTTCTTGGGCCAAATTCCGCCGGGATATATTCTCCCAAGGCAGGCTTAACTACGCGGATTGACTTTGCCAAGGAGAGCGGATCGGTAGCTCTTATCGCTCAAAGTGGAGGTAATTACACATATACTGTTCGGGAAGGAGCAAGGCGAGGCGTCAGGTTCAGCAAGGCGGTTTCCTATGGCAATGCCGCCGATATAAATGAGACCGAGCTACTCGAATATCTGGCTGCTGACCCTGATACCCGAATAATACTTGCCTACATTGAGGGGGTTAAGAATGGCAAGCTCTTTGTGCAGGTATTAAAGGAAGCAGCGAAAATAAAGCCAGTCGTAGTGCTCAAAGGGGGGATTACTGAATCCGGAGCCAGGGCAGCCGCCTCACATACTGGCGTTCTGGCTGGGTCAGAGAGGGTCTGGGATAATCTCCTGCGTCAAACAGGTGCCATAAGGGTTTTCAGTTTGGAGGAGCTCATAGACATGGCCGTCACTTTTTCCTATATGCCCTTACCCCGGGGAAGAAAGACAAGCATTCTTGGCGTTGGCGGCGGAGCCACCGTTTTAGCTACTGATGATTGTACTGGCGCCGGCCTCATAGTGCCAAGGCTTCCAGAGAGAATTCGCAAGAAGATCGGTCGCTTGCTCAAAGAGGAATCAGGAACAATCCTAGGCAACCCCATGGACCTTTCTCTTGAAGCTTGGGATGCTGGATTCTACCAAGTTCTCAATATATTGGCTAACTATGACGCCGTTGACTTGACTATGGTCCACATCCCCTTAGGTCTGGCCCCCTACCAGTCTTCTGTGCAGTATAAACTGTGGAACTTCCTTTTAGAGGAGGTTGTCAAGGCTCATAGAGAGTTAGCCAAGCCGGTGATACTGGTGCTTCATCTTCCTACCTTTGATGAAGATTATAAATGGATACTTAATGCCCAGAGAATATGCTATGAAGCTGGCATCGCTGTCTATCACTCAATAGGTAATGCAGCCAGGGCTGTCAACCGATTCCTAAGCTATCATGAACGCAAGTTTACGGGGAGTCAGGGCTAGCCTACCCTGCCAAATTCTTTCTCTAGTTGATGCGAACTTAAATGAATCATGGTCGGCCGGCCGTGGGGACAGCTGCGCGGTTGCTTGGTTTGCTCAAGCTGCTTTATTAGCTCCCGCATCTCTTCATTGCTTAGCTGCTGTCCCGCCCTGATAGCGCCATGGCAGGCCAGAGATTGAGCTATCTTTTCCTCCCAGGGATTTAGACCTTCTTTGCTGGCAAGGCTATCAAGCAGCGCACTTATTATCTCAATAATATTGGCTCTCGCCATTAGTGCCGGTATAGCCCGTATCACGTAGCTTCTATTTCCGAAAGGCTCAATAGTGAAGCCAAACTCAGCCAAAAACTCATTACTAGCTTTCAGGGTTTCTTCCTCCCCGGGGCTAAGCTCTATGGTTATGGGCTGGAGTAGCCCTTGGACTTCAACTTCCTTTTGTGACCACTGAGCCAAAATTCGGTCGTAAAGTATGCGCTCATGTGCGGCGTGCTGGTCGATGAGATAGAGTCCGTTGGGTCCCTCGGCGATAATATAGGTGTTGGCCAGCTGCCCCAGCACCCTCAAAACCGGTAATTCCAGGGTGGGCAACTGGGCAACAACAAAAGCCGGCGCGTTATCCATTATCATCCGGGGGCTCTGCCACTGCCCTGGGCTGACTGAGAAGGGCACTGCTTTAGGGCTGGCTATAGGCGTCCTGGCTAATGTGCCCTCTATTGCCTTCTGTATGCTGCTAAACACCGCTTGCTCATGGCAAAACTTTATTTGGGCTTTGGCAGGATGGACGTTGACGTCAAGCTCTTGAACCGGCAGGGAGACATTGATTACCGCGATGGGATGCTGGTCATCCATAAGCAAGCCACGATAGGCTTCCTCGGTGGCCCGAGTTAGCAAGGGACTGCGCACCCACCTTCGATTGACGAAAAAGCTGAGATAGTTGCGATTAGAACGGGCCAGGGAAGGTGGGCTTGTTAGGCCGCCGACTTTAGCCAGGCCGTCCTTTTGTTCCACCTTCAGCATCCTTTGAGCTAGCTCTGAACCATATATCTCATTTACCACCTCGCGCAGGTCACCGTTGCCTGTAGTGCGCAGGCTGGGACGTTTATCGAGAACCAGGCTGAACTTGACCTCGGGAAAAGCCAGGGCGTACTGGCTCACCAAATGGGCGATATGGCTATTTTCGGTATTAACCGATTTGAGAAACTTAAGTCGTGCCGGGAAATAGCGAAACAATCGGCGTACGGTTATGGTGCTGCCTTGAGGCCTGGCCCGGCTCTCCTTGCGGACTACGTCGCCCTTTCTCAAATACATATAGCTGCCGATTGAATCAGAGGATGTTTGGGTTTGGATTTCGACTTCAGCAACAGCGGCGATGCTGGGCAAGGCTTCGCCCCGAAAGCCGAGGCTGCCAATGCTTCCTAAGTCATCGATATTGCTTATCTTGCTTGTGGCATATCTATGAAAAGCAAGCTCTAGCTCCGATGCCGGAATGCCAGCACCATTATCGCTCACTTTAATCAGCTCTACTCCACCACCCTGAGCTTCTACGGCAATCTGGGTAGCTCCGGCGTCAAGGGAATTCTCTATCAGCTCCTTGACCACAGAGGCCGGCCTCTCAATCACCTCCCCGGCAGCGATCTTGGAAACAAGCTCCGGCTCTAAAACCTTAATAGGCATCTAAGTTATATTTTACACGTTTACGGGTAGTGTATCAATTTCAAATCATACACTATGCAGTGATTCACAATTATCTATATCTATTGACAACTTAGTAATGTAGGCGGATAATTCCGACTACTATGCACGGACCTAAGAACTTTGCTTTCATTGATGGTGCAAATTTACATTTTACATATGAAAACTTGGATTGGGAAATAGATTATTCCAAACTCATACTCTTCTTGAAAACAAAATTTAATGTTATCTTCGCCTACTATTTTCTAGGAAATATAAACGAAAATTCGGACCGTTACAAAGAATTAGAATCCGACGGCTATTATCTTAAACTTAAAGCTCCAACCAAATACACAACTGAAGAAAATTATTGCCCGTATTGTTGGAAAGTAATTGCACCTGAACTAATCAGGTACAAAAGTGACTGCGATTCATTCATGACACTGGAAATTATTTCTAATATGTCTTTATATGATAAAGCTGTGATTATAACCAGTGATGGAGATTTTAATGAACTTGTCAAAGAACTGGTGCGTAAAGATAAGTTAAGATTAGTATTTGCGCCCTGTAAAGATGGATGTTCGGGATTATTGATAAGTGCAGCTAATGGGAGAATTGCATTTATGGATGATTTTAAGACTGAGCTGGAAAAAACTTAGGAGACAACCCTATGGGAATCTAGACCCATAGGATAGCCTCCCGTCATGATAAATATTATTGTAGCATACTTGTCAATACCCATCAACCAACTAGCTGCACAATCTCCTCAACTGTCCACATATGATTAGTTATTCCTGCTGCCATTGCTGGTGATTTAGGGTAAGGGTTAGATAGTGTCTTGTGTGGCCTGACAAAGTTATAGTGCATAAAATACAGGGCTAAGGCTAGTTCGTGATTTTCTATCTTCTTTGAGAAGGCATTAGTGAGCCTGGTGAATCGCCTCATACTCATTCTCATTGTGAGATTCTGACGCTCAATGTAGCTGGTAGACACCTTCTTGATATCAGGAGAACCGTTTATCAGTTTTGCTTTTGCTTGGGTGCATCTTGGCGGACTATAACGCCCATATAGTTCTTCTACATTACCGTAATATTTGACCAGCATGGCGTAGTCTATATCGTCTCCGAAGGCGTGCCTTACTGCCTCATAATACATTCTGTGTCCGTCAGTAGTGAGTTGGACACGATTTGAAAGGCGTTGCTTAATGTCCTTGGCAAACTCGTGGGCATATTCTAATTCACGCAAACCAACCAACCAGCTTAAAACTAGCTTTGTGTCGGCATCGAGTGCCACAAATGTCCAAACATCTCCGTATCCAAATTGGCCTCGTTTATCTTGGGGAACATTCTTTGCCTTGGCATAGCAGAATGACCAGATTTCATCACATTCTATCCTTTGGCATGATAAGTTCCTTAGATTCCTGTCCTGATATTCAAGGCAAGCAATTCCAACTTGCTTAAGTAAAGTAACAACGGTATTTATGGCTGTGTTTGTTATGCGAGCGGTGCTACGTATTGAGTTGCCTTCACAAAGAACTTTTATGATTTGTGCTTGGCGGTCTAAACTTAACTTGTTCATATCTCTGCCCTTTCTAATTGATTATATTATACTACACCGCTCAAGCATATGCCAAGGGCAAAGAGGATAATTTAGAGAAAAATTTTCAAGAATTAATGAGGGGTCAATGTCGGCGACTTAAATGCACAGTGCGTGAATTTGAGTCTTCCCGTATTTTTGCTGATGCACGACGCCTAGTAAAAGGGGAAGCTAAGCCATAACCAGCTTTTCTAATCTCTCCTTCTCGTAAGCTCAAGAGAAGGTTATGTAGTGTCTCTAATTCTTCTTTTTTAATATGTGGATTAAGTTTAAGGATTTGTCCTATATCGAGGTGCTCCATTAATATTCACCCCCCCTGTTGAAATGGTAAATAAGTCAATGTCGTATGAATTATACCGGTTTGACGGTTCTTTTGCATATAGTCCTGAAGGAGACTGTGGTAATTTTTAATGATATTTCGTCGTTTAGGAATTGCACCAAAGTCATCAATAAGTAACTTTAGGTCTTTTCGTAGGACATCCATTGAGATTCCATAACCATGACTATGCCATTTCTCTGTCTTGTTGAGTTCCTTGCCAATTTTAGATGCCCTTAGCTTACGCATACGTTCTGTAACTGGCTTCTTCCGTGTTTGTGTTATCGTCCAATTCTTGAATTTGTATTTAACAAGCCATTCTTCCAATAATGCTATAGAAAGTTCCCTTTCTTGCTCATATTTGTAAAGTTCGGCTTGGTCGAACCCTTCAATCAGTAATTGCATCTCTGGTAATGTAATCTCACCATTTCTTGCTTTTTCTATTAAACGTTCCCATTGAACCAAATAGCCTAAACCTGGCACTATTTGCCCCTTTGCCGTTTCGACTTGGGGGTCAATAGGCCCAAGCCGCGAGAAGTAATCCATATGTATACTATTCCCTGACATCACTAGGACCGTACCTGCTGAATATGCGTAATTAGGAACCACAAAATTGACTGTATCCCTATAGTGGTAACAAAGAGTATCTACTATGCGATGCACTACCTCTACATAACCCCCACCAGTTGTGAGACACATAGTTAAGGAATCTCTTTTGCTTTTCCCTTTCTTTTCTTCAACTGCATTACGAATGAGGTCATCAACACCAAAAATAAGGCCACCACTAAATGATAATACATCTGACTTGAAATCATCCTCTAACTCTTTAAGATATGTGCAAAGTTGTTGCTCTATGAATTGGTTTGCATCTTTGGCTCTATAGTTAGCCATCTTCCTCCTTATACCCTAGAATGCCATCTAGCCATAGCAGCCCTCTGTGCAATTTCCCTGCGTCGCTCAACGGTTAATTTGCTTGCCCTTGCCTTACCACCTTTTAGTCCACCAAGTCTACCAAGTGCCACAGCATGGGGATTTTTACCTTCGATTAACTCTGGCCCTGCTTCTTTGGGCTTAGGCTCAACCTGTCCAGTAGCCTCTTGAACTACTCGATAAGCCGTAACACTAAAATCATGGTTTCGTTTTTTCTTCCTTGCCATATTCTAAGTATACTACACCGCTCAAGCATATGTCAAGGCTCAAGGATTTGAAATTGATACACTACCCGTTTACGTGTATTTTGTCAATGGTTTATGGGGAAAAATCGAAATCCTTCTCGATTTTTTCCAGGGGTGCCAGGCTGGCAAGGAGCTTCTTAACCCCTGCCTCTTCAAAGGCTACTGTCAGCTCCTGGTCATCCCTCGCGGGATTGCAGTTCATTACTATGCCGTGGCCGAATTTTGGGTGGCGGACATGGTCACCGACCTTTAGTGTTAGGGTGCTAAAAGGCTGGGGTGAAGGTGGGGAGTAGGCACTAGCTACAGGAGTCGAGCTCTCCTGCCATAGTCCTCTTGGGCTTATTAGATGGGGTGAGATATCTTGGAGAAAGCGGGACGGTGGGTTTGCCGTGCTGCCGCCGAATAAACTTCGCCGGTAGCTGCGCAAAAGATGGAGTCGCTTCTTGGCTCTAGTTATTCCCACGTAGCAAAGGCGACGCTCTTCTTCCATCTCTGCCGGGTCGTCGAAAGATTTCCTATGTGGGAGAATCCCTTCCTCCAGGCCAACAATAAAAACTACGGGGAATTCCAGTCCTTTAGCTTGGTGCAAGGTGATGAGAGTCACGGCGTCAGCCTTTTCATCCAGTTCATCTATGTCCGATACCAGGCTTACTTTTTCCAGAAATGCGGCTAAAGCCTCTTCAGGGTCGAGCTCATCATAGTCGCTAGCAACGCTTTTGAGCTCCATTACATTCTCCCATCTCTCTTCCCCGTCCTCTTTGTCCAGAACGTATTCTCTATATCGGGTGTGCTCCAATATCTCATCCAGTAGACCAGAAAGCCTTAGCTCACGGCTTTGGGCAATAAGCCTGGTCATAAGTGCATCAAATCCAGCCAGGGCTTGAGTGATGCGTGGAGGAAGAGATTGCTTGGCTTCGCTCGCAATGACATCGTGCCCCACTTGTTTTAAAGCCTCGAAAAGGGAGGCATCATGAGCCTTTGCCCAGGATTGAAGCTGGCTGAGGGTGCGCTGCCCAACACCTCTGGTAGGAACATTTATTATCCGGTACAGGCTAACATTGTCCCGGGGATTGTGAATGAGTCTGAGGTAAGCAATAATATCCTTGACCTCTCTCCTTTGGTAGAAGCGCGTGCCACCAACAAGCTTATAAGGCACACCATACCTCAGGAAAGTCTCCTCTAATATCCGTGACTGGGCATTAATCCGGTACATGACGGCGCAATCTTTGAGGGATATTTGATCTTGGCTGATGAGCTTCTCTATCTCGTTGACCACGGATTGAGCTTCTTCCTCGGCATTATAACTTTCGATAACGGTTACCGAAGCTCCGTCTTCGTTTTCTGTCCACAGCTTTTTGGGCTTGCGCTGTACATTGGCTGAGATTATGTCTGAGGCTACCTCTAAAATTGTCTTGGTGGAGCGATAATTTTGCTCCAAAAGGACCACTTTGGCTTCAGGATAATCCTTCTCAAAGCTCAGGATATTGCGTAAATCAGCAAATCTCCAGGAGTAGATAGATTGGTCGGGGTCGCCGACCACGCACAGATTTCGGTATTTTCCCGCCAGTTGCTTCATCAGCATATACTGGGCGATGTTGGTGTCCTGAAATTCGTCAACCAGAATGTGAACATACTTAGACTGGTATCTGCTAAGGATTTGAGGATGGTCCTTGAACAACTGCACCGTCTTCATCAGCAGGTCGTCGAAATCCACCGCCTGACCTTGGCTGAGCAATTCCTGATAGCGCTGATAAATCCTGCTGACTATCTCCTCAAAATAGCTATTAACCCACTGGGCGTAGTCTTTAGGGCCGATAAGGCGGCTCTTAGCGGCGCTGATGGCTGAGTGTAGAGCCCGGGGAGCATATTGCTTGGGGTCGAGGTTGAGTTCTTCCAGAGCCTGTTTTATCAAGCTTAGCTGGTCCTCTTCATCGTAGATAAAAAAACTCGCGTCAAGCCCTATAGCTTTACCTTCACGACGGAGAATTCGAGCACAGATGGCGTGAAAGGTACCCAAAGTCAATGCCTCTACTGCCTGTCCCAGAAGTTGTTCCAACCTCTCCCTCATTTCTCGGGCAGCTTTATTAGTAAAGGTAACGGCCATTATGTGGTGAGGGCTGACGCCGCAGAGTTTAATTAGATGAGCGACCCGATGGGTAATCACTCTGGTCTTGCCGCTGCCGGGACCGGCTAAGATAAGCACAGGTCCTTCGATGGCTTCTACAGCTTCTCTCTGAGCGGGATTAAGCGTGGCCAGGATATCCATGCAGACTCAGGAATATTATAGCATTGGGAAGGGGGAAGCCCCAAAGAGCAGGGCCTCTGGAGGACCAGAGAGGCTCTAATTTGGAGAAAATATAACGAAGTAAAAGGTGTCGAAGACTATAGGATGACTAAGACTGCCTCTTCTTTTTGTAGGCGTCCACTACCTCAATGAAAGTATCTATCTTATCATGGGTAGCCTCCTCATCGTAGTTGCGGACATCTACGATGTCGCCCTCAAGAATTAACATAGGTATGTCCGAATGTTTCTTTAATACGTTCATCTGGTGGAGCTGTCCAACATGTATAGTGCGACAAGTCCGGGCCTGGTGAAAGACTACTCCATCTATCTTGTAGTCCTCGATCAACTCTAAAAACCACTCTACCCAGGGATGTCTGCTGTTCTTTTGAGCCTTCTCGTACCAATGCGTAAAGCCATCGTAGAACCTCAGGGCCATGCGCTCCATGGGATTGGTGACGCTAGCAGGTATTTCCAGAGGCACGAAGGGGTGGTAAACAACCTCTATGGGGAACACTGCTCCCAGGGTCTCGAAGTAATTGAACAATACCAGGCCATACCAGGGCGGCAGGCTTAGAGCCCACATCAAGCGATACTTCTCGTCGGGGATGACCCCAATTTTATTGTCCACCCGATACTTTATTTCATTATATAGCTCCCGATAAAAGTCATATGCTTCTTGGGTGCCCATGTTAAAATAACCGGGGACCATGGTATTCAGGGCATCTTCGGTGGGCATCGGGGCTGGAATCGCCTTCCGCAACTGATAAGTATCGTACCACAGCTTTATGGTCCGCTCGCTGAGGTCAACAACCTCGCTCAGCCGATCCCAATCCATCTTTCTGCCCAGTTGCCGTTCCAGGAAATCAACAAGCCCCTTAAGCTCCTCCACTGCATACTTGATGTAATAATCTTTTACTTCTTCGAGGTCGATATGTGTGTAGTGCAGTGGAGGGTTGAGCAGGCCGAGAATATGCGTTGACGCATTAGTATAGCGTTGTGCCGCTTGATACCACTTGTACCTGGGATCGCAAATCATCATCCCGGTGCCCAGCATCACGGAGGGAAATTCCATGCCGCCATCGGGAGCATCCGGCGGCATCCCCCCCAATTCATGGCGTATAGCATCGAAGCCCAAGCCGCAGGTGGCATAGGTACAAAGGTGTCTGGGATAACCTTCAGCTTCTGCTTTAGAGAGGAAGCGTTCGGCGTCCAATTTGGCAGCACAGAGCCCGGCATAGTTCTCCGTCCCCACTGTCACTACGTCCATGGCCCTCAAGATCTCGTCATAAAAGCTGGCTATGAAGAGATAGGCAATGGGGTCCCCCCTCGCTCTGGCCTCATGGGCCTTCTGGGCCAGCCCTTTGACCATGCGACGTACTCCCTTGGCAGTTTCCGTTGATTTTTCGGCAGTGGTCTTTTGGGGCCCTTCTAAAATGGCTTTCATCATCAGCTCTTTGACTTTTGCAGCAGCGCTCTGTTCTTTCGGTGCTTCCACAATCCCTCCTTTTAACTGACCGTTTCCAAGAATGCCTGAATCCTGGTCTTCAGCCCAGCAATGCCACTTAGAGGATAGTCTCCTTCGATCTCAAGCACAGGCAGTCCCTTTCTCCCCAGATACTCCTTCACATCTGGGGCATCGAAGGCGTGAGTATCGCAGTATCTTACGATATACAGGATAACGCCATTCACTTTGAAATCCTTGGCAAATTCATACAGGTAACCAAACCTGTTCTCCAGGTCCGCTTGATGGCTTCCCGGGCTCTGTCGGTAGGTCCGGGGGCAGCGCAGCTTCTCTAGATAGCTCCTGGCGATGCTGGCCAAGGGGTTATCACTCACCTCGACTTCAAACCAGTAGGGTCTGGTGCCGAAGCAAAGGTCATCCATAACTACATTGGCTCCACTTTCCTCAACTAGCTCGATGAAGTTGGTCTCCTCGTTCCCAGTCCCGTAAACCATTAACCTGGCGGGTTTTCTCTGAGGGCTATTGCGCCTCGTTTGGACCTCTTCAATAGCAGCCTGGAGCAATTCATTTGCCTCGGTCACTGGAGTGCTCATCACAGCCACTATCACCTTGGTCATCTCGGCGCCAGAAAGGAGGGGTGGGTCCTGCTTTCTCAGCTCGTATAGCTTTCGGACCAGGGCCCTTTGCTCATTATGTAGTCGAATTGACTGGCTAAGCATTTCAGCGGTGACCTCGCGCCCGCTAAACCTCTCCAGGCTTCTTTTAAAGGTCCCCAGCTCTGTTTCGAAGAAATCGAACGAGGCTGGAGACAGCGTATGGGGAACGTTTACAAAATGAGCATAGCTATGTTTGATATCATACGTCCAGATATCGTATAGCTTAACGATATTGTCGCATGCGTGGGGAACAACGTAGCCATCGATGAACTCATAACCCCCTCTAAGTGCTATATCGAGGCAACTACGGGTAAAGGGACAAGCGATGGTCTCAAGGTAAGCATCAGCAAGGGCGATACTTTCTTTCATGCTCCCTGTAATCCTATAGGGGACGAGACCAGCTGCAGTTATCGTCTCCACAGGGGTGAAAGAGCACAAGTAGCCGATTATCTTCTTACCCTCGGCTTTCAGTTTCTTGGCTTTTCGATCACGGTTCTGGTATATTTGCTCAGCCTTTGTCAATCCTTGGGTCATTTTTCTTACCCTTCTTACTAGATTACCTCTTCATCCTTGAGCTTGACGATGTCATCCCAGGTGTAGCCGGCTATCTCGGTGAGTATTTCCTCCGTGTGCTGACCAAATTCAGGAGCTTCCCTCCTTATTGACATTGGCGTCTTCTCGAAGGTAATAGGAAACCCGACCGTCTTCATCCGGCCAAAAATAGGGTGGTCAAATTCAGTCACGTAATCGTTAGCCAACACCTGGGGGTCTTCGGTTAAGTCTTTCATGTTGTTGACCGGGGCATAGATGACGCCGTTCTCCTTAAATATTCTTTCCCATTCTGCTCTAGCCTTGGTAGCAAAGGTCTCATCGAAGATGGAGATGAGTTCTGCGCAATTCTTTGTTCTGTTGTCCATGCTGTCAAAGCGGGGGTCTTTTTCCAGCTTCTCAAGTCCCATTGAGCGGCAGACAATCGGCCAGAATTTGTCTGGCGAGAGGTGAGCTAGGGCGATCCACTTGTCATCGCCGCACTTGTAGTGGTTCCATAGTGGATTCCCGGCGGTCTTTCTGGCGATCCTCATTCCCCAGAGGTTAGCCATGGTGCAAAAACATACCGGATGTCCCAGGAGAAAGGTCATGCCACCTAGGATTGAGCCATCCAGCTTCTGCCCCACTCCGGTTCGTTCTCTATGGAGTAGGGCGGCCAGTATACCCATAGCCGTCATTATGGCTCCTATTTGATCACCAATTCCTCCCTGGATGGGCACCGGGTCCATACCTGGCTCCCCAGCTATCTCCATAAGGCTCGACCTGGCTACTCCGGTATAGTCAGCGGAGGGATTATCCTTATCGGGACCTCTTGGCCCCCAGGCATTGGCGTGGGCATAGATGAGCCGGGGATTACATTTAGAGAGGGTTTTGTAGTCCATGCCTGTTCTCTCAGCCACACCCATGCGGAAATTCTGCACAAAGACGTCTGATTTTTCTACCAGCTTGTAGATAATCTCCTTACCCTTATCCTTTCTCAAGTCCACGGTGAGGCTCCGCTTATTGCGATTGCCAGCCTCGAAGTAAGGATTTCTTGCCACCTCTTTCCCTCCTACCATGGCCCCAGCCACCCTCAACATCCCCCTACCCAGGTCACCTCCGGCGCGCTCCTCTATTTTAATCACATTAGCGCCCATATCACCCAAAATCATGGAGGCAACCGGTCCCTGTTGAAATATAGTCCAGTCCAAAACTCTGATGCCCTCGAGTACCATAGCCATCTTTCACCTCCTCGATGATTTGTTTAGAAAATTCGACACATCCCAATCCACCTTCTTCAATCTCCTGGGCAAAGCCACCCTGCCACCTCTTTTCCGCCTGTTAACTTCTCCAGATGGGATTATAGGCTCCCCTGGTCTTTCGGTCAAGCCAATCCTTGCCCACATTCTCAGCGTGGAGGGCGGGAACGAGGGTATCCGGGACAAGCAAGCCGTTTACTAAAAGGCGTCTGTTAGCTCTCTTGGCAATTGCTAAGGCTAGGGATTTTCACAGAGGACGAGGATGATGTTTTTGATGGCTTTTGTGTTCCTTAGGTTTCTTATCACTCCTCCGTTGGAAGCACGGGGGCCTCACGCCAGTCGGTCACGCGAACTATCTTCCCGTCTCTTACTTGGTATATTGCCAACTTGGTAACGCCTCGATGGTCATCTGGTTTGTAATTGACTGTCGCCAGTCCGTAAACATCGAAGTCTTTGATGCTGTCCATCGCCTCTTTTATGGCGGTTCCATCCAGATTCTCGTAACCCACATTCTCTATGGCTCTTTTGATAGCTTCGCATACTACGGCCGCCGATGCCCAACCAAAAAAGCACTCTCCCTCCCTCGTTACTTTCCCATGATACTTCATCTGGGTATCTAGCATCAGCTCTATGCCTGGAATGTCCGTCTCGTCAAACCAGGGGAATGGCCTTGGCATAAGGTAACCTTCACTGGCAGCCCCTGTCATCTCGATTACCCTCTCTCCCATTCCTGATTGGTGACCAGCAAACTGCATTTGCCCCAGAAGCCCTAACCTCTCAGCATCTTTCAAGACTGGCCCTGTAGCCGTGGGAAGGCCTTGAACATAGACGAGGTCTGCGCCCTCATCCTTCAGCCTTAGCAACTGAGCTGTAGCATCGAGGGTGACGAAGGGGACGGTCTCTGGAGGCAAGACATTAAAGCCCAGGCTCCGGGCATATCCTATAGCATATCTCGGTTCATATCCCCACGGGGATTCGATACCCATGAGGGCTAAATTTGGCGGCCTCTCCTCCTGCCAGTTTTCCCTGAAGTACTCGAGCACAGCAGCAGCTTGCTCGGCGATGGTTGGGGTGGTGCCATAGCGCCAACCAGGGGGATAGTTTGCTTCCTGATAGCCAGATCCCGGCATTACTATAACTACCTTGTCCTTTTCAAACCTATCCTTGAGCCCCACTAGGCCAGTGTCCTCCTCCATAAATATCAGCGGTATACCACGCTCGACAAACTTATCGTAGTGGCTGTAAAGCAGAGGCATCTGAAGCATATCATCTGCCCAGGAGAGTTCAATGTTTACCCCAGGAATGGCTTCCTGTTCGTTAAAATATTTGAAGTAATCCTGAATACTCTGCGTCTGTATCTGTAGGGAGGCAGCGGCTGGGCCAGTCATACCCCATATAGCTGCCACTTCTACCTTTTTGCCTTCTGCAGTTGGGGCGGGGGCACAAGAAGTGAGCAGAAGTGCCACTACCAGCCCCACCGCCACAATAACCCCAGACCATTTTCTCCATACCAGCCTGTTTTTCATCTTATCTCTCCTTCTTTTTCACTTTTTATGACTCTTAATGGAATAAATAGGGGCACGTGTGACATTTGATTTACCTTTAAGCCTTCTTACCCCTATTATCAACAAGATAGCTGATATTGTATATAGGTTATAGGTCGGCATTTGTTGGGCTCTAATAGGTATAAGGCCAGATCCTGTAACGAGTTTTTAGCACCGTCCAGGCGTGGTTTAGCCCCCTGGGCTCAAGAACCAAGACAACCATAATGATAATACCGAAGATTAGCTGACCTAGGCCGGCGAAAAGGCCTGCCGCTACCCCAGGGAACCACCCGGCGACAGCTGGGGCTACGGCCGCCACCGCTTCTTGCAGAAGTTGATAGACTGTAGTACCAAAAAATACTCCCACAGTGCTTCCCATTCCACCCACAATTAGTATGCCAATATACCATACGGACTGCATTAGGGTGTAGTGTTCTGGGCTAACCCTTCCCATAAAATGGCCCCATAGCGATCCGGCGATCCCAGCATAGAAAGCAGCAATGGCAAAGGCGATGCATTTATAATAGAAGAGATTGACTCCTTGGGTTTCAGCAGCAAACTCATTATCCCTTATGGCCACAAAAGCTCTCCCTAGCCTAGTTCTTTGCCAGTTCACAGCAAAGAAAGTCATAATGCCGCAAACGCCAAGAGCCAAATAATAGTAACTGCGCGGGGAATCTAAGACTATGCCTCCAATGCGAGGGGCTGGAGCATCCATTCCAGCGTACCCGCCAGTCAGGCTAGGGGTGTGCATTATGACATATATGATTATGAACTGGGCAGCAATTGTAGCTAAAACTATATAGAATCCCTTGATCCTTGCCGCGGGCGTGGCAAAAAGGAGTCCTACTAGAGCAGCCATAATGCCAGCACAAGGTAAGGCGATCCAAAAGGAAAGCCCATATGTAGAAGTCAGGATGGCCGAAGTGTAGGCACCAACCGCCATGAAGCCCGCTTGGCCAAGGGAGATTTGTCCACAACCACCTATCAGAATGCTAAGTCCCATAACAGTAATAACGGTAATAGCAATGGTAATTACCACAGTTAAAATGTGTGCGGGGGCGAATAACGGCATGAGCGCCAGGAATACAACTACAGCTATAAACCACGCCCAGTGTGTCTTTCTCCGAAAGATAGCCATATCCTGTTCATATCTCTCGTTGAAAGTCCCACAAGGCAGCTCCACTTTTCCTTAAATCCTCTCTATCCTCTTCATGCCGAAGAGGCCATATGGCTTGACCAGCAACACAATGAGCAAAATTATGAAGGGGAATATCTCGGCAAATCCCCCACCAACAAGGGGGTCAATATACCCAGTGGCCAATTTTTCCAATACACCCACAATCAACCCGGCGATGATAGCGCCAGGGATGGAGTCTAAACCACCGAGTATTACCACGGGGAAGGCTTTCAGCCCCAGAAAACCTAAATTCATGTTGACGCCATTAACACTTCCCAATAGGATCCCGCCAACTGCAGCAACTATGCAAGCGACAACCCAGGCTATAGCAAAGCTGGTACTTACCCTTATTCCCATACTGCGAGTTACCTGGTGGTCTTCTGCGGTTGCTCTCATTGCCAAGCCGTATCTGCTACGCTGAAAGAAGAGGACAAAGGCAAAAAACAGAGCTATGGCAATGACGAAGGCCACCAGAAGTTGCTGGGATATCATAACGCTTCCTAGATGCAGTGGTTCTCTAGGAAAGAAATCGGGCAAAACTTCCTGGCGTGAACCCCATATTATAGTAACGAGTCCATCCAGGACGGCAATTAGAGCCAGAGTTATCATCATTGCTGCCAGTAGAGGTTGTCCAATCATAGGGCGTAGGGCGAAGCGCTCCACTATCAATCCCAGGGCGGCAGCAATAACAAATGTAACGATGAAGGTCAGCCACAGAGGCAAACCAACTTGAACAAGAAGGGCCCAGCAGATATAAGCTGATACCATCAGTATCTCGCCTTGAGCGAAGTTGAAGACGCTGGTTGCCTTCCAGACCACGACAAAGCCCAAGGCTACCAGGGCATAGACGCCCCCGGTCATGATGCCCGAGAATAGCAGCTGAAGAAAAACAGCCATCTAACTGGCAGTCCCTTCCTCAACGTATCTTATCTTGACGGTAGTGGATATCACTCCTGTCCTTCCGTCGCGGTATTTGACCGGGGCCTCCACCGCGACCTCTTTTTGGTCACCATACATGGCATCCAGCAATTCTTTATATCTCTCCCTCAAGAAGCCTCTCCTTAATTTCCTCGACCTGGTTAGCTCGGCCTCGTCGGGGTCGAACTCCTTATGCAAGAGGACAAACTTTTTTATCCTGGCCGCTTTGGGAAGACCTGTATTCACCCTTTCTACATCCTTTTGAATCAAATCGTAAACCTGCTCTTTCCCGGATAGGTCAACAAATGTGGTGAAATTGATATGGTGCCGCTCAGCCCACTTGGACACATTTTCAAAATCTATATTTATCATGGCAGTGACAAAGGGAGTCTCAGGGTCTCCTATGGCCATGGCATTGCTTATATAGGGACTGAATTTTAATCTGCTCTCAACATACTGGGGAGCAAACCTGACTCCTCCAGAAAGTTCGCTGAGGTCTTTTACTCTATCCCAGAAGTAGAGATGCTCGTCTTCATCAATGTAACCGGCGTCTCCGGTATGAAACCAACCATCTCTCATTGCCCTCTGGGTAGTCTCGGGGTCCTTGTAATAACCCTGGAAGAGGCAAGGCCCCCGACAAATAATCTCCGCCTCGTCAGTTACCTTCACCTCCATAAGTTGGGAAAGTCTGCCCACGCTTTCCAATTTGAAGTCTTTATAGGTTGGAACGGCGAGGCCTCCTGTCTCAGTGGCCCCGTAACCATTAAGTATGGGAACACCCAGGGCATAGAAGAACTTCATCATATCAGGGCTGAGCATCCCACCACCTGAATGACACACTCTTATTTTTGAGAACCCGTGCTTATCCCTTAACGGAGCAAAGACCAGTATGTCTCCTAACCACCGGAGGAACTTCCAGAGGGGGCTGATGTCTTTCTTGGCAAACTGGTCACTAACTACTTTGTAAGCTACAGACAGAAATCGGTTGAACATAAATCTGTTCAGGGCACTAGAGGCCTCAACCCTCGCCTGAATTGCCGCGGCCGTCATTTCCCATTGCCGAGAGCCAAAGAGCAAGACTCGCGGGCCTACCTCTCTCAAGTTTTCGTTAACCGTTTCCGGCTCTTCAGGGAAGTTGACCGTGAAACCATATACTAATTGAGGCACTAAATTGTAGTAGTGGTCAGCCGCCCATGCTGGGGGTAGGAAGGAAAAACCTGTGTCAGTTTCGTAGAAACCCTGGGATAATTCCACGCTTTTGGTAGTGGCGAGCAGACCCTTGTTGCTTATCATCACTCCCTTCTGCACGCCGGTGGTGCCCGAGGTATATAGAAGAAGGCAGGTGTCTTCCGCTTCGCCTTGCTCCACCAGGTGCTCTAAAATCCCGGGATGTTCTTTTTCGTATCCCTTTCCCATCTCTTCTATTTCATCAAAGCTGGCCAGGATGGGATCTTCGTAGTCCCACAGGCCCCTGGGGTCCCAGTAGATCACCTTTTTCAGAAGAGGGAGTTCGTCCTTAATAGCCAGCATCTTGTCAACCTGCTCCTGGTCCTTGGCCACTACGAACTTGGAATCTGAATGCTCTACGATATACTTCACCTCTGGGGCTGCCGAGTCCGTATAAATTCCTACTGGTGTCGCCCGCGCGCATTGGACGGCAACATCGGCAAAATACCACTCTGGCTCGTTATCCCCAATGATGGCGACTTTCTCCCCCTGCTCCAGCCCTGAACTTACCAACCCCAGGCAGAAATACCTCACATGCTCATAATAATCATTCCACGTATATGTCCGCCAAATGCCAAATTCCTTCTTCCGCAGACAAACCCTATTGCCACCAAACTTTTTGTAGCTATTCAGAAAGAACTTTGGTATTGTATCTAGCCCTGGCGCTGCCTCTAGCTTTGCCATTCAGCACCTCCCCTCTTCTGGAAGGCTGAAGTTACCGTGTGCTAACCAAGCCATCTTTTCCTTCTTCTATAATGTTTTACTTCCCTATAGCTCTTTCTTGTCCCTACCTCACTCAAGCCCATATAGAATTCCTGGACATCTTGATTGTCTCTCAGCTTGGCGGCAGGGCCATCGAGAACTATCCTGCCATTCTCTATCACGTAGCCATACTCGGCGATGGAAAGAGCAGCCAGAGCATTTTGTTCTACAAGGAAGAGTGAAGTATTCTCCTCAAGGTTGATCTTCCTAACTATCTCGAATATCTCCTTTACCATCAGGGGGGCGAGCCCCAGGGAGGCCTCATCCAGCAACATGAGCTTGGGCTTTGCCATTAAGCCACGGCCTATAACCAGCATCTGTTGTTCTCCGCCGGAGAGATAACCGCTTGTCTGATTGCGGAGTTCCTTAAGAGGAGGAAAGTACTCGTACATCATATCCAGCTCTTTGTTTATGTCATCGTCCCTGCGGGTATAAGCGCCAGCCCTCAGATTGTCTTCCACACTGAGATGCTCCAACACTCTCCGGCCCTCCATCACCTGTACGATCCCCAGCTTCACTATTTCCTCCGGTACCCTGTTGTCTATCCTCTGTCCATCAAATTCGATACTGCCATCGGTTACCTCTCCCTCCTCGGTACCAAGCAACCCTGATATAGCTTTAAGGGTTGTGGTCTTGCCTGCCCCATTGGCACCAAGGAGAGCGACGATTTTCCCGTCACCAATCTCTACAGATACCCCTCTTAAAACCAAGATGACGCCAACATACTTGACTTCGACATTATTTAGTCTCAGCATCAACGCCTCTCTTTAGCATTTTAATTTACGGCGAAATAGGAAGACTTAACTCGCGGGCACAAATTCCTCCGTTCCTAAATAGGCTTGGATGACCTTGGGGTCCGCCTTGACTTCATCGGGAGTACCTTCAGCGATCTTCTTCCCAAATTCGAGCACAGTCACCCTGTCTGCGATGTCCATAACCACTCCCATGTCATGCTCGATAAGCATGATGGGGATGTTTCTTCTCTCATATATGTCCATGATGAACCTGGCCATATCCTCCTTCTCCTCAACATTCATTCCGGCCATTGGCTCATCCAAGAGAAGGAGCTTGGGCCCCAAGGCAATTGCCCTCCCTAGGTCTATCCTCTTGCGCAACCCGTAAGGGAGGGTGCCAACAATTCTCTTCCTTACTGGTTCTAATTCCAGAAACTCAATGATTTCCTCTACCTCTCTACGGTGCTTTACTTCCTCTTTGCGGGCGGGGCCGAAGTAGATAGCCCCGGCAAATAGGTTCTCCCTAAAATGAATATGCCTGGCTGCCATTAAATTATCCAGAGTGGTCATTCCGGTATAGAGCTGGATATTCTGAAAGGTCCGGGAAATTCCAAGCTCAGCAATCTTATGAGAAGGAAGCTTGGTGATTTCCTCTCCCTCGAAGAAAAGCCTTCCTTTTTGAGGGCGGTAGAAGCCATTTATGCAGTTGAGGAGGCAGGTTTTGCCCGCTCCATTCGGCCCGATGATGGCTAGAATCTCTAATTTCTTAACCTCTATGCTTACATCACTAAGTGCCCTGACCCCACCAAAACTCAGCTCCAGTCCCTCTGCTTTCAGCTTTATTCCCTTATCCATTTTATATTCGTAAGCCCTGCTATTTTGCTTACTTCGTGACTCCGCAAAAGCCCACCTGAATCCCGGCAGTCCTTCTGTGCGGGCCATTATAAAGGAATTTATGTGCTTTCCCGAAATTCCTATTCAGCCTGCCACTGGGAGTGAAAGTCAACTTCTGATGGCCCTGCATCACTGAGGAAAGAAGCAGTCCCGTTTACTGTCCACAATGGCGGTCCATCTGGAGATACATCCCAAACCGAGAGCTCTAAGTAAGTGTCCAAGGTCGGGTCTATTGGCGGCCTGTTCGCGCCTATAAGCTTCCATAGCGGGAACATGGCGGCTATAGCACCAACCGGTACCAGGTTCGCTGCCATATCCGGGTCCATCTGCCCTGAGGATATGAGGTTCTGCATGGTCTCAGGCAGATACTTCAAGGCATCTGCCCCCAAGGCCATATAGACCTCTCCTATTTCACTTTCCAGCGCTACAGCGAAAGCGCTCGTAACTTTGACCTCTGTGTTGGCAGGAATGTAAACATTGTCAAGTACCAGTTTCCGGGCTAGAACCGCGGTCTTAGCTTCATCGAGGATCGTTGTATAATTAGTAGATATGTTCCACTCAAGGGTATCTAAAACCACCATTATTGGGTTTGGATTATGGATACTGAACACAACCTCATAGGCAACGCTTTCCGCTCCCAGCTGGAGAGGGTAGACACCATCGACCTTGACTTCGGGGGACTCAAGCTTGCTGGGTACCCCAGGTGCACAGCCACACAGCAAGGCTAGACTGAGCACGATCGATAGGACTACGCTGACGACTCGAACCTTCCACTTCATTTTAACCTCCTTTAGTTTAACCTCCTTTAGTCAAGCTAAGTTAAAGCTAATATATTAAAGCTAATATATTAAAGCATCTGCTATCTTAACTTGTCAACCCTTTGCGACATACTGGACAGTTGATTTCTAATCTAATTTTTCATAGTATTTTAACTTCAGTCTTCATCTTCCTCCCTTTTTCATATGACATCGTTTAATGACTTGCCAAAGAGATTAGAGTTAACATATAATCTTGCTTTGTGAATGGGTTTTGGGCAGGACGTAGATTACCCCCATAACCCCCCTCCAAAATAATTTACAAAATCATCGGCCAGGAGGTAGAAATGCTAGCATTAGATGGCATCAAGATTCTGGATATGTCGGGGTTAGCGCCAGGTGCTCTTTGCACCATGCTCTTAGGAGATTTGGGGGCTGATGTGATAAAGGTCGAATCGACCATACCAAGTCCATTAGCCGGAGGAGGTCCTTCACCTAAGGGTGAGGAAAAGAGAGAGGATGCTGCTTATTTCGCCCTGAACCGCAATAAGAGAAGTATAGCGCTTAATCTCAAATCGGAAGCGGGGCGGCAGATATTTTACCGCCTTGCTCAGCACGCGGATGTTGTTGTTGAAGGTTACAGGCCGGGTGTGGTCAAAAACCTAGGGGTAGACTACGATGTCATAAGCAAGCTAAATCCCGGGATTGTTTATTGCTCCCTGAGCGGTTATGGTCAGGACGGGCCATATCGCAGTTTTCCCGGCCACGATATTAATTACATATCCTTTGGAGGAGCTCTTGGCTTAATCGGATCCCGTGAAGGCCCCCCGGTCGTGCCTTTAAATTTGGTAGGAGACTTTGCTGGTGCCTCCTTGTATGGAGCCATAGGTATTCTGGCGGCTTTGATGGTCAGAAATAAGACAGGCAAGGGGCAGTATGTCGATATTGCTTATATAGATGGTGTTATATCGCTTATGGGTTTCTTTGCTGTGGATTATTTTCGTAGCGGCATTGTGCCTAAGAGGGGCGAGTCGGCAATTAACGGCGCCTATCCTTTTTATGGAGTGTATGAAACCAAAGATGGTGGATATATTAGCATTGGGTGTGTTGAACCCCATTTCTGGGAGAACCTATGCCGATTTTTGGGTAAGGAGGATTATATTCCTTACAATGTTGGTCATTCCATTCTCGAACCGAAGGATAAAAAATGGGAGGAAATTTCCTCTGACCTGAAACAAGTTTTTCTGACCAAGACGAGAGATGAGTGGTTTGATTTGATGATTCAGAAAGATATCCCAGTGGGCAAAGTCTATGGTTTAGATGAGGTTTTTTCCGATCCCCAAGTGCTTCATCGCCAGATGTTGATAGAAGTAGAGCATCCTGCTTTGGGTAAATTCAAGCAGGCTGGTATAGCCCCAAAACTGTCACAAACTCCGGGCAAAGTGAGAACTTTGTCTCCCTTGCTTGGTGAGCACAGCCAGGAAATCTTACGAGAATTGGGCTATAGCCAGCGAGAGATTGAGAATTGGCGTCAGGAGGGCGTTATATGCTGAAGGGTGGACAGGGAAACCTTGCTCGATGCCAAGGAAGCACCCTGTAAGGTATAACTGAATTTAGATAGTGTGGGTTAGCGGCTAAAGCTACTAATTCTTGGGTTCAAGCGAGAAGTTTCGAGATTTGGTCATAGCCAGAATGGAGCAAGCACTGGGATCTTCATTTTAGCATGGAGAAGTAATAGCCCCTTGCTTCTCTCTTTCAGCCCTATATTCTATATACTTGTCCCGCATTACTGGCCATTGCTGCACCGCATACATAAAATATCTCGCCAGTTCTCTATCCTTATGCGGGTATACGGTAAAGGGGAAAATCTGATTGGGATTTTTGTTATTGACGGTGTAGACCCCTATACGATGAGCAGCCAGAAGTTCCCCATGGCTACTAAGCCAATGCTCTTGCTGAAGCAAAGAAATGCCCAGGGACTCCTGGAAAGCAGGGCCGACCACTCCATAGTTATTTTCACTGCCGTACTTCATCCTCGAATCTATCAGTTCTTTGGCCTTATTCAAGCCTGCCTCATCAAAGCGAGGTATTAGATTGAGGAAGAAGCCCGTTGAAAACTTTTCGAAGTACAAATCGCTCTCTCTCTGCTCACCCTCGTGGTAATCTTTGTCTCTAAGCAGGTGACTTATCGCCCCCCTGATAAATGCTATGGCTTCGTTTTCGGACTCAAATTCAAAGCTAGAGCGCATCGGAAGCGGCTCCGACTTCAAGGGTTTCGGAGCTTCAGTGGGTGGAGTAGGAACCCTCCTCTTTCTTTTTATCCTGCCTTCACAGAGAAACAGGTCGGAGAGCTCCTTCCCACCTTCACCAACATACCTTATGTTCAGAACTACCTTAGAATAACCTTGAGGAGTCACATATCTTTCCACCACATCTATGCCCGTCACGGGGAAGCTCTCGGGCGGTAAATGCTCAAAGTACAAGCCTTTTCTGGCAAATATTTCCTTTACATCTCCTATTGTTGTCATCCTTCCATCAGCCCTTCCATTCGATGCCTCCGGTCATCGCGTTTGCCCCCCCGATATGGCATATTGGCAAGCATGCCCATAAGATCACCACCAAATCTGACTTTGTAATACTCGGCAAAACGCTTATCCTTGAGCGCACCTTGAGGACACCATACACTCTTTTCCTGCGGGTTACAAATCCAGACGGCGAAACCGTTCTCTCGTAAATCCTTGTAGAGCTTGTAGTCATCCGCCGTCATGTAATCGATTAGGTGGCGCTCTTGCACAGGAGGGAGTGCAATGACATACTCCATCTTTTCTCTGAACTCGCCCTTCATTTTCACAAGCTGGGCAACACCATCGGCTACGTCCTTCATACTGTGCCTGACCAGTCCCATAATTTCGTAAGTCACCGCCCCTTCGCTCCTCTTGGCATAAAAAACTAGTTCATTCTTCCACTGCCCTCTTTCCTCCAAAGTATAGCCGACATAGCGCAGGAAGAACTTGGCAGCTTCTAACACTTCCGCATTGCTAAATTCATATGCTAGGTCAGGGGTTGGATGAAGCTGTCGTAATAAATCCCTAGAAGTGAACTTCTTTTCCGTCATCTCCCATCACCCCCAGAATCCCAAGAGGATGCTGTCTGCCAGCATATAGCTCTCAGTCAGTCTCCACCCCCTGACAGCCCTTCAAGAAACATCCCCGCAAGCTACCCTCCCCTGGTTTGTGCCACAATATCTCCTTTATCCTCAATTTTCTCTCGCACCATTTCGTCCTTTGGTAAATTGAAAAATGCCATGGGAGTTTTCTTCTCTTCATTCCACAGGCAAATGATGAACCCTTCCTTCATTATTCTCTTATATTCTTTATCTTCGTTGGCGGAGAGAGCATCTATCAATTGGCTCTCATCCTGCGGTGGAAGCAATAACATATAATCTACATCCTTACCCATTTGAAAAGTCACCGTTTTCACCCTGGAAATCTCGACGCCCAGGGTTCTGGCGTCGAGCACCGTATATACAGCGACTGTGTAACCTTCGCGCTTGCCATAGAAACTGGGCTTGGCCATGAATTCTTTGGTGATGGGTGCAGACCTCGATTTGTAACCTATAGCCTTAAGAAATTCTTCCATTGGCTCCGTTAGTTTTTTCCTTGCCTCTATTTCCTGCAATCTTCGCTGACTCATTAGCCCTCCAAGGATGTTACAAATTCCTTCAAATTCTGCTCCCATTGCTTAAAGGAAGATGAATCCGGGAAGGAATAGCTTGCACCTTCCACGTATTCGCTCCCCAATACCACGGTGGCACAATCCTCTTTCTTCACCGTAGAGGCCAGGCTCTGAGCAATCGGCGCACTATAGCCAACGAACAAAAGGACTTCAGGCTTCTCATCCATAATCAGAGGGTGCTCTTTCTCTTTCTCCCAGGGCCATCGCATGAAGTTCATCAGTTCTATAGCCCACAGCTTCGTCACCGACTTCGCCCCATTCCCTCGTAACGGAATGGCGGTATTCCCGGCGGCGGCAATAGGAGCGCCAAGCTTGTTACTTATCTCCATGGCATAATCCAGAAGTCTTTTCCCGTCAAAGTCTATTTCATTACATAGCTCCCCTGCCACAATCACGACTCTCTTGCCTTTAAGAAGTTTCTTCAAATCCTTGCCTTTTTTGATCATATCCTGTACCCCTCATTGCGTAATTTTTTCTTTTGCTCCTCGCTCATCAGGCGCTTACCTTTCCTACTCAAAAGTTCAGGCGTGTGAGTATAGTACCGAGACTCTGCGACTCCATATTCCTTAGCGTACTCCCATGCATCTAGCAGACGACCATCTCTATGTCTCGCCTTGAATACCCTGGCATAATCTGTCTCCCATCCATGCTCCTCTCTGAGCACCTTTAGTAGTTTTGCTCTCAACTTGATCGGTAGGTCTGCGTTAGTATGGACATACCAGTGCCAGTTATCGGGCAGCTCACCAAAGAATTGCATATGCTGGTCCAGATAGGGTGTAAACTCAAGAATCCTGTATATGGATATGGCTCCCGGACGGAAGATCAAATTCCACAGCATCACTATAGCTTCTTCCTTTGTCTCCACAGGAATAATAAGGTGCTCCTGGGCAGGCTCTATCTCCACTTCTCTCCCATCCGAGGTATCCCAAACATGCCATTTGCTTCGGTCATATTGGTTGCCTAAGAGAAAACGTTTCCATTGGAAGCCACTAACAGGCCCAACAATGACCCTTTCACCATAACGAGCATAAGCGGATGCTATAGCATACATTCTTTCAGGTGTTTCTCCCCACAGGATTGCTGGCTGGCCAAATAGGCGATAGGTCACATCAGACACCTGAGCCGCGTTCGCATAGTGAGAGATATGGACGCCGGTGCGTGCCCAATGAGCACTTGCTTCCTGCAAGAGGCAATGAGTAGAGCAAGAACCCGTGAACAACACATTCCTGGGAACATATTCGCCAGCATACTGCTCAAAAAGGAATTTCTTCTCATCCTTGTCAAAATACCTCGCCACTTCATAACCGGCACAGCCAGCAACAACGACGACACAAGCACGGCGGGTCAACTCACCGGCAAACCAGGCAACTTCTTCCGTTATCCTCTTGCTACCTCCACAGCTAAGAATCCGAACAAAACCGGGAGAATTCGACAGAGTAAAGGCAGAACGGGATGTTTCATCCTCCGGGATACTCCCTCTTCCAGCACGCATCTTGAAGTGATCTTCATAGGCCCACTTACTTGATACCCTTACCATGATATCTGTTATCCTGATCTTTTCAGGACACACGTCCTCACATCTTTGGCAAAGAACACATTTTTTCTCTGCCTCTTCCATCGCTGCCAATCCTTCCTTCTTTACACTTCTTAGAGCTTTGCCGATGACTATTCCGTAAGGGCAGGCATTGAAACAGAGGTCGCAATCTCCCCTGCATCTCGCCGCCTCCTTCTTTGCTTCCGCCTCTCCTATCAGATAACCTTCCCAGGCTTTTCTCCCTTTCTTTACATCCCTGGCTACTCTTACCGCTATTTCCCCTACTTTGTCCATGTCTCTACACCATATGGCATCAACCTCCTTGGTCAGGTCATCAGCGAGAGTATCAGTCGGATCATCTGTTCGATCCTTTATCCATTCTATTCCTATTGGTTGTGTACTCACCCAGACCAGTTTGCTTCCGCCTTTCTTGGCCAATTCAAGAAGGTCAAGATTCATACATCCTACGCTGGCTACGATAACATCAGCGAAAGCGAGCCTGATTGCTCTCGCTGCACTTCCATTGGAGGCGATAACACGTGTTCTATCATAGTAGCGAGGCAAATCAAGTCCCACTGAACCGATGCCACAGATTTCCACTTCCTCAGTCAAATCATTCTCTTTTAGATAGTTTACAGTGGTCCATGCCGGAAGAAAATTGTCCCCGACAAATGCAATCACTGGCTTATTTCTATCTACA
The DNA here is from genome assembly GCA_034414335.1 of Dehalococcoidia bacterium. Taxonomy (GTDB): domain Bacteria; phylum Chloroflexota; class Dehalococcoidia; order GIF9; family AB-539-J10; genus RBG-13-51-36. The sequence goes on from DAOUMB010000115.1 coordinate 32,991, forward strand.
CTGCCCAGCCCTCCTAATATGTCTACTGGTGGCCAGGTCTTCATCTCCAGTTTATCACGCTGAGCTGCGTCCTGAAGGCCAAAACAGGAGACCTTCAGTAACTCGGAGACCTCTTGCGCCACCAACAGGACTGAGCCCATATGCAAAGCCATACATTCGAAATCAAACGCCTCTCCTACTCCTGAATAACCTGCCAACGTCAACTTGTTCAACTGTGACTCTACATATCCCATCACCCTTTCCAGATCCCCCACTGTTGTGGCATATTTCCCCGTAAACTGACCAACACACAGCGCGTGGTCACCTATATCATGGCGTTCCCCGTAGGAGACCTCATGTTCCCTGCCAAATTCTTTTATAGCCTGCTCGAGAAGTTCCCTGGCTTCCATTATTTGTGTTCTGGCACCCTTGCAGGCCAGTCTCAAGCTAAGCCTGCCCTGGTAAGCTTCAAACGCCAATCCACACTTCCCTCTGCCCTGTTTCAGGGCACAAGGGCCTCTAAGGCAATCACGACAAACGGGCTGGGGGTCAGTATGCAATGGCGGGTAGGTATCCAGGAGGAATCTATCCATCGTTGTCAATTCTGAAGCTTCAGCGAAGGGATGGAGTCTTGTATCCCATTCCACATAGCGAACTGTAGCCCAATCCTCCTCAATCGCCTCCCTCAAATCATCTATTACATCTCGGGGGTCTCTACAAAGCACCCCGAGGTCTACATTTGTATCGCCCAGTTTGACAAACCTCTTCTCGTCTGGGATCCTTTTTTTGATTAGTTTCTCGTCTTTCAGTCCCTCGTCTTTCGGTCTTTTTCCCATTTCTCCGCCTTTCTTCTATGTCATATCTAGGTCTCTATAGCACTTGGGACACAGGTATTTTGTCACTTCCCCCGGTCGCAGTGTGGAAAGAGATACACCAGTAGTTATTCCGTAACCTACAACTTGCTCGGAAAGGTCCCCTGATTTCAACCTCACCTTCCGCATACACTCATCACACAAAGGAATGTTGCAGTCGCTGCAATTTCTGGTCGCTGGATTCTTACCACACACACCACAGATTTTTTCTTCTGCCATATTTCACCTCCTTTTCAAGATGTTATGTCGCATGAGCAGAAAGAGCTTCTTCAAGAATTGCGGAGGGTAGTTCCTCCGCTCCTACTAAATAGGTCCTGCCCTTCCCTATTTTTGCTATCTTCCGCATTAAGTCTGGATTGGAGGATTGCTGAGCTATGCAAACTGAAGAGATGGTAATAGAACGGCGAGATGCTACCGCTGCTTGGCTCAAAGCGTACTTCTCCGGCGACGGATGAGGAGCAGTAGCATCGCCATCGGAGACTACAATGATATGCTGTTTTGCTTTCCCTTTTGGGTAGTGTGCCAGGAGAGAGCGGGCTTTAGCGATGGCAAAGCCAATATTGGTGAAGGCGTTCTCATGCAACTCAAGGTCAAGGGTTCTTCTCGTTATTTCATAAATGTTGCTACTCAAACCGATTACAACTTCAGCCAAGTTTGAAAACGAAATTATGCCAACATGATCCTGATAGTAAGAAGCAGCTAAAGTCAAAGCGATAGCGCTTTGCTTGGCGTACCACAACTTCTGTAGCTGGCGCATAGTTCCAGAAAGGTCTACCAATAGAACAATGTTTATCTTTGTGCGTATGTGTTTGGTTACTACCTTTATGTCCTCCCTGGTCAATTCTGCATGCCTATTTCTGATTGCCTCCCTTATAGTATCCCTCAAAGATATATCCCTATATCTGTCTCCAAAATGGAAATGCCTCGTCCCTACAATTTTCCCCTCTCCAATATTTGATTTCTTCCCCGTGCTATGCTTACCGTAACCATAGGAGTACTTATCCACAAACAGTTTTGGTGCTAATCCCTCCAGCAGGAACGTAATTCCCCGCTGACTCAGGCCCCAGCCGTTCTTGGCATATTCTAGAATCCCCTTCCTTTCCAAGGTTGCTATTGTCTCTCCCAATGCATCCACCTCAAGCTTTCCCATCAACCTCTTCTGGCCTTCATCCTCTTTTCTCACTTCTTCCATCTCTTTTAGCAATTCTGGAGTGAGAGCGCCATACCGCTCTGGGTAAAGCTCTATCAGTTTTTGTAACACCTGACTGTAAAGGAGAGCGAACTTGGATTCTGGGAACTTCTTTACCCTTCTCAAAAGAATATCAAATGCTCCATATTTTAGAGGCATCCTGAAAGAGTCTTCCCTCACCAACTCTTCCACCAGATCCTCTATAGCCTCTTTTGGAAGAGTGACAATCTCTTCTTCTCCCACCTCATCCAGTACCTCATCAACAATTTCATGAATTATTTCTTCTCTTTTCGCAGGCGTGTCAGCCTCTAAAGGTATCTTTAACCGATGAGGCAAAGAGACGAGAGCAGCACTTCGCAGCATCCTTTTATCTTCATTAAGCCCTGAAGAACACAAGACGGATGCATAGTTTACCATCCCTCGAGTGCTTACCCCCCTGTCCACTTCCTCGTGTTTTCTTGTTCGATTCACAATATCGATAACTTTATCCAATATAACTTGATTGTCTATCATTTTAGGCACACTAGCCAGTATTATTTCGCGTTGATAAACAGGCTCATCTACATAATCAAGCCTGACAACATCAAAACAGTCTGCCAAATCCAATGAAAACTCATTCAACATCTCTGCTTGACCAGTGCCTATGACCAGAATATCAAGAGGAAATGCTTGTTCGAAGGGTCCGATAGTTATAGGCTCTCCTTGAAGAGGATACAAAATTGCATTCAATACCCTCTCCGGGACTCTATTAATGAAGTCGATTAATAAGACACCATGATTGGCTCGCAGTAGTTTACCGGGTACGAAAGCTTTAGGTGAACGCAACCCCTCGACTAAGGCCACCTCAACATCTATATCCCCAATCAGGTCCTCCTTAACTAGTCCTCCGCTTCCTTGTACCCTCTTTATCCTTTCAGCCCCTTTGAGGAGGGAAGAGGGGAGAGAGATACCTTGGCTCTTTTTATCCAAACACCAGGGGCAGGAAGCATCTTGAGGAGAGCAATTCAGTGGACAGCCCTCAACTACTTCTATATCCTTCAGTATACTCGCTATTCTATTGGCAAGAGTAGTCTTTCCGCTGCCCGGAGGACCAAGGATAAGAAGATGATGGCCGGAAACAAGGCTTGTTATCAATCCATCCTTTTCGGCTTCCCCTATTTTGAAGTCACCAAACAGGCAAGATTTAAACTCATCTACCCCTATTTCCTCAATACTTCTTCTTATCTCATCCCTAAGCACGTACCTAGTTTATTCTCCTCGCGTTCCTTACTCTTTGTAAAGCCTTCTGAAATTCAGCTTCAGGCCACGGGTTGCTGGGTGGAGGAAGTGTTAAGGGATCAGGTTCCCCTCCCGTCTGTGACCAGTACTTACGCACAATGGGATGCTCTTTCTTGCGTAGCCATTCCTTTAATTCCTCTGGATCTACAGCATCCTCTTCAGTGGCGATTTTGTCATATACCTCCTCAGGTATGGCGTCGGCAACCTCCTCCTTCACTGTTTTTGGCATCCACACTATTCTATCCCAGCCACCATCGTCAGCAAGGAAGTGCTTCATCATCATGTTCCGCAAGCTTATGCCTTTAAATCCATGGTTCTGTTCTCCTCCGCTCATGAACCCGGCCAAGGTGGAGAAAGGCACACCCAGCGGCGTCTCCCCTATATACCTGCGATGAACAAGACCTATCCCATCCACCTCAGGTATATAGAAGGCGCCAGCCTCAAAACAGCCGCAGTTGGTCGCCGGATAGATAATAGCGGAATTCAAAAAGAAGTGCTTGTATGCGAAGTTGGATCGGTGGTACATCTCGTTGTCCACTCCCTCGTACCAGAAGAAATCGGGGTCCACTCGCTCTCCTTTCTCGATGGGAAAGGTGAATCCACCCGCTTCTATTTCACTGGTAACTTTCAAACCAGCCCATGTGGCGAACCCACAGAAAGGAATATTAGATGGGCTAACCACACAGGCATGATT
>DAOUMB010000116.1:0-25521 GCA_034414335.1 Dehalococcoidia bacterium
CTGAAGCTTACCCCCCGGAAAATGCCGATTTGGCGGTGCTCTGGGGAAAGAGTGAAACGGATATAGCGACTCAAGGCTTAATTTCCCTCAAGAAATTACTCCCCGTTACTGCCTTTCTAATAGCTAATCGTGAAATCCTGGAGAACTAGGATTTGAGCCAGATATTAACGTGTTTTGCTTCCGAGCTTAACGCTGAGCCACAGATATCAATAGAAAATAAGCTTGATACCTCTGAGGGACTAAAGGTTCCTCGCCCCCTGTGGCAGGCAAAGGAAATCAACTTGGCTTTGCCCGATGGACACCAGCAAGCCCCCACTTCACAGTTTTTGAAGCGAGCTGGGTTTAACCTTCAGGGATATTCTGAAGAGGTATCGAGCCGCCGACCCTCTGCTGATTTAGACTGGCTTGGCATTAAAGTAATCAGGCCCCAGGATATGCCTCTGCAAGTGGCTAACGGCAATTTCGATTTAGCCATAACAGGTGAGGATTGGCTACTAGAACACCTCTATCGCTTCCCCCCAAGCCCGGTGAAGAAATTGTTTGCTCTCGGCTTTGGCATTGTCAAAATTGTAGCTGCCGTGAGCCAGGAAATGCCTGTGACCAATATTGATGAATTGAGGTCACTCGTTCAAGGCACCAGGTTCGCTCCTCTAAAAGTAGCCTCGGAGTATATAAATATTGCTGACAAGTACCTCCGGGACAATCACATTAACCCATATAAGCTAATTCCAACTTGGGGGGCGAGCGAGGCTTTTTTGCCCGAGGACGCTGATGTGCTCATTGATAATGTCCAGACAGGGAAAACTCTCAAGCAGCACAAATTAAACGTTATCGATCTGCTTTTCCGGTCTTCGGCATGCCTGATTGCGAACAAGGATAGCCTTGAATCTCCCGATAAAAAAGAGAAAATGCAGTTCCTTACACAGAAATTGCGAGCGGGGCTAAAGTAGATAAAAAATGAAAATTTCACATTTTAATTTGTCATTTTGATTTTTTATTTTTGACTTTTGGTTTTAGTTGATATGAGAAAGGTCAAAGGATTCAATAAAGCAAGACAATTGCTGACCAGGAAAAACTTCTGGGAGTCCTTCACCACACCACCAGGACTAGCAAAACAAATAAAGCAAACCTTTGGCGAAGAGCTTTCACCTCAGGAAACGGTCAACCGAATCATCGGCGAAGTTCGGGACAAAGGTGATAAAGCCCTTTTTAATTACACCGAAAAACTGGATGGAGTCCGACTCAATTCCCTGGAAGTAGACAGGCAGGAGGTTGCTGCCGCTTATGACATAATAGACAAGAAACTCGTCTCGGCGCTCGAATTCGCAGCTAGAAGAATACGGGACTTCCATCTTGCTTGTGGACACGAGGCCGGTGTCCTCCCCATCGACAAGCACCTAAGCCAACACGTCCATCCAATAGACAAGGTGGGACTGTATGTCCCTGGCGGCACCGCTGCCTACCCATCCACGGTTTTGATGATGGCCATACCAGCCAAAGTGGCCGGTGTTGGGGAAATCATTATGACTTCACCGCCCGCTAAAGATGGCAGGATGCCTGCACCCACCTTAGTAGCCGCCGACATTGCCAAGGTTAACCGCATTTTTAAACTTGGCGGTGCTCAGGCTATTGCTGCACTGGCTATTGGTACTGAGTCGATACCCAAAGTGGATAAGATTTGCGGTCCAGGGAACATCTTTGTGACCCTGGCAAAGAAAATGGTTTATGGCACGGTGGACATCGATGGTCTCGAAGGTCCCAGCGAGATAGTAATTGTAGCCGATGAGAAGGCCGACCCCGCCCTTTGTGCCGCCGACCTCCTGGCCCAGGCTGAACATGACCCCCTGGCTTCAGTAATTTTGATTACCACTTCGGCTGATTTGGCTGAGCGAGTAGACAAGGAAATTGAGATACAACTGGGAAATTTGAAGCGGCGTTCTACTGCTAGAACAGCTATTGATAGAGGGATGCTTGTACTTGTTGACGACATGACCCAAGCAGTGGAGTTAGTCAATCTCTTCGCTCCTGAGCACCTCTCCCTTATGGTATCCGATGCTTCAACTTTAATCCCCAAAATTCACAATGCCGGCTGTATTTTCATAGGCGAAAATTCGCCTGTCGCTTTAGGTGATTATGTTGCTGGTCCCAGCCACGTATTGCCCACCGGGGGCAGTGCTCGTTTCGGTTCTCCTCTGGGTGTTACAGACTTCCTAAAGGTCACCAATATCATTGCCCTAGACAAACCCGCCATGCGTGAGCTGAGCCAGGCTGCTGCGGAAATAGCCAGGGCTGAGGGTCTTGATGCCCACGCTCAGGCGATAGAAAGAAGGCTGAGAGCCAAATAAAAGATTGGAATGCGAAAGCAAGAATACAGAGCAAAAATAAAAAGAGCATACTTTTTGACTTTTGGTCTTGGTTAAAATGGACATAAAGAAACTTATAAGGCCCGAGCTAATAACCATGAAGAGTTACATCCCTGTCGAACCTACAGAAGTTTTGAGCCAGCGAGCCGAATTGCCCGCGGATAAGGTAGTAAAGCTCGATGGCAACGAGAATCCCTATGGTTGCTCTCCAAAGGTCTATCAAGCTTTAGCCACTTATCCCTATTATCATAATTACCCCGACCCGGAGCAAAGAGAGCTACGGAAGGCTTTAGAGGAATATACTGGCCTGGGCCGCCAGCACATTGTTTGCGGCATGGGCAGCGATGAACTGATCGACCTTATTCTCAGGCTTTTCCTCGAGCCCGGAGAAGAGGTTATCAATTGTCCACCGACATTTGGTATGTACCCCTTCAGCACCGATGTTTGTGGAGGCAGGGTAGTTGATGTGCCCAGAAGCGAAGATTTTGCCCTTGATATGGCCGGTATAAAGAGGGCACTGACCAAGAGAACAAAGGCCATCTTTGTCGCCTCGCCCAATAACCCCACCGGCACCACCGCCACTGAGAAGGAAATTATAGAGCTTGTTGAGACTGAAAGCATTGTTGTCGTGGACGAAGCCTATTTTGAATTCAGCAATGTGACCATGGCTAACTTTGTGCCCTCTTATCCTAACTTGATAGTTTTGCGCACTTTCAGCAAATGGGCCGGGCTGGCTGGCTTGAGGATAGGCTACGGCATTTTGCCCGTAGAAATTGCTGGTTATCTGATGAAGATTAAACAACCCTATAATGCCAATGCCGCAGCCCAGGCCGCTGTGCTAGCTTCCTTGGCAGATATAGAGTATCTTCGCAGTAATATTGCCAAGATAGTCATGGAACGGGAGCGATTATTCGGCAAACTGAAAGAATTGGATTGGCTGAGGCCTTACCCTTCCCAGGGAAACTTTATCCTCTGTTCTCTGCCTAAAGGAAGGGCCAAGGAAACCTGGCATCAATTGCAGAAAAAGGGCATCTCAGTTCGCTATTTCGATACTCCTAGATTAAAAGACTGCCTGCGAATTAGCGTGGGCAGACCCGAGGATACCGACGCCGTGATTAAGGTTTTGAAGGAGGTTAAACATGGCTGAAAGAAAAGCAACAGTTACCCGTGAAACTGCTGAGACAAATGTTAGGGTGGCGCTCAACCTTGATGGCAATGGACAATTTGAAATCACCACTGGCATGAGGATGTTCGACCATTTGCTTACCCAGCTAGCCCAACATGGAATATTCGACATAAAAATCTCGGCCTCAGGCCCCGACCAGCACCATGTAGTCGAGGATGTGGCTATTGCCCTGGGTAAGGCTTTTAACCAGGCGCTGGGAGATAAACAGGGCATCACCCGCATGGCACATGCTGTCGTGCCTATGGATGAAGCTCTGGCAGCGGTGGCAGTGGATATTGGAGGGAGGGTCTACAGCGTGGTCGAGGCAGTCTTCAACGAAGCCGACATAGGTGATATGGATGCGGATTTAGTCCGCCATTTCCTGGTCTCCCTTGCCTCCGAAGCCAAGATTCACCTACACGCCAAAGTGCTCAGCGGCATCAATGACCATCACAAAGCGGAAGCCTTGTTCAAAGCCCTCGGTCGAGCCCTGGACTCAGCCACCCGGATTGACGAACGAATCCTGGGCCGGATACCCAGCACCAAAGAGGTCATTGAGAGCTAGAAAGGCATACAAGAGGATTCCGAATCCTGCTCTGGAGCAAATTTGCTATTTCCGAACCATATGCTATAATCCTGCTTAAAGGGTGGAGGGAGCAGAGTTGGGACTCTTGATAAGTGGATAAATATCAACAAAGCAAGAAACTTGCTATAGCGAGAGGAGGTGGGTTATGCCAGTAAGTGCAGGTAGAGGGCCATTATCAAAAACTATCCGAGACCTTTGCCGTGAGCTGGATCGGGAGGCGATTACCGAGGAGCAATTTCAGGTAAAACTGGGAAGGCTTATAAGCCAATACAGACATCTTGGTGGCGTGGTTTTTCAAGACGTTGGCCTTGCATTGGATTACTGGATTAGGGTGAGGCATAAAGACCGAGCAAAGGAATATTGGCAACTCGCTGATCAAACTGATGTGAAGATAAGAAAAGCATTTGAACACTGGCAACATGCGATGTCCAAATAGGAATCAAAGCCAACTGCCACATCAGAACTGCGGTACGACTTTGCAGGAAGGGAGGTATTATGAGCCATGATATTCGGTGCCCTGATTGTGGCGGGAGATTCAGTCAGGATGAGTTTTATATGGATCACTTAATAAGGAACCATCAAGCCCGTGTTCGTGAATACCTGACTGACAAATCGCCTGTGATTACTTGCCCTGGCGGCTGCTGTTCACTATTCGATGCCAAAACACTTAATCCTTCAACAATTTGCCCAAAAGATGGCTATCGAATCGCCATAACCGATTTCGATGGGCAGCTAGATTTGTAGCAGCCAATGACGCAGGTAAGCAAAAAGAGTTATGACTCCCCGGAACCCTAGACACAATTACGCTACACAAAACTGATGTCTAGCTTGCGTTTTGCTATTGGTCAAAGCTATAATGAGCCAGAAATCTTTTGTATGTGAGTAAAGCTAGGATTATTCGAACTACTCGGTCAAGTAAATAAACAAAGAGGTAGAGGTATGAAATACTGGATAACAACACATTGGCCACCCACAAAGGATACTCCTGCTAGGCAACAGGATGGGGTATGGTTGCAGGAAGGGAAAGAAGATGCTGGGAAAGATCTCAGCCCTAGGGACTTGGTTTTCATTTACGAAACGAAGACAGGAAGACCACGGAAGGATGGTTTGGCTTATTGGCCCGGGCGGCAAGGACTCGTGGTGCTTATTGAGATATCGGATGTGAATCTCAAGAAAGCTTTTTATCAATCGCATGAAAAATATTCTGATGGTGGGCAGTTATTCTGGAAACTTGTAGCTCGCACTAGGGCAATTGATAGCTCCCATTTTTGCCACCACGATGATGTCTGTGATTGCTTGGGATACTCGAAGGATTATTACCTTCGAGGGTTTGGCAAAGACAAGAGCGGATTAAAAGAGCTTAGTGATACGGAGTTTAGATGCCTTCGCCGCCACTTCACGTAGCGCTATCTAACGGAGCGTTGTTGATCAGCTGTGCAGCCAGCTATGTAGTCGATCGGTATTATTCAAGAGCACAACGAGCCAGACATCAGAAAGTTCGGATTTTCCCTGCTCGGGGAGCAAATTTGCGAGGTTTTGAATGCGACAAGATACAAAACGACCCGAACTAAGACTACAAAACAAGATTCCGTCGGTCAACAAGCGTTTCTGTGAACCCCTTACAGGAGTGTAGGTGCTAAATGCCTCCCGGGTGGATACACGAAACAATAGACATGATTGCTTGGGGACGAATTTACTGGTCAGTGCATAAGCGCAAGGACAGGTTTTGGCGTGAGCTAGGGACTAGGCATCGAATAAAGGAACATGCTCTGTACCAAGAGGGCCTAGCCCGTATTAAGGGGGGTATGCACGTAGAAGATGTTCTCAATTGGATGTTTGAGTGCGCTAAGGAGCTAACAAAATCGGACTGGGAAAGGGGCCTTAGTCCTGATGTGATTGAAGCTCGCCAGGCCGAGATGGCTCATGACTGCTGGGACCTGCTATGGGACGATTTCACCTCAGCAGAGCGCCTCGGAATTGCAAACGCTTTTAGGGATGTTGTTCTCAGTCCAGAGGCTTATCCCAACCTATTCGAGCCGTTCGATTATGATGCGATGTGTAGGTCAGGTTCTTGGCAAAGGCTACAGGAGCTTGTGCGTAAGAGGAAAGTGGAGAAGCTAATATAGAACACGAAGATCATAAAGAGCTGCACTTTCTCTGGTCAGACTGGAGAAAACAAACCACACATCGCAGGAAGTTCGGATTTTCCCCTACTCGGGGAGGTTCTACAGTATGAGTGATATAGCAAGATTCATAGACCGGCGGCACTGTCTTCGCTGCGGCAGGATGCAACGATTGACACGCCACCATGTTATTCCAAAGGCATTAGCTAGGATGGTAGGGCCGGACTACTGGAACCTTTACGCTTCAGTTAACGTGGATTGGGGTGCCCTCCCAGCCGAATCTCTGTTAAAGTTTCAGGATTCCGCCCGGCAATGGGCTTCCCTGCCTCACTACACCCAGCGGCTTTGTGCTCAATGCCACAACAAGGTGCATCGAGAGATAAGAGTTCTGGACAAGCGGATACGGGAAGCGCAACGTCATCAATGTGATTCCCACTGTGATTTCTTCGAATGCGAGTTCTGGCGACAGTTTGACCTTGGGAGTCTGTTTGTTTGGTTTGCTCCTGAGTCACCACTGCTCCCATTAAGCCCGTTGAGCGAAGAGGAAGGGGTCGTCTCTAGACACCTTACACAAAACAAAGCTGATACCTAGCTTGTGTCCTGCTGTTGGTCAAAGCTATCGATGAGCCGGACATCAGAGAGTTCGGATTTTCCCCCACGCGGGGAGTAGACTTGCGATTTCCGAACGTGGTAGATACAGAAGTGCCTGGACTTACGAGTGTGAAGGAGGAAAGGAATGGTCAAAGTCAAATCACCTCAAGAAGCGGCAAGGCGGTGGGCGCGCGGAATGGCAGAAACGCCGGCTTTACCGTGTTGGCAATGCAGAAGGAAAACCCGGACTTGGTGGGGCAAAGGTATTTGCCAGTATTGCGGTGCGCGGCTGCCATATCCAAGTAAGTAGCCTAGTTTTAGTGCCCACGCTGACAATGAGCCACACATTTACAAAAGTTTGGATTTTTCCCCAATTACTTGTGTGTTATAATCTCCGTGTAGAGCAAGCTGGAACAGGCTGCCTCGAGTAATAAATAATAAGTTTTTGAGTTCATAAGGGAGACTGATTATGTTGAGAAAATTTCGGGTAATTCTTGAGCCTAATGAACTGGGTGGGTATACTGCGACAGTCCCTTTGTTACCTGGATGCATCAGTGAGGGTGATACCAGGGACGAAGCCTTAGCTAACATCAGGGAAGCTATAGAACTTTATATAGAAAGCCTTCAAGCAGACGGCGAACCAATTCCCAGTGAAGAAGCCATTGAAGAAACTGTTGTAGAGGTTCCAGTGTGAGGCTTCCACGGGTAAGCGGGAAGCAAACTGTAGAAGCACTTGTGCGAGCAGGTTTCGAGATACATCGTATCCGAGGAAGCCATTATATTCTTAAGAATCCTGAAACAAATCAGAGGGTAACAATCCCTTACCATCGGCGAGAGCTTGCCTTGAAGACATTGCGGTCTATCTTAAAGCAAGCAGCAATAAGTCCCGAAGAGTTTTCCGAACTACTATAAGCATTCTGTGCCTTCACAAAAGTTCAGTTTTCCTCTGCTCGGGAAGCAAAGCTGCTTTTCCTAAGTAGGTCATCGGCCGGAAATATATCACTGAACTAGCCTTGATAACAGCACAGCAGCTATACAGCGGGCACCATTATGTTTAAAATAATAGAGTCAGTCTGTGCAGAAAGTCTAAAGCAGCGGAGGTAACAAATGCCGGAATTGAGTTGGGCCACTGTAGTCACCTGGTTGACAGACCATGGCATCCATATCCTTATCATAGCAGTGGTGGGAGCTGTGCTGTGGTTCGCCTTAAACAAGTTTCTTCCGCCTCTGGTGGAACATACCATGGTCACGACCAAGGGCGAAAGCAAGGAGGGCATCCAGAAAAGGAAAGACACGCTTGTAGGTGTCTTGACCGGGTTAGGGCGGGTATTTATTGTCATAGTGGGTATAATGATGGTCCTATCTGAGGTGGGCATCCCTATTGCGCCGGTCCTGGCTGGCTTCGGCATCGCTGGCATAGCCATCGGCTTTGGCGCCCAGTATCTGATACGAGACCTCATTGCCGGCATGTTCATCATCATGGAGAACCAGTACAGGGTGGGTGATGTAGCCAGGGTGGCCGATGTCGCCGGGCTGGTGGAGGAGATACACCTGAGGAAAACGGTGCTCCGTGACCTGGATGGCATAGTGCACCACATACCCAATGGCGAGATCAGGATAGCCAGCAACTTCACCAGACACTTTGCCCGGGTCAATCTTAATGTCTCGGTAGCCTATGGCACGGACCTCGATCACGCTATAAGCGTGATAAACCGCGTAGGGCAGGAACTGGCTGAGGACGAAAACTGGCGTAAGATAATTAAAAGTCCTCCCCAGGTGCTGAGGGTTGATAACCTGGGTGACTCCGGAATAGATATCAAGATTTTAGGAGATGTTAAGCCCATGCAGCAGTGGGCAGTGATGGGTGAGCTCAGGCTTCGCATCAAGAAAGCCTTTGACGTTGAGGGCATTGAAATCCCCTGGCCCCATACCAAAGTATATTTTGGCAGTCCCTTACCAGATTCTCACAGGAAAGAGGATTAGCCGCAGGAAGTCCAAGAAGGGGACGGAGGCACACCAAGTATCATCCAATAGCTGCTCCCTAATCCTCGTAAGTGACCGTAAGCGTAACGAAGGCCCAATCGATGTAGTCAGCTAGATGGTTATTATTAGTTTTAAGCACGAAGCTAGCTTCAAACTGCACGTGGATAACAATTCCGGGGCTTAGGATGGCACTGGTTACTTCAGGGGTCACATCTATGACCGTCGGTAGCTCCCACATAACTTGAAGTGCCTTGGTTAACTGCTTCTTGTCTATATCATAATCCGGCAATTGTCCCTGTTCACCACTAACACGATATAGCTTCAGACCACCAAGCCCCACCCCCATTTCCTTGGAAAAAGGGTCGCCAAACACATTATTTGTGGTGAAAGTGAGCTTGGCGTCTTCTACCTTACTACCCTGTAACTGGGTAATATCAAAGCTAAAGAAAGCGCGGTAGCCCACGTCTTTGTCATTATCCCCAGCTTTAAGATGTGAGGGGTCCTTCTCCCCTTTGGAGGTTACAGTGCCGCTTTCGCTAGCCACTGGATTTAGTGTTACCGTCTTTTGGGCTACACCTACAGTGACTGATACCTGTTCCGCATTCTGACCGCCTTTGCCATCGCTAACCGTAACGGTAATGTCGAACTCTCCTCCTCTGTCCGGCGCGATCCAGGTGACAGCATCACCCACTCCGGTAATGCTGCCATCGCTAGCTTTCCAAAGGTATGTAAGCACATCACCATCCGGGTCTGAGGCCACACAAGTAACAGTCGATCTGCCCTGGGGCGAGACTACAGCCGGGTCAGCAACCAGGCTTAAAATCTGTGGGTCCTGGTTACTTACCACACTTATCGTTACAGAGGCAACTGCCCTACCACCCTTGCCATCCTCAACAGTGACTGTGACATCGTAATCCCCTAAATGTTCCGGAGCAACCCAAGAAACCACAGGACCAGTCCCGCTGAACTTGCCACCAGTGCTTGCCCACCCATAGCTTACGGCATCGCCATCCGGGTCTGAGGCCACACAGCGGATCTCGATGATACTTTGAGAGCCGATGCTTGAGGGAGGAACTTGCATCCGCTCGGGCGTCAGACTCGAGATTACCGGTGGCTGATTACCACCTGGCCCTGGTGTCGGCGTTGGTTCCGCACCGGGGCCACAGGCGCTACTTGCAACCACCACAGCCAATGCAACTAAAATTACTCCAAGTTTTGTCTTAAATCTATCCATTTTGCTTACCCCCTCCTTCCTGAATACGCCAGATAATTATACGCAACTTGTATGCGTCCTTCAATAAGATATTGACCTACAAAAGGCAAGTCGCCATAAACCAAATTTTCATGCAGAGGTCCAGGTATACAGCTACGGCAACTCAGCAGACATGCTATACTTACCTGGCCTCAAAATGTTACTCGAATAGAAGATATGAGAATTTGCCTGCTGACCTATAGGGGAAATCCTTACAGCGGTGGACAAGGTATTTATATTTATTACCTAGCACGTGAATTCCAGCGTATGGGGCACGAAGTGGAGGTGATAGCCGGTCCACCCTTCCCAGAGATAAGCGAAGGAGTAATCCTACATCGCCTCAAAAGCTTGAGCATATACCATCCGGAAAGCTCTCTGAGAACTGGCCTCCCCAAAGTAAGGAACTCTGCTGACTTGTATGAACTATGCGCAACTCAACAGGGAATGTTTGTCGAGCCTTTAACATTTAGCCTCAGAGCTTACGCCAAGCTAAAAGAACTTTGTAAACAGCGGCGCTTTGACATTATTCATGACAATCAAAGCCTTGGCTACGGACTTCTTTTGATGAAAAGGTTAAACATACCAGTAATAGCTACTATACACCATCCGCTCCCTATAGATAGGGAGGCTGACCTGGAACAAGCTAATGGGTTAAGGGAGAGATGGAGAATCCGAAAATTCTATTCCTTCATCCGAATGCAAGCTTTTGTCTCCCGACGCCTTGAACGAATAATCACAGTATCTCAAAGCGCTGCCAAAAGAACTGAGCATTTCTTCAAAGTACCCACTGAAAAATTAAGAGTGGTCTACAATGGCATAGATACCCAAATTTACGGTATAAATGAGAAGGCAAGCCGAAAACGGGATGGCTTGATCATGGTGGGCAATACTGACGATAGAAAGAAGGGGGTACTTTATCTGCTGAAAGCATTACAATTACTACAAAAGGATGGGATAAAGCTAACCATTGTAGACGATGCAGAGCGGCATTCCACATATACAGATGATGCAGGGCCACTGCCTTCATATGGCCTGAAATTGGTAAGAAAGCTCAATTTAGACGGGCTGGTGCATTTTACCGGGCGGCTAACATGCGAGGAGCTGGTACAACATTACTCCGCTGCCCAAATAGCGGTAGTGCCCTCCGTTTATGAAGGTTTCGGGCTACCTGCCGCTGAGGCCATGTCCTGCGGCACTCCCGTTATAGCCAGCACTGGCGGGGCTCTGCCTGAGGTAGTAGGCGATGCAGGTATACTAGTGCCTTCAGGAAGAGCTGATGCCCTGGCTGCTGCAATCAGGCAGTTGCTCAATGATGAACAGGCACAACAGCGGATGAGGGAGGCAGGGAGGAAAAGAGTAGAAGCCAAATTCAACTGGGAGCAAGCTGCCAGAAAAACGCTTGAAGTATATCAAGAGGTGATCACAGAATGATTACCGTAGAACTCGGCCTTTTGGGTGTCAAAGATGGGGACCTCATTTTAGATGCCGGTTGTGGTAATGGAAGACACTCCTGGGAAGCCTATAAACAAAATCATTCTTCCATCGTCGCCTTTGATATCGATAGAGAGTGTATCAAGAAGAACAAGTACGTCTTAGATGCATTAAAAGAGCAAAAGAACTCTAAGGGCACCTATCATCTAATCATAGCAGATGTGACAAAACTACCATTCAAAGATGGCAGCTTTGACAAAATCATTTGTTCCGAAGTTTTGGAGCACATTCCAGAAGATAAGAGCGCAGTTGGGGAACTGGTCAGGGTATTAAACAACGACGGCGCTATCGGGATTAGCGTGCCTCATTACCTTGCTGAATCCATCTGTTGGAAGTTATCAGGAGATTATTATGGTTTTCCCGGCGGGCATATCAGAAAATACAAGACTCGGCAGCTCCTCGATCTTGTGAATACCACCGGCTTATCCGTTCATATTATTCGCCACAAACATGCCCTTCACTCTTTCTACTGGATGCTTCGCTGTATTTTCGGTATCAAAAAAGAAAAAGCCCCGATCCCAGCCCTGTATAACAGGTTCTTGGAATGGGATTTGACCGGCAAGCATAGGTTCTTCCGTTGGCTGGAAGGCTTGCTAAACCACTTCTGCCCCAAGAGTGTCGCAGTTTACGCCAGAAAGAAGGGACATGCCCCCTCAGAATAACATCACTTTATCAAACATGAACTTCTCCCAGATAAACACAGTAGAAAGGAGGTGGCATATCACAAGAATACCGAGGAAAAGAGCTAGTCTGGCTGAGAACAATAGCAGCATGATACAATTAACCTATGCCAAGCCAGAAACGTCAGTGTTATTACATAAACTTCTTCCAAGCTAGTCTCCCCAGCCAGACACGTAAGAAACTGTTGTGCTGGCGATTTGGTTGGACTAATAAGTCGTTTCGCCTGCACGGTCCATTCTTGGCCGTGGAGAGCTAGTCACAAAGAATGAAAGGAGAGTAATCGTGTCACTGGAAAAAGTAGCTGTGATTGGAGCTGGGTTAATGGGGCATGGTATTGCCCAGGTGGTTGCCACGTCAGGACAGGAAGTAACGCTGATGGCCCGTTCAGATGAATCGTTGGCAAGAGCAACACGGAAGATCGAAGATAGTCTGAGCAAACTATCGGCGAAGGGCAGGATACAAGAAAGCCCTGGCAGCGTTCTAAAGAGGATCAAGACAAGCACCAATTTTGCCAAAGGTGTAAGTGATGCTGACCTTGTGATAGAAACAGTTATTGAGGACATAGCTCTCAAGAAAAAAATCCTGAGTGAGGCAGATGCGAATGCACCTAAACACGCGATTTTGGCAACAAATACAAGCGGTTTGTCAATAACCGTGATGGCTGAGGCAACAAATAGAAGAGAGAAGGTCATTGGTATGCACTGGGCGAATCCCCCGCAGCTTATGAGGCTGGTTGAAATCGTAAAGACCAAGTACACTGGTGAGGAGACCTTTAAGACTATTCTTGATTTGTCCCGGAGATATGAGAAAGAGACTGTAGTGGTTAACAAGGACGTGTGGTTTTTCCTTGCGGCAAGAGCACATTCCGGCTGGGTGTTTGAGGCTAATCTGATGTACTTGAGAAAAGAAGCTGAACCTGCTGAAATAGATGCGGTTGGGAGGTACAAATTAGGACTACCTATGGGACCGCTCGAATTGATGGATTTTATCGGCTTTGTCGATGTAAGGTCTAAGAGCTTAGAATCAGCTGAGGAAATTCTAAAGAGCCTCCCGGAGTTTGAACCCTGGCCAGCATATTTGACAGCAGCAAGGCGACTAACAGACGCACTGTGGCGGCCTATGACTGAAAAGGGTCTGAGTGGCGTAAGAACAGGTAAGGGATTCTACACCTATCCCGAAGCGAAATATGTCAAGCCGGAAATATCGCAAAAACTAGCAGAGAAGATAGAACTGCTTGAAATTTTAGCTCCAGCTATAAATGTAGCGGCCTGGTGTGTAACTCATGGCGTGGGAGACGTAGCCAGTGCTGACAAAGCTGTGAGACTTATGTATGGTTGGCCGAAGGGGCCTTTTCAGCTTCTTGACGAACTGGGTGCTGACAATATCGTAAAAACCTTAAGGGTGAAGCAAGAGAGAGCCCCAGATTGGCTGCGAGATTATTATGAATTGGCCCCTTTGCTCACCAGCTGGAAGTCTTAATCTGGGAAGCTGTTCCGACGCTAGCTGAGATAGATAACTACACCTGAAAAAACACCGGCGTGAACCTGCTGGTGCTAATGATTGAGAATTCCATTCTGATTAAATACTTCTCCAGAAATGTTAACACTGTCTGAGAGCTTATTGCTGCACTATAGGCAAGAACTGTGAGTGACGCAAATGACCCGGTGTACCCTCGACGGAGGTCCATTTTGTACTACACTCAGTAATTATGGTAGGTAGGATTACCACTGCCCTCAACTATTCCTAACACCTTCCTCTCCTCTAAATCACTTATGGTGGTATCAAACATCCTCTTCTTTACTGAGAACTCATCAAGCCCTATTACCCTGCTAGCCTTAGGCCTCTGTTCATCGATTCCCTACTGACACCTGGTCTCTTCGGTGAAAGATCTCCTCACCAAGCTTTCACTTACTCGTTCCTCTTTAGCTACCCGGCTCACTGTCTGATGCCCCACCCTCTCACCAAGGTACTTCCTCAGACGTTTAGTCCAACGCCTCTTTGGACCAAAGATATGGTCCGGCTCAGTAAACACTTCGCCACAGCAAAGGCAGCGAAAACGTCTCGTCTCAAGACTAAGAACCACAATTTTGTCTCTTAACTTCCTGTCTTTCTCACGTTGAAATGTACTCTCATGCTTTCGCGCTATCGTGCTACCACAGATAGGGTAGCCCACCTTATCCAGCCCGTATCTTATGGTAAACTCGAAGTGGTCATCCAGTTCTAGCTACCCCACGATCATCAGTTCTGGCAATCCCAGGCCTACTGCGATACAATCGTCTTGCACCTGCTTTACCCCCTTTGTTTAGTTTTGCTAATTACTAAAGCTATAGGAGGCAGCAGGTGCCTTTGAATAACTTATCGCCTCCCTCCCGCCGCCCTTCAGAGATTTTTCACACTAAAAAGTGTAGACCCGAACGAATGGAAGGCTTGCATTTTATTCTTCATAACAATAGAATTAAGGCTTGTGGCATGAGCAAAGCGAAGGCAGGTTCAAATAGGAAAGTGATCGGTGGCTTGCGCAAATGTTAACCAAATAATCAGAAAGGAGATTGATAGTGACTTTACTTTATGAGAAAGAGGACAAAATAGTAACCATAACCTTAAATCGCCCTGAGGCTCTAAACGCCTACGACTGGCAGCAAACCCAGGAGTTCAGCGAGGCTGTAGTAAAGTTCCGCGATGACCCTGATGCCTGGGTAGCTATCATCACCGGGGCTGGAGATAAAGCCTTCAGCGCTGGCGCTGACTTGAAAAAACTTGTCCCTGACGCTCAGGAAAAAGGTCAGCCCGAGTACGTTCATATTATGAGGGGCTTAAAAGTCTATAAGCCGTTTATTGCAGCTGTTAACGGACTGGCGCTTGGCGGTGGTCTCGAGACCGTCCTGGCTTGCGACATAAGAATTGCTGCTGAAAATGCCACGTTCGGGGTG
Source organism: Dehalococcoidia bacterium (assembly GCA_034414335.1). Classification (GTDB taxonomy): domain Bacteria; phylum Chloroflexota; class Dehalococcoidia; order GIF9; family AB-539-J10; genus RBG-13-51-36. The sequence goes on from DAOUMB010000116.1 coordinate 15,166, forward strand.
CCTGAGGTAAGGTGGAACGTCATACCTGGCTGGGGAGGAACCCAGCGGCTACCCCGAATGATACCTTGGGCTAAGGCAGTAGAGCTTCTCTTCACTGGTACCGCCATTGATGCTCAGGAAGCCTACCGAATAGGACTGGTCAACGTTGTGGTCCCCCTTCCCGAACTTATGCCTACGGCTAAAGAGTGGGCTCGTAGAATTTGCCAGAATGGCCCATTGGCACTCAGGGCAGCCAAGGAGTCGATGATGGTGGGGATTAATATGACACTCGAAGAGGGGCTGAAGCTAGAGAAGTCACTTGTCGACAAACTCCTCATGACCGAGGATGCCAAGGAAGGGGTAAAAGCTTTTAATGAGAAGCGAAAGCCCGTCTTTAAAGGTAGATAAAATGGATAAACCTCACCGTAAGGTAAGCGCTGAAGAAGCGATAGGAGCCATCAAACCTGGAGATATAGTATATATAGAAGGGGGCTGTGGTGAGCCCCAAACATTGGTAGAAGCTTTGGTAGAGGACAAGGAAAGGTTGAAGGGCACTCACCTGCTGGATAGCCGAGTCCTTCCTGGCTCTAAATACGCTAAGCTCACTGATTACTTTCATATCATCACCTTTCATGTGAGCTCTGACCTTATAGAAGGAGTCAAGAGCGGCGTGGTTGATTATTTGCCCGCCAGACTAATACAAATAGCGTCCCTATTTGGCACATCTTTTCCCATTGATGTGGCTCTGGTGCAAGTTTCTCCGCCAGATGAGAAAGGCTACTTTAGTTTGGGAATTGCTGTTGGCTATAATCGTGAGGCAGTCCTCAACGCCAAGATAGCTATTGCTGAAGTAAATGAGCAAATGCCCACCACCTTTGGCGACAACGCCATCCATATGAGCCAGTTTGACTACCTGGTGGAATCCTCCAGACCCCTCCCATCCTGGCGCAATCCCAAAATAGGCCCCGAGGAGGAGGCGGTTGCCAAAAATGTAAGCTATCTTATCCCCGATGAGGCCACTCTATGCATTGGCATCGGGGCTGTCCCTGAATCTCTGGCCAAAGCTCTAGGAGATAAACGTCACCTAGGAATACACAGCGGCATGATGGGCGATGGCATGGGCGACCTCATAGAGAGCGGGGTGGTGACCAATGAGCGCAAGAGAATAGACAGGGGCAAAACGGTAACCGCCGGGGTATTGGGAGGAGAAAAACTACTTAGTTTTGTGCATAAAAATCCATTGGTAGAGCTACACCCCTATAGCTATACGCACGACATAATGACCGTCCGCCAGATTGAGAATTTTGTCGCCGTCCTCTCAGGAGTGGAGATTGACCTCACCGGGCAACTGAATGCCGAATCTATTGGAGACACCCAGATCAGCGCAGTTGGAGGGCAGGCTGACTGGATAAGGGGAGCTGATTTGGCTCCTGGCGGGAAATCCATCATCGCCTTTGGCTCCACAGCACGGGGCAAGACTTCCCGCATTGTCCCCCGACTTAAGGAGGGAACCATTATCAGTACACCCCGCTATGATGTTGACTATATTGCCACCGAGTACGGAATAGCTGAACTAAAAGGCAAAACATTGTCCCAGCGTGCAAAAGCCCTTATCTCCATTGCCCACCCTGACTTCCGTGAAGAGCTAGATAGGGCATGGCGAAGGGAAGATTAGGCTTTCTACTGTAGCCCAGAAAAAAGAGCCTGATTGCAAATAAAACCCAGTCCCAACCATTGATATCCGATTTAGCTAGAGGGCATACTGGGGGGCCATCACATAACTTTGCCATAAGGTCCAATAGTCCTCTATAATTAGAATAATTGGGGGATCCTAGGGAAGCGGAAACTTAATCAGGTGGGTCCCCCCTTACTAAATTGCATAAGCAAGATTTCTTTCTCCCAGGAGGTTAGAATGCCAACGGAAGCAGATGTAAAAGGTCTAGAGTATATCTTTCACCCCAGTTCGATCGCTTTCCTCGGCGTTTCAAGCAACCCAGCCAATCCTGCAGGGGAAACGCTGATTGGTCCTTATCTTGAACATGGGTTCGATGGCGGACTTTACCCCATCAATCCCAAGGGTGGAGAATGGAGGGGTTTAAAGATATATCCCAGCCTTAAGGAAATCCCCGGCCCGGTTGATAACGTAATAATATTTCTCGGCGCTCCTGCCATCCCCAAGGTGATGGAAGAATGCGTAGAAAAAGAGGTAAAGGTTGCCACCATTTTCTCAGCTGGATTCAGCGAACTGGGGACTGAAGAAGGGAAAAGGCTGGAGGCTGAGACCACCGAAATCGCCAAGAGGGGGGGAGTCAGGATAATAGGACCAAATTGTTTCGGTATATACTGCCCCGAAACGAAGCTGGGGGCCGGTTTAGGATTTCCCAAGGAAAGCGGCAATGTTTGCTTCCTCTCGCAGAGCGGTGCAAGTTTCTTCTACATGGTCCGAGCGGGGGCATCCAGAGGAATTTGCTTTAGCAAGGTAATAAGCTATGGAAATGCCAGCGACCTAAACGAGAGCGATTTCCTGGAATATCTCACCCAAGATTCCGACACCGAGATAATAACAGCCTATCTAGAAGGTGTGAAGGATGGGCAAAGATTTCTAAAGGCGCTTAAGGCGGCTACAGAGGTAAAGCCGGTGATAGTATACAAGGGAGGATACACTGAAGCTGGAGCAAAGACCGCAGCGTCTCATACAGGCTCCCTAGCAGTGGGAGATGCAATATTGGATGCCATTTTCAAGCAGCTAGGGGTAATCAGAGTTTATAGCATGGATGAACTTATTGACGTTATCCTGCCGTTCCTATATATGTCTCCTCCAAAAGGACGGAATGTTGGCGTTGTGGGAACCGGCGGTGGGGCCAGTGTTCAGATTGCCGATGAATGTGAAAGGATGGGATTACGCGTTCCAAAACTTCCACCAGAGGTGAAGAAGAAGCTAAGTGAGACTACGCCTGAAGCAGGTAGCATTTTGGGAAACCCTTTCGACTCCTCAATGGCCATCTTAGATGCTAATAGGTTTGCCGAGAGCATCAAGGTCATTGCCAGCTGGGAAGGAATCGACTTGATGATATTGCATCGGGGGCTGAGCGTAATGTCCAACCCAGGGTTGACGATGCGCACAGAAGAAACTCGAAGGGAAACTTATTTGAGCGGTGCCCAAGAATGCAGCAAGCCCACAGCCATAGTATTACATTCAGTAGCTTCCACAGCCGAGACCTGGGAAGTGGTTGGAGAATGGCAGCGGAGATGCAATGAAGTCAAACTCCCGCTTTACCCCTCGCTTGACCGCGCTGCCAATGCGATCAACAAGTTCATCGGGTACCACGAAGGGCGCATGAAAAGGAAGACTTTTGAAAATAAGAAATCCAGTTAAGGACTTGGGAGCGCTAAGGATAGTTAATGGGTTCAGCTTTATTGCTGGTGAGAGTTACCAGAAGTGCAGGAATTTGACATTCTGGAGTGGCTTCCATATAGTTCAATTTGAGACAAAGTTTCGAAGGTATTAGCAAAGCTAAAATAGGGGCTAAAATCATAGCTACCCCCATCCACAAGTCTGAGCAATTGATATGTGCCACCCTGGAGGAAAGCAGATGATAACTGCTGGCGTGGACATTGGGGCTGAAACTGCAAAGGTAGTCATCCTCAAGGATGGTCAAGTCTTGTCATATAGCGTGGTGCTGGTTGGCATTGATATGAAACAGTCAACCGAGCAGGCGCTAGAGGAAGCTTTACACAAAGCTGGGATAACAATCGATGACTTAAAGCACATCACAGCTACCGGGACTGGTAGAAAACACACTTCCTTCGCTCATGATCAAGTTAGCGAGGTGATTGCTGACGCCAAAGGAGCAGCCTGGCTCTTCCCTACAGTGAGGACGGTAATTGACGTAGGTGCTGAGGAAAGCCGGGGGATAAAGTGTGGTGCCGAGGGAAAGGTCCTGGACTTTGCCAGGAACGAGAAGTGCGCTGCTGGCACCGGCACCTTCGTTGAGGCTATGGCCAAGGCTTTGGAGGTAAAGGTGGAGGAGATGGGTGAGCTGTCGCTCCTCTCGCGAGAAGAAATCCCGATAAACGTCACTTGTGTTATTTTTGCCGAGTCAGAGGTGGTATCCCTTATCCATAGTGGAGTAAACAAAGTCGATATTGCCCAGGCATTACATAATGCCATAGCCAGCAGGAGCGTCTCTATGGTGCGCAGAATCGGGATAGAAAAGGATGTGGCTTTCATCGGCGGGGTCGCCAAGAACGTGGGAGTTGCTGCTCTGCTAGGAAAGCACCTGGGAATCGAGCCTTTAATCCCCCAGAATCCACAAATCACGGGGGCCATCGGGGCAGCCCTTGTCGCTAGGAAGAAGGAATAAAATGACAGCAGTGAATGTCGGATGGAGAGAGTATTCCTGGAAAGCACCAGGGAAGGACTGGACCAAGGCAAAAACAATCACGGCCGGGGTGGATGTAGGCTCGGTTAGCTCCCAGGCGTTGGTTCTCACCGACAATGAGATCTTTTGTTATAGCAATGCTTATACAGGCTCAAGTAGCCCTTCCAGCGCCATTAAGGCGATAAATATGGCGCTGGAGGGAACAGGCATGAAACTGGAAGACATCCAGTTCACCGTGGGAACAGGCTATGGACGAGTAAATGTCCCCTTTGCCAATAAGACTATAACCGAGATCTCATGCCACGCCAAAGGAGCACATTGGTTGCTGCCCTCGGTCAGAACCATCCTTGATATGGGTGGCCAAGACTGCAAGGCAATCCGTTGCGATGAGACAGGCAAGGTGACACAGTTCGTAATGAACGATAAGTGTGCTGCCGGCTCTGGCAGGTCCATGGAGGTTCTGGGCGAGTTGTTGTCCGTGCCCGTGGAGGATATTGGACCCAGGTCGCTGGATATTAAAGGGGAACCACCGAGGGTGAGCAGCATCTGTGTGGTCTTTGCTAAATCCGAGGCTTTAAGCTTGCTGCGGGGTGGGGTGCCGGTCAATGAGGTCATCGCTGCCTATTGTGATGCTTTAGCCCACAGGGTATACACTTTGGTCAGCCGCATTGGGATGGAAGAGGACTTCATGATCACGGGAGGGATTGCCAAGAACATAGGCGTGGTCCGAAGAGTGGAAAAGCTCTTTGGTGTCAAGGCTCATATAAGCTTCGAGCCCCAGATTGTTGGTGCTTTGGGAGCTGCCCTCTTCGCCAATGACCTTCTGGAGAAATCAACTAAGGCCTGAAAAGAAAGATGTTTGATTGGTTCTTAAACAGACAGATATTGACCCTGCCCTATATTGCCAACTATGGATATACCGATGCCTCAGGGGATTATTACATAACGATAGATAGCCAAAAGTGTGATGGCTGTGGTAAGTGCGTGGATGCCTGCCCCGAGAAGGTATTTGAAGTAATAACCGATGATTATGAGAACCTAGTGGCCAAAGTGCGGAATGAGGTCGTCAGAGACCTGAAATATATCTGTGGTCCATGCAAGCCTGTCAGCGGAGCTAAAGAGTTAAAATGCCTGAGGAGTTGCGAAAAGGGGGCAATCAGCCACTCGTGGTAGCTTTTTCCTGTTCCCCCAAGACTCGTGCATCCCCTAGGCACAATTCTTTGCATACCAGAACATTGCCGCAAAGAATTGACACCGCTCTCGAGCCCATGCTAACATAGCAAACTGTAGTTTCTCCCAATACAAAACCAGAATTACAGAGAGGGAACTGTATGTTCGATAAAACAACACTAGATGAGGTCAAAGAGGTAAAGGAGAAATGGCTTCAGGAATACCGGAAGCGGTATGGAGATAAGGAATTCAAGACCACCAGTTATTCAGGCATTCCCTTAAAATTTGTATATACCCCAGAGGATATCAGCGATACTGACTACAAGCAAATAGGTATGCCCGGGATATACCCCTATACTAGAGGGCTATACCCCATAGGGTACCGAGTTCAGCCATGGGTATCTCAACAAGCTACTGGCTATGGGTTGCCAGAGCAGACACGCCAGAGATATGAGCTACTAAGCAAAGAGGGGCTCAGGGGATATGAGGGTAGGGAACCGCCCTATTTTACGGGCCAAGACCAGGCAGGCATGTTGGGCTACGACGCTGACCACCCTGTAGCCAAAGGCTGGGTTGGTATGACCGGGCCCTCTGTCAACACCTTTGAGGATTTTGAACTCCTATTCAAAGGCGTAGACATAAGTAAAAGAAATCTGGTACTGGGTGTTTTTGACACCTCTCCCATATTTTTGGCCTGGCTGGTTATCCTGGCTGCGAGGCAAGGCATCCCACTGGACAAATTGCACGGCCTGTCGTTAAACAGCTTCTTCCGCCAGATGTATTTGGAGCACCCTTCATTCCCACCCCAAAGCACCCTTAAAATCAACCGTGAGTTCATCAAATACTGCACTGAGAATGTACCACACTGGAACACCGTCAACTTCAATATGTACGACATAATGGAGTGTGGAGGCAATGCCATTCAGGAACTGGCCTTCATTCTGTCGGTCGTAATTGCCCTCACTGAGGAATGCATCAAGGCCGGCCTCGACCCTAATGTTTTCGTGACACGATTCAACTTTCACATGGCAGGCCATATGGACTTCTTCGAGACCATAGCCAAGATACGCGCTGTCCGGAGGATGTGGGCGAAGATTGCCAGCGAGAGACTCGGCTGCCAGAACCCCAGGGCTCTCAAGGCCATAATCAATGTCAAGACAGCAGGCGCGACATATACGAGGCAACAGCCTTTAAACAACATCATCAGGGGCTGCCTCGAAACCCTGGCTGCTGTGCTGGGCGAGGTCAACGCACTTTGGACCACTCACTATGACGACCCGTTAGCTATACCTACAGAGCAATAAGCTATACTGGCCCTTAGAACTCAGCAGATCATTCTACACGAGACCGGCATACCCAAAGTCAGTGACCCCCTGGCTGGTTCTTACTATGTGGAGTGGCTCACCAACAAGATAGAGGAAGAGGCAACTAAGCTTCTAGAAAGAATCGAAGAGATGGGTGGCTGGGTAAAATGTCTGGAGACAGGATGGTTCCGGCGTGAAATTGACCGCGGGGGTATCGAGTGGCGCCGCAGCGTTGACAAGGGAGAGACGGTAATGGTCGGGGTGAATAAATTCGTGATGAAAGAAGAACAGAAGGTCCCGGTATTCGAGTACCCCGAGGTGGAGGAGATAGCCATAGAAAGGTTGAAGAAATTCAAGGAAAAACGTGACACCGCCAAAACAAAGGCAGCGTTAGCAGAATTAAAGAAGGCGGCTCAAAGCGTAGAAGAAGGCGAGATTGGTGTGCTAATGCCCGCCGTAGTCGAAAGCGCTAAAGCAAATGCCACCTCAGGGGAGATGATGGACGTGCTCAAAGAGGTATTTGGCTGGGGGCTTATTAAGTGAGGAGTTGAAAATGAGTCCAACAGAAAAGCCAATCAAAGTACTGTTAAGTAGGTCCATGCTTGACTGCCACCAAAGAGGGATAATAACCGTAGCTGCTGCTCTCCGGGATGCAGGAATGGAGGTTGTTTATACCAGATTTCTTATGCCTGAAGAGGTGGTGAAAACAGCTGTAGAAGAAGATGTAGATGTCATAGGCCTCAGTTTTCTAGCTTGGGGACAGATGCACATAACCGCTGAGGTGACGCGGCAGCTCAAAGAAAGAAACCTGAATGATGTAATGGTGCTAGTGGGCGGTATAATTCGAGATGAGCAGATACCAAAGCTTCTGGAGATGGGGGTAGCCAGGGTCTTTGGTGTAGGCTCATCTACTACAGAAATTGTCGAGTACCTAAAGTCACAGAAGGGATAGCTAAGGAATTTCAAAGCCTCAAGGTTGCGCAATCTTGAGGCGGGGAACATTAGTTTAATAAGGAGGTTTGCTTTATGAAGGCAATAGATGTTCAATTTCAGAATGTTACCAAATGGGGGTCCTTGCTTCCCCTTGAGATGGTCAGCCAATTCGAGACATACCTCGGCACGAAGCTGGGCTATGGCAAGACCGATGAGGAAATGGCCCGGGTACTGAGAGATGCCGATGTCAAAGCTATAGTCGCCTTGCCAACAGTCAACATGACCGATGACATAGGCAAAGTCAGGGAGATGAATGACCGGGCGGCGCAGTACCAGAAAGACTACCCGGACGTTATAGCTGGGATGTGGTGCTCGGTTAATCCCCAGCTAGGCTATAAGGGTTTGCGTGAAGTAGAGAGGTGCATCAAGGACCTCAAGTTCGTTGGATATTACCAGATGAGTCTGGCAGCGGGTGTCCCTATAAATGACAAATTGATGTATCCCTTTCTCGATCTATGCTGCGATGCAGGTGTTCCTGTCAAATGGAATGTCGGGCATACTGCCGGTGGAGCCGGTACGCCCGGGGGAGGTGGATATCATCTGGGAAACGAGAGGCCAATACCATTTCTTGATGACGCAGCAGCCGAATTCCCAAATCTCACCCTGATTTCCGCCCATTGCTCATGGCCCTGGCATAATGAGATGATTTCGATTTTGCTACATAAGGGCAACGTTTATGCTGAAAACCATGGTTGGGCTCCCAGACACGTGCCAGCAGAGATCAAAAGGGAAATCAGGGGACGCCTTCAGGACAAGTTCATGTTCGGATCGGATTATCCCTTCTTTCCGTATGAGAGGGTATTTACAGAATGGGAGGCTGAGGGATTTGCGCCAGAAATACTGGAAAAGATGTATTATAAAAACGCTCAAAAGGTGTTTAAGTTCGAGATTTAATCACTCGAGTTAGTGCTCAAAGTCAAACATTTTTTATGAATTTTTTTATGAATTAAAAGGGCTGAGGGATGGTCTTGAGGGTGATTCCATATTCACATCAGACTATTCTTCCTTTTCATGTGAGAGGTATTGATGGCTGAAAGACAAAGTCAGAACAAACTCCTAGAAGGCTACCGTGTGCTTGATCTTGCTGATGAAAAGGGCGTCTATTGTACAAAGCTACTTGCCGACCTTGGTGCTGATGTCATAATTGTAGAGCCGAGCTCAGGGCATAAGGGAAGACACCGCGGCCCATTTTTTCACGATGAGCCCCACCCAGAAAAAAGCCTGTATTTCTTATACTTCAACACAAGCAAACGCTCTATAACCCTCAACCTCGAGCGTCCGGACGGTCAAGCTATCTTCAAGCAGTTAGCCAAGACGACAGACGTAGTGGTGGAGACTTTCCCCGTTGGTTATATGAAAAGTCTTGGTCTGGACTACGATGCCATTTCCAAGGTCAATCCAAAGCTGGTAATGGCTTCAATCACCCCTTTTGGTCAGACAGGTCCTTATAAGGACTATAAGAGCTCAGACTTGGTGGCCATGGCCATGGGCGGCTATATGCAGATCACAGGGGACCCTGATAAGCCTCCAGTGAGGCTGGGCAATGAGCATTCTCATTATCCCGCATCTCAGTATACCGCAGTAGGGATCTTGGCCGCTCTTTATTACCGCGACACCGTCTCTGAGAGGGGGCAATATATGGATGTATCCCTTTCCGAGCCCATCATCCCTTACCATCTAGAGCAGCACCAGGCAGCGATGTGGAAATTCCAGCGTCAGAATCCAATCAGAGTTGGACATCACTCCGTTATCTCGGTGCCCTTGGGTGCCTATCCTTGCAAGGACGGCTGGGCTGCTGCACTTACCACCACAGCAAAGGAGTGGGACACTCTGGCGCAATGGATTTACGAAGTGACCGGAGAGAAGGGGGTGCTTGATGAAGAGCTGAAGGGTGTTTTTGGTGAGGGGCGACAGAAACGTCGTGATGAAGTTATTGCCTATGTAATGAGACTTTCCAGTTCTATGACCAAGGAAGAGTTTTTTCACGAGGGTCAGAAGCGAGACTTAGGTTTCGAGCCAGCAAATACAGCGGAAGACCTTCTCGATGATCCCGGTCTAGTTGAGGCCGATTTCTGGGTTGAGCTTGACCACCCTGTGGTTGGCAAGATGAAGTATCCCAGAAAGGGCCCCTTTTACGGCGAGGATGTCCCCGAGATTACCAAAGCTGCACCGCTTTTAGGGGAACACAATGAGGAAATCTACTGCGGCGAGCTGGGATTTACCAAAGACGATTTGGTTGTCCTGCGAAGTAGCGGCATAATCTAGGCAAAAATAGAGGTGAAAGAGATGACAAAAGGAGCTCTCGAAGGTATAAGGGCCGTTGAACTGGGTCCATTAATAGCCTTGCCCTTAACTTGCCGCATTCTGGCTGCCTTGGGGGCTGAGATCATCAAAGTAGAATCAAACAGGGTTCCAGACGTAATGAACTATCTTCCCCGTTGGGGGTTAGGCTCCGGACGAGCAGAGTATGATGCACTGAAGCGCAAGCTAACCTTAGATGTGGCTCACCCTGAGGCCCCACCGATCAT
>DAOUMB010000117.1:0-2816 GCA_034414335.1 Dehalococcoidia bacterium
TTGCAATCCTGTCTGATTCCTTCACCCTCAACTCTCCAGCATCCCTGATCACGGTCTTCCCTTTAGCAACACAGCCAGCTACGGCTAGCACGGGAATCTCGTCAATGAGGCGAGGAATAATATCACCACCCACCTCTATCCCTTTTAACTCGCTAGATTCTACCACAATATCGGCCAAAGGTTCACTGGCTTCCAGACGCTCATTAGCTATTTTCAGCTTAGCTCCCATCGCAAGGAGAATATCCAGGATTCCAGTGCGTGTGGGGTTAATCCCACAATCCCTTATAACTATCCTGGCATTGGGATGAATAACTCCGGCGACTATAAAGTAGGCTGCTGAACTTACATCGCCAGGGATACGAAGGCTAACAGGAACCAAGGGGCTGCTCAAAGGCAGCAAGGAAATTAAATTTCTCTGGCTTTCCAGGCTGGCTCCCATTCGTTTAAGCATTCTTTCAGTATGGTCTCTTGAAGGTATTGCTTGGTGTAAGACGCTATTGCCCTGGGCAAAAAGACCCGCTAACAGAATCGCTGATTTAATCTGAGCACTAGGAATAGGCAAGGTAAAATCTATACCATGCAACTTTCCCCCATTAATGACTATAGGAGCAAAGGAATCTCCCCCTCTTCCCCAGATTTCAGCGCCCATCAACCTCAGTGGCTCAATCAACCTACCCATGGGGCGATTACGAAGAGAGGCATCCCCGGTGATAACAGATAGGAAAGGCTGGCTGGAAAGGAGCCCGCCAAGGAGGCGCATCGTAGTGGCACTATCTCCGGCATCAAGCACATTAGTGGCCTCCTTAAGACCGGTTCCACCAGTGCCTAAAACTGATAAAGAGGGTGAGTCCCACGACCCTTTCCTGTCGATTTTCACTCCCAGGGCCCTTAGACACCTAACTGTAGACAGACAATCTCTGCCCGGAGCGAAATTGCCAATCTCGGCTTTACCTTTGGCCAAGCTATTCAGAATGACAGCTCGGTGAGAAATAGACTTATCGCCAGGTAGAATTAGCTCCCCTTCCAACCTGGGGCAGTATTTGATGGTTCTTGTTGTATCTTGTTTAGCCATTCTTGTCTTGCTTTGTTAGCATCAGCTAAGGCTTGCTCTAAGCGCTTATCACCAGTAATCACTAGTTGGCGATACCTCTCCAGTTCCTGGCTGAGTTCATCTATCCAGTGAAGGATAGCTTCCTGGTTGCTTAGACAGATATGCGCATTTACCTCAGGATTTCCCGAGGCCAGACGAGTAAGGTCATGATATCCAGAGGCAGCCAGTTTGGACATCTTATGCCAGGAAGGATTTTTCGTAGTCACTGATACCAGAGCTGCCGAGAGCAACATAGGTAGATGACTGACACCAGCCACTAGCCTGTCATGCTCTTGAGCATCAACGAAAAAGGGTATAGCTCCAAGCTCTTTTACAACGCTTGTCACCTTATCTATTGATTTTGGTGAAGCTTTTTCTGATGGGGTGAGGCAGTAAGTGCACCCCCGAAATAGGTCGGCTTCAGCAGCTTGAATGCCATAAGTTTCCTTCCCAGCCATAGGATGTCCGCCAATGAAATCTGCCGTTGGCGGCAATATTTCTTCTGCCCATTTCATGACCTGAACTTTGGTGCTGGCTGTATCGGTTACCACACAACTGGCCGGAAGGTGAGCTGCTATCTGTGATAGGATTTCCTTTATAGTTAAAACCGGAGTAGCAATAATAATGAGTTCAGCTTCCTTTACTGTTTCTGCGAGGCTTGTCTCTACTTTATCAACTACCCCTGAGCTTAACGCGGTAGATGCTACTTCCGGGCGGCGAACATAACCAACTATGTCAAATTCCGATTTAGCTGGCTGTTTCAAGGAGAGTCCTATTGAGCCACCAATGAGCCCCAAACCAATAAGCGCAACACGCACTTTTTCATTATAGCATGGATTTACGCCTTACAGATTATCCCCTTCTGGTAAGGAAACTCACTCCAAAAAGGAGAATGGCACTTACAGCAAAACCAATAAGGCCGAGGTCCCCTTTGAGGGGGATGTCAAGACCGGGGATTTTCCCCAGCAAGCCTATTATCCCACCACCTATGAGAGCAACCAGAGCACCTCTTGACGTCACCTTTAGCTTGTCTTTATAAAATCCGGCAATCACCGGAACAACTAAGCCGCAAGTGAATACAGTGTAAGCAAAAAGGAGGGATGAAATCACCCCTTTTAAGACCAAAGCCAGACCCAATGCCACCAGACCCAACCCAATTAGACTTAAGCGAGTTAGCAAAACAGTTTTCTTTTCATCAAGCGCAGGGTACGCTCGCTTAACTATATCTTCGGTTAAAATGACACTTTGGCTAAGCAGGCAGGTATCCGCTGAGGACATGAGCGCTGCGACTAGAGCAGCGAGGATCAACCCGCTTAAACCTGGGGAAAGCACACTGGTTATTACCTGAGGAAAGGCTCCTTCGGCAGGTATCTCCGGATATAAAACTTTGGCACCCATCCCTATAAAGATGATGGCAAAAGCCAGGGGAATGAAAAGGAATGCCGACAAAATGGCTGATTGCTGGGCCGTTTTTTCTCCCTTGGCACAGAAAAGTCGTGTGTACATATCGGGCCCGACTACATAAGTCGCTCCGACTAGAATCAAAAATGATAAGAGCATCTTCCAATCAAACTTGGGGCTCGTTGGGAAAGAGAAATAACCGGCAGGCAAGGAGCCCTTTAACCCACCGAGTCCACCCACTTGTGGGAAAACCAGCGCTAAAGCGGCAAAAATTCCAATGAAAAGAATTGCGGCTTGGAAAACATCGGTGCGGATAATCGAGAAT
>DAOUMB010000118.1:0-1901 GCA_034414335.1 Dehalococcoidia bacterium
GTTTTCGATAGTGAGGAGGAAGCTACGGCGGCGATAGTAAAAAGTAAATTCAAGTCAGGAGATGTGCTCGTCATCCGTTACGAAGGCCCCAAGGGGGGTCCGGGAATGCGTGAAATGCTAGCGGCTACCTCTCTCCTCAGCGGTATGGGTATGGATAAAGAGATAGCTCTTATTACAGATGGACGCTTTTCCGGAGGCACACGAGGGGCAGCCATTGGTCATGTCTCTCCCGAGGCAGCAGAAAAGGGTCCTATAGCTGCTTTGAGAGATGGTGACATTGTTAGGATAAATATACCTGGCCACAAATTGGAGGTGGAATTAAGCCCAAAAGAGCTGGAACAACGGCTGGCTTCATTGTCTCCCTTTGGACCCAAAGTTAAAACTGGCTATCTTAAGAGATATAGTGATAAAGTAACCTCAGCCAGCACTGGAGCAGTGTTTGCTGATTAAGGGGCCACATTATGAAGAAAACTGGTGCTCAGATTCTGTGTGAGAGTTTAGTCAAAGAAGGGGTAGAGGTTGTTTTCGGCATTATTGGTGGTGCTGTCTTACCGATATATGATACCTTACCCCAATATCCCCGACTTCGACATATATTGGTTCGTCATGAACAAGGAGCGGCTCATGCCGCCGATGGCTATGCTCGAGCTACACAGAAGGCGGGAGTGTGTATAGCTACATCGGGGCCTGGAGCTACTAATCTGGTTACCGGAATTGCCTGTGCTTATATGGATTCTGCTCCCTTGGTAGCTATAACTGGCCAAGTCTCTAGAGCTGTAATTGGCAAGGATGCCTTTCAGGAGACAGATATCACGGGCATTACTCTTCCAATTACCATGCATAATTATCTCGTTACCGATGTCGCTGAACTGGCTAAAACGGTTAAAGAGGCCTTCCACATTGCCCAGACGGGAAGACCGGGACCTGTGCTTATTGACATACCGAAAGATGTCCAAGAAGAGAAGACGGACTTTGTTTATCCCGATAAGCTTGACCTGTCAGGCTATAAGATTATCTCTCGTGGGCACCCAGCTCAAATTAAAAAGGCGGCAAAGCTTATCAACGAAGCTGAGCAGCCTGTTATCATCGCTGGCAGGGGGATAATTATTTCCCAAGCTTACGATGAGTTCAAGGAATTAGCTGAGAAAGCACAAATACCAGTGGCTCACACTCTCCTTGGCCTTGGCTCTTTCCCTGGGAACCATGTACTTGATCTTGGCATGTTGGGGATGCATGGCACAGCTTGCGCCAATATGGCAGTGCAAAACGCCGACATTCTTATCGCTATTGGTATGAGATTTGATGACCGGGCTACGGGAAATACTAAGGAGTTTGCGCCCAATGCCTGCATCATTCATATCGATATTGACCCTGCAGAGATTGGAAAAAATATCCCCACAGATATTCCTGTAGTCGGAGATACAAAAAGTGTACTCACAGCCATGAATGGGGAGATTGAGAGGAGAGAGCATGTGGATTGGCTCTCTCAGATAGAGCAGTGGAGGTATGAACATCCGTCGCTAGAAATCAGGCAAAGTGATGAGCTATTGCCGCAGTACGTTATCCACCAGATCTGCGAAGCCACACAAGGTGATGCTTTAATGGTTACCGGGGTAGGACAGAATCAAATGTGGGCAGCACGATATTTTGTTTACAATAAACCGAACAGCCTTTTCTCTGCGGGAGGTTTGGGCCCCATGGGGTTTGAACTACCTGCTGCTATGGGAGTCAAGGTCGGTTGCCCTGAGAAGGTGGTATGGTGTGTCGCGGGCGACGGTGGCTTTCAGATGACTATCCAGGAGCTAGCTACCATAACGCAGGAGAAGATTGCTGTAAAGATAGCTATCATGAACAATGGGTATTTAGGCATGGTAAGGCAATGGCAGGAGCTATTCTATGAG
>DAOUMB010000119.1:0-8027 GCA_034414335.1 Dehalococcoidia bacterium
GCCTTTGAAGAATAAATGCTCGGCGAAGTGTGAAATGCCCGCCTCTTCTTTACTTTCGTAACAGGAGCCAGCGCCTACAAGGATGACAAGGCTTACTGAACGACTATGAGGCATAGTGCTAGTGATGACTCTCAAGCCATTATCGAACACAGCCTTGTTGTACATTATTGGGAATTTTACTTTGCCCTCTGCCTCTCGTCAATGAAGCTTTGCTGCCTTATCATATTCTCAAAGTGATTGGATGAAAGCTTGACTCGGAAGTATTTTGAAGATTAGGATATAGCGTTCTCGGAATAGATTAACAAATACAAGATTACCCTACGAGAAAATTTCAAGGCTGAGGCTGACAAAATACAATCGGGAGGTTTTAAATGGATTTTGAGCTACTTTCCCTGCTGGAAGAGAATGGAATTTTGTATATTAGACTGAACAGGCCAGAGAAGAGAAATGCTA
Organism: Dehalococcoidia bacterium; assembly: GCA_034414335.1. GTDB lineage: Bacteria > Chloroflexota > Dehalococcoidia > GIF9 > AB-539-J10 > RBG-13-51-36. Next base: position 454 of record DAOUMB010000119.1, read on the forward strand.
TAAATTTACAGATGCTGGACGAGCTTGAGCGATGTTTTAATGAGGTTGCCGCTAAGGATAGTGTTGGAGTCGTGGTCTTATCAGGGGAAGGAAAAATATTCTGTGCAGGCATTGATTTATTTGAAATAGGAAGAATAGCAGGAATGAGTGCTCAGAACCTTCGGAAAGATGTGCGCAAACTTCAAAGAGCATTCTCGGAGATAGAATATTTGGAGAAAGCGGTGATCGCCGCAATTCATGGCTCTGCCATGGGAGCGGGGTTTGAACTGGCATTGGCCTGCGACCTTAGAATCGCCTCTGAGGAAGCGACGTTCTCTATACCGGAGGTGAACTTAGGAGTAATCCCTGATTTGGGTGGGAATCAAAGGCTCCCCAGAATAGTGGGGGTGGGTAGGGCAAAAGAGTTGATTTTAACCGGAAAGACAATCTCTGCCCTGGATGCTGAGCGTATTAGCCTGGTCAACAAAGTGGTACCACTGGAGGACTTGCAGAGTACAGCCAAGGCCTGGGCAGAGGAGATCATTAACAACAGGCCCTTAGCAGTCGGACTGGCAAAGAGGAACGTCGACACAAGCTTCGGACTGAGTATATCCGAGGGCCTTGAATCGGTAGGTGCTATTCAGAGCCTTCTTATCTTTCACGATGAGTTTAAGGCCAGGGTGAGAAAGAGGAAGGAAAATTATAAGAAAAAATCCTGATAGCCGACGGCTTTCAGTGAATGTAGGAACTGTAAGTGCAAACATTTGTTTGTAACGGGCTAAAAGATGTGGATATACATAGTGGTAGCAGGAATGTGGGGTGGCATCATCTCGGGATGGCTAATCCCGGTGATTCGAAAACGCATTATCTGCGAAATCTATGAAGCCTGTGGATTGGGTGGCTCTTTTACGTTAATGATTCTTGGCCTGGGTGGAGTATGGACGCAGTTTGATATCATGCCACTCCGGATTACTGGCCTTGTTCTCTATGCCCCTGCAGCTTTTTTCGTTGTATCCGCATTTATCGCCCTTAAGCGCAAGGGCGAACCCGAGACCGGTTGGGAGAGCAGCACCACTATGATTTAGAGCAGCGTGTTTGGAATCGTGCGGCATCCCCTCTACTTAGGGACTGCTATTTGGACGGTTGGATTGATGTCGGTCTTCCAATCAATTCCATTCACCATACTGGGAGTGGTAAATGTATTCTGCTTCTGGATGGCATCTAAAAAGGAGGACGCATTCAATATCGAGAAGTTCGGTGATGGATACAAGGAATATATGAAAAGGGTTCCTATGTGGAATGCCTTTAAGTCATTGAGAAAGTGGTGATTTCCGAAAACAGAACTACCTCGTGGCCCAGAAGTCACTGGATGAATCCTATATATCTCAAATGCTGAGAAGGCCCTGGGCAAAGATTTTCTGGGTGGGGCAGAATATTAACAACCTGGTGGAATCCATCGAAGATGTAGTGAGGAGAAATGAACTGCGGCGGATAAGTAAGATCGACTCCTCGGTGGAGGAGTACATGCTTGCTCTGTTGGGAGACAGGAATGAGCGATGAGCGCTGCTGAATGGGAGCTAGAAACGTGTTGTCAAATGATCAATCGATGGATTTAGCTTCTCCTCGTGGCTAAGAAACATTCGGGTGATTACAGGCTGAAAATAAGGATGTAAAATTAAGACTGAAGGGAGGTTTGAGAGCCATGACCGAAGAGAAGTTCACTGTAGATGGAAATCAACTGGTTGAGAAGGTCAAGCAGTTGATACACGAGGGAAATATCAGGAGAATTCGTTTAATACATAAAGGCCGTCCTTTGATAGATATTCCGTTGACGGTAGGTGTTCCTGTAGCAGCGGCAACAGTCTTAGCAGCCCCGGTCCTGGCTGCGATTGGAGCAATCGCCGCTCTGGTCACAGAATGTACTATCGAAGTAGAAAAGGTAGATGAGTAACAGCACGGACGAGGCCTATCTCCCTTGCTGTATAAAGAGGAACATAAGCAGGGCAGCGATGCTTTTGGCATCGCAGATTCTGCCTGAGGCGATGAGCCGGGGTATCTGATCCGGGGAAACTCGGACTAGCTCGATGTTCTCAGTATCCTCGGCTATGAGGCGACTGGGCACAAGGTCGGTAGCTAAGAAGCAGTGGAGGTACTCTGTGCCATAGCCGGGGATGGCATAAAAGCCCCCCAGGCCATCTATTTTCTGGGGGAAATAGCCAATTTCCTCCTGTAATTCGCGACGCACAGAGTCAATAGGCTTTTCACCGGGGTCAATGCCACCAGCAGGTATTTCTAGAAGAAACTTACCCACTGCATGGCGGAATTGGCGAACTAGAAGCACATTATCTTCTTCATCCAGGGCCACTACAGCTATACAATCGCTATGCTCCACAACCTCTCTGGTAGTTTTTCTGCCGCTGGCTTTCTCCACAGTGTCCACGCGTATATTTACCCCGCGCCCGTGATAAATCTGCTGGGTGGCTAGCTTTTTTTCCGGCTTCAACACGCTCCTTTCCCTCACCTAAGATTGCTTCGCTTTGCTCACAGTCAGCCACTTTAAAGATGGCAAATAAGAGCCACTTCATCGCAGTTGGGAAACTTGGGACAGCGATAGCATTCCGCCCATACCTTTTGGGGCAATTCCAGTTTATCGATTAGTTGGAAGCCATGTTTTTCAAAAAAAGCAGGCTTACGAACGAGACAAAAAATCTTGGGTATGCCCAGTTGCTTAGCCTCGTCAAGACAAGCCTTGACAAGCAAAGAGCCAATTCTTTGGTTCTGTTCCTTTTCATAGACAGCCAGAGATCTAATTTCAGCTAAATCATCCCAGGTAACGTGCAACGCAGCACAAGCAATAACCTGGCTTCCCTCCCTGACTACAAAGTAGTCTCTAATATCCTCATATATCTCAGATAAGGCGCGAGGCAACATATCTCCCTTATCAGCGAAATGACTGATCATCTGGTGCATCGGGGCAGCATCGCTCACCTTTGCCCTGTCAACCTTCGTATTAGCTTTCATTCCTTCTTCCCCCCAGTTTTTGCCGCAGCGAGCTATAGAAATAGGTTGGCTGGTGAATTCTCAAGAAGCGAGCTACGTAAGGGCTGATGTTCACTCTGACATTTTGCCCGTCTGATAATGACAATTCAAGTTGTCCGTCAATGCTAAGCACGACCTTATCTCCGTGGGCAACCTTCAAATCAACTATGCTCTGTTGGGGTAATACCAGGGCGTGGCTCAATCCAAGGTGGCAAGCTATTGGTTGGAGGATGATTTCCTTGGATTGAGGATGCAGAATTGGTCCGCCAGATGCCAGGGAATAGCTGGTGCTCCCAGTAGCTGTGGCCAGGATTATGCCATCAGCCCGGTAAGTAGTTATCGCTGTGCCATCAATTCCTGCTCCTATGTTAACCAGGCGAACAGCAACACTTCGTAGTACCACATCATTCAGGGCATTAAAGTTTTTGTCTCCAACCTGGGCCTTGAGCATGGCTCTTTCTTCGATCCAGCCTTCTCCCTTAAGCAAATCGGGCAAATTAGACAAAACCTCATTGCCATTTAGCTCTGTGATAAATCCCAGCCTGCCCAGGTTTATACCTAAAATAGGCACCGCCAGGGGAGTTACGATTTGAGCGACACGGAGGATAGTGCCATCCCCGCCGATGCTGAGAATCAACTCTGCGCCAGCCACTTGGGATTTAGCTTCATCTTCGTCCCAAGTTGAGCATCGCCACGAAGAGACTCCCTGAGATGATAAAAACTCCTCCAGTTTCTCAGCTAAGTCTCGGGGTTTCTCCAACAGTGGGTGATATAGAATACCAATACGTTTCACAGGTGAGCGAAGTGTAGCATCGCCAAATTCTAGCTGTCAAACCATCTAACATATCCGTGGCAGTAATTCTCCAGATAGCATATCAACGATTCGGAAGGGGCCTAGCTTTGTTTTCATTATCACCTTCCCTGCGTGCTCTCTGGTTATCTCGCCAATTATGACAGCGTCTCTGCCATAGCTATTTTGCCTCATTCGGGCAAGAATCCTGTCGGCATCGCCGGGGTCAACTATAGCTACCAGCTTGCCTTCATTTGCGACATAAATGGGATCTAAACCCAGGAGCTCGCAGGCAGCTTTAACCTCTTCCTTCACTGGTACCTTAACCTCTTCTAACACAATGCCCACCTTCGATTGTCGGGCAAATTCGTTAAGCGTGGTGGCTAGTCCACCTCTAGTAGGGTCACGTAGGCAATGAATCTTTGATGAGACCTCCAGCATTTGAGATACTAATTTATTTAAGGGAGCACAGTCGCTTTCCAAGGTCATGGAGAACCTCAATCCCTCGCGCTGGCTCATTATAGATATTCCGTGGTCGCCAATAGTGCCACTCAGCAAAACTTTATCCCCAGCCCTGGCGTTAGCTCCCGAGATATCAACTCCAGGAGGGATTATCCCTACTCCTGAGGTGGTGATAAATAACTTATCAGCTTGTCCTTGATTTACCACCTTGGTATCTCCAGTGATTATACTTACCTCGGCTTCCTCAGCGGCTTTCTTTATTGATTGCATTATTCGCTCAAGCTCACCTATGGGGAAGCCTTCTTCTATAATTGCAGAGAGACTCAAATACAGGGGCTTGGCTCCGTTCATAGCTAAATCGTTCACTGTGCCACAAACGGCTAGCTTTCCTATATCCCCGCCAGGGAAAAAGATGGGATTTACCACATAGCTATCGGTGGTGAAAGCCAGGCGCCCGCTGGCTTCAAAGATAGCTGAATCATCTAACTTATTCAATGCAGGATTAGCCAGGAAGGGAAGGAAGTTCTTCTCCACAAGTTCGTGGCTCAATTTGCCGCCACTGCCATGGGCTAAAAGAATGGTGTCACCCATAAACCTGCGCCATTTTTACCCTAAACGCCCTGCAAATTTTCCGGAGCCTCGTATTGATAATAAGCAGCACAAGCGCCTTCGCTGGAGACCATGCAGGGACCTACAGGGTTTTCCGGGGTGCAAACCTTTCTAAAGAGCTTACACTCAAGTGGCGTGGCTGCGCCACGGATTACATCCCCGCATCGGCATCCTTTAGGCTCCTTGGGTGGTTTTAGGCTCACCGAAAAAGCCTTGTCGGCGTCAAATCGCTCGTATTTTCCTCTCACCTTCAAGCCGCTTTGAGGGACAATTCCGACCCCCCGCCAGTTAGCCTCGTCAATCTCAAAAACATCCCCCATCAGTTGCCAGGCTTTTCTATTTCCCTCTGGCTTTACTCCTCGGGGGTAAGCTATCTCCACTTTGGGCTCGCCGTTTTCAATTTGCTCCACCAGTTTATCTACGCATAACAGGATATCCAATGGTTCAAATCCTGAGATAACACAGGCAACTCCATAATTCTTGGGGATAAATTCATAGGGATGAGAACCAATTATAACACTAACATGTCCAGGACAGACGATGCCGTCTAGCTTTATCTCGCCTGAGTCGAGCAGTGCTTTCATCACTGGCGGGGTCAGCTTATTAAGGGACAAAACATAGAAGTTTTCTACTTTTTCCTGCTGTGCTGTAAGTATGGAAGCAGCTATGGTTGGCGCCGTGGTTTCAAAGCCAATGCCGATGAAGATGACCGATTTCTCAGGATTGGCTTTTGCTATCTCTACAGCGTCCATAGTGGAATATACTATTCGTACATCTGCTCCCTCAGCCTTTGCCTGTTGCAAGCTGGAGTAGCTGCCGGGGACTCTAATCATGTCCCCAAAAGTAGTGATTGTAACGTTAGGCAGGTGAGCCAGGGCGATGGCTTTATCCAAATCAGCGGTTGCCGTAACGCACACAGGGCAGCCTGGCCCTGACCTCATTTCTACTGTTTTGGGAACTAATTGACGAATTCCATATCTCAGTATGGCATGCGTGTGCCCACCACAAAATTCCATTAATCTTATGGTCTTGGTGGAGTGCTTGGCAATTCTTCTTGCTAGCCCTTTGGCTAGCTCACTGTCTTGGTACTCGTCAATGAATTTCACTTAGACTTGCTATCTCTTCCAGGAGCTTCAGGGTCTCCTGGGCTTCAACCTCATCTACAACGCCTATGGCGTATCCTGTGTGAAGCAATACGTAATCCCCTACCTTTGCCTCTGGAGTCAGGGCAATGCTAACTCGGCGCTTCACTCCGGCGATTTCTGTTTCGGCCTCATTCGCGTCTATGGAGACAATCCTTACTGGCACTGCTAAACACATGGTTTCATTATTTTAGCCTAAGTTCGTCTATAATACAAACCGAAGCCATATAGTGGTTAGTTTAAGTTAAAGAGAGGTCTCATTGACGCTAGTCAGCTATTGTGCTATGTTACGCAACATAGTTTATTTATGCAGGAGCGTAAGGTAAATGCGAAGCGACATGGTAAAGAAGGGCATTGAGCGGGCGCCTCACAGGTCACTGCTACGTGCCGTAGGTTGTTCTTCCGATGATTGGGACAAACCGTTTGTCGGAGTAATCAATAGCTTTAGCGAGATTGTGCCCGGGCATATTCATTTGCAAAAGATCGCTAAGGCGGTAGAGGAAGGAATCCGTAGTCGAGGAGGGGTGCCGTTTGAGGTCAATACCATAGCTGTTTGCGATGGTATCGCTATGAATCATCCGGGAATGAAATACAGCTTGCCTAGCCGAGAGCTTATTGCTGACTCGGTTGAAATCCTAGCTCAGGCTCATGCCTTCGACGGTCTGGTATTCATCCCCAATTGTGACAAGGTCGTGCCTGGGATGATGATGGCAGCAGCAAGGCTTAATTTACCCTGCGTCTTTATAAGCGGTGGTCCTATGCTGGCCGGGAAGCTTCTCTTGGAAGAAACTGCCAAGTCTGTTGACGTTATTACAGTCTTTCAAGCCGTAGGCGAGGTAGCTAGGGGGGAGATGACCGAGGCTGAGTTGCAAGAACTGGAGATGGTCGCCTGTCCCGGTTGTGGTAGCTGTGCCGGGATGTTCACTGCTAATACTATGAATTGTCTCAGCGAAGCTTTGGGGATGGCTTTACCGGGTAACGGGACGATACCAGCGGTGGAAGCACGGCGTGTACAATTAGCGTATGAAGCTGGGCAGCAAGTCATGGAAACATTAGCCAATGGCATTAAACCAAAGGATGTGCTCACCAGAGACTCCATTTATAATGCCTTCGCTGTGGACATGGCCTTGGGTGGAAGCACAAACTCCGTGTTGCATCTTACTGCGATAGCACACGAGGCTGGGATAGATTTCCCCTTGTCTTGGATAAACGAGATTAGTGACTCCATTCCCCATATTTGTAAATTGAGCCCGGCGGGTGACTATCATATTGAGGACCTAGACTTGGCTGGTGGCATTCCGGCAGTAATGCAGGAGCTATCGGGATTGCTGAAGCTTAAGGCGAACACCATTTTGGGGAAGCAATTGGGCGAAATAGTGAGGGAAGCCAAAGTTAAAAATAGAGAGGTAATCCATCCCTTATCACAACCATATGCTTCTACCGGAGGTATTGGCATATTATTTGGCAATTTAGCGCCTGATGGTAGTGTGGTGAAAAGTGCTGCGGTAACTCCTGAGATGTTGGTTCACCAGGGTCCGGCGAGGGTTTTCGAT
>DAOUMB010000120.1:0-3579 GCA_034414335.1 Dehalococcoidia bacterium
GGACAAAGGGACACAAAGGGGCACATTTGAGCTTATCTCGCAGTGACTTATGCAAGGGCCAGCAGGCTGCTTGGTTTGATGGAAAGCAAGGTCGTGGTGTATCATCTTAACAGGGTCAATTTGTCTAAAGTGCATTGCCACATCTCCTGGCCGAGAGTCTCGGTTAGCGCCCATGTCAGAGCCAGATGGAAAAGCTAATACTAAGTAGAACTGGTCTCGCGGTTACCCGTGTTGGCTTCGGCGGAATCCCTATTCAACGCCTGCCTGAGGAGGAGGCTGTAGCTGTGGTTAAGGGATGCCTGGACCTGTGCGTGAATTTCTTAGAGTCAGGACGTGCCTACACCATTAGCGAACGATGTATCGGCAGGGCTATCGCCGGTCGTCGGAATGGGCTCGTCCTCGCCAGCAAAACCGCCCGCCGGGGAAAAGAAAAAGCGGCGGCTGACCTCAAGGTAAGTCTGCAGGAACTCGGTGTTGACTACATAGACCTCTACCAATTGCACAACGTAAGCGATATGGAGACATACGACAGGGTAACGGGCCCCGGCGGAGCCTTGTCTGCGCTCCAGGAGGCAAGGGAAAGCGGCATCATCGGACATATCGGCATCTCCTGCCATACTATGGAGCCGGCAAAAAAAGCAGTCACCTCCGGTCTCTTTGAGACTGTTCAATACGGATTGAACTTTATCGTTACCAGTGCTGCCCAAGAGCTACTGCCGCTGTGCCGGGAGCATGATGTGGATTTCATCGTCATGAAACCCATGGGCGGTGGAGCACTAGCATACCCCGATATAGCTATAAAATATCTCATGAAGTTCCCCGATATAGCTATTCTGCTCGGAGTTGAGAAGGTTGCTGAGATGGAGGAAGTGGTGCGAATCATCACAGGCCCCCGAGAAATGAACAAAGAAGAGAAGCGCCGAATGGCTGAACTGGCTCGTGAAATAGGCTCTACATTCTGTCGGCGCTGCGACTACTGCCAGCCCTGCACGGAGGGCATCTCCATCTCATCGGTCATGTCCATGAAGACTTTCTGGAAGCGCCTGCCCGACGACCAGTTCTTCTCCGGCTGGATTGCTGAAGCCATAGAAAAAGGTTTCTCCTGTTCCCATTGCGGCGACTGTGAGGAAAGATGTCCCTATCACCTTCCCATCCAGGACATTATGGAAGAGAACCTGGAGTGGTACAAAAGGGAGAAAGCAAAAGCAGGTTATTAGTTAGATCGCTTCCCATACCTGAACCGCGTATCAAACCCGGTGCATGGGCAACACTCAGCTAACATCCGATCGGGCTTGCCAGAGAATCACCACCCGAAGGAATTCAGGATTAAAATCCGTAGAACTTAAATCTGAAGCCGGAGTAAGATATTTGAACCTTGGATTACTTGAACCCCATTCAGCGCTGAAAAAAGGCAGAGAACGCTTGCCTCCTTTCGACCAGCATTATGGTGACTGATTTTTGAAAAAGTCAAAGGTTTTGGTTCATCGCCGAGCACGGAATTGCCGCCCGTGCTCCCTGGCTTCGCGTATGAAATAGACGCAGTAGAACACGATCCACACAAACCCGAGCCAGAAGAACCACTCGTGCCAGAATAATTTGGGGGATAGAGCGGCGATACCAGCTGACCAGCTGAATATAAGACCAGCAATTGTGATATAGCCAATCCCAAGCCACAAGGTACTCGCAACACGCTCTCCAATTTTCGCCAAATAATTGGCCAGGGCAGAAAAGAGCAAGAAAGAAGCAACCAATAGGAAGAACACCGCAAGACCAAGATAGAGGTCACATAACACAGGACATGGCGACTCCGACGCCACCTCAATCGCACGTGCCTGGAGAAAAAGAAAGCTAGCTAAGAAGGAACTGACAGCGCTAGTCCCAAGACTTTCTTTCCCTCCAAGGGGTATGGCGCGACCAGCGTCTGCTTCAACCTTCTTCGTAGTATTAGAATCCTCGGACATATGCTCGACTTCGTCCCCCAGCATGGCCAACACTTCCTCGCATAGCTGCCTAGTGGGAGGCAGTTGAAGCAACATAGAGTTTACCAGTTCAGTGAACCGTCGCTTGTATTCACTCGATGCAGCCATCAGCGGATTGGCAACAAGCTGAAACAGGGCATCTAACTTCCTGTTCAGGTGACCAAGTTCAAAGTATAGGCGAGACACGTGAGTCAGTGCATCTTTTGACTCCACAGCTTGCGCTACTTCACTACCAAGCAATGCCCACATACCCGTGTCCAGTAAGTATAAGGGCACTGTGGCCTTCTGGAGTTCGTCTTCAACCTGGTTCAGCAGGACCTGGTTATGCTCTACTTCCTTTGTGAGAGCACTGAGACTGGAGAGTTTCCTTTGCTTAGCTTGTTCTTCCTCTCGTCCCCGCTGAGATTCGCTCGCGCGGCTACTTAGCCACAGCCCAATTGGAATGCCAAGCCCAACACCTACGATTGTGGCGACCAATTGAGGCAGGAAGACACCCAATTCAAACATAGATTACCCTATTCAAGACTACCCAAACCAGGAACTTTGCGCACAATAGAGCATGTAACAATATTATAGCATGACATAATGTGATACATTCCTATAAGAATATCTTATCGCATAGAGTAGAGGCCAATTATCTAGATTAGCCAAGAAAATAGTTCTCTGTGTGTTGTGTGGTAGAATATTGGATAGGTGTTGCACCTGCAGGTGCCCTGATTGGGTAGAGTCTCATAGGGGTTGCACAAATGAATCCGGCGGGAGGCTGTATCAGTTGCCCTAAAATGGCGAGAGTGTCTTTGTATTTGCGGACACTGCTGGAGACATAAAGAATAAGGAGGACCGGACAGTGGTTCTCGCGACGTTGGTGGTTTCTCAGACGCAAGTTGAATCCATTAATAAGGGTTTCGCTCTTCTCAGGAGCAAGGTGGTGGGGTGGGGTATTGACTTATCCGCAAAAAAGTGGGAGTTGAAAACTGCTGATATCCTTGGAGGTCGTAAGGAGCGGAGAAGGGTTGGGGAAGGGAACAGGAGGCAAGTGTTGAGGAATATGAGAAACTTGGTTAGTCCCAAGATGCATTTCGCAATGGTTGTCATAAACAAGGAGAGCGGGCGGCCACCGAGGTCTGGAGAGATTCCACGAGTTTGCTGTGGCTAAACGTGAAGAAGCCTTAGGATATCTGTCTGGAGAGCAACGTCGCCGACTGGAAGCCATCGTACAACAGTTACATAGCAAAAGACAGTTTGGTGAACTTGGCGAGGTAATTGGTTTGCTTTTTGGGTTGACAACGGGTTTGATGCACTGGCAAGGTATTAGAGGTCAGGCCACGACGAAGTTTGAGGACAGCTTGAGGGTTGGTCGCAGGATTGAACAATCCGCTATATTGTTGTGTCACGATATAATCAACAAGCCAACCAATGTAAATACGGCAATAGGTGGCAGAGCCGGCATTGGCTTCCCTTTTAGAAATATCGATTGAATCGCATATACGCTAACCAATCCCAGTGACCCTAGTACTGCAATAATAGCTCCTGGGCCTAGACCTCGGGCAAAATAAACGGAGGCTGTAAGCAGACAGGGGAAGGCAATGTCTCCGCCGCC
>DAOUMB010000121.1:0-3555 GCA_034414335.1 Dehalococcoidia bacterium
CTGCTCTCCATGTGCCCGCATTCTGGACGAGGAGATGGGGCCATGGGGCTTGAGTCCCTTGCACGAGGAAGAATTTCCAGCTTCTACCTTCATGTCACGCTGGAGACGAGATAAGCTATATCTGCCAATCGAGCAACGCACTTTAGCCGCCAATGAAGAAACCAAAACGGCTTTAGAACATTTCGGCTGTAGACGGCTTCTTGCAAGATCAACTGTTGAGAACCTAGCACTGGCCGATGCTCCCATTCCCGATGAGAACTTCGCCATTATGGCACGGTGGTGGCAAGAGACAGACAAGACCTCTCCAAAGGAGTTGCTCCTTCTAGCTTTGAAAGGGGCCATGAAATCCGGTCTTTTTGTGAGACTCTCTGGAGAATTGCTGTGGGCAATGCTTTATGAAGATAAAAACCCGATGGACTTCGCGATAAGGGAATTAGTCTCTGCTGGTAGCCGTCAAGTGCATGAGTCAATTTACAGGCTACCAGACTATCACGGAGTTATCATTCGCGGCATACTGAACTTTGCTTCACAGTTTGACGACCTCGTTACCAAGCCGTTGTGGGAACATCCTCTGCTTGATGTCACTGTGAGAATTGCTTACGAAAAGGGGGTCATCGAGCCGGCGAGGATAGGGAACACTCTCGCCTACGATGTGGCCACCAGGCTCAATTTTCAACCAGCGCGTGACGGTTGGTTCAAAGGTAACGATCGCCATGACCTATATGTAAGACGGAACGGGGACGTCTATATTGACGGTGCGGAGGTTTGTATCCAGCCTGTCGAAGACCAATTCCTCCCAAAGGGTGACTTGGTTGCCAGTGTCTTGATGACATTAGCTACCGACCTGCGATGGAATGTGCTTGCAGGGCCGGATCTTGAAGCCGTCGAAATCTTACTTCCCCTGGAAGAAAGTATGAGCGCCCTTAAAGGTCTGACGAAAGGAATGTGAAAGGAGTGAGCACCATGGAAATGATCAAGAAAATCAGATTGATGAGACTTTCTTCAATGGGGCATACTGTGGATGTGAGGGAAATCGGGGAGCTTCAGCCCAAAGAGTTGTTTGAACCGGAATACGCTGTCCTGGTTGCCGGGTCTGCCGTGGATTCCTGGTTTTCACTGGTCCAGGGCTGTCGCGATTCTGAGACAGAGGTCATATGCCTCCCTTCCCTGACTCACGGGTGTTAGTTCAGTAGGATATCTAGGACTTAGTGTAGCGGGAAACCAAGGAGGTGACTGAAGATGCCAAACAGTGACAGGACTGTGCCAAGAATAAGAAATGATGTCAGGAACCTGTGTCGTGACCGTTTCAACTATAAGATAGATGACGACCAGTTTAAACAAGGGCTTCAAGGTATTCTTAGAAAGAGCAACCCACAGGCCGTTGGTCTGGCATTAGCCAAGGGAATCACTAAGTATCTATATTTATTGACTAACAATGTGGATCGCGAGATAGCAACGTGGGTGCGGTATGAGGAATCCAACTGGGCTATAGCTATGGAATGGGGGCGAGGCAAACTGAGAAATGATGAGGAGATCAGGAGCATGCTCAGCGAGTGCCTCCACAACCCAGTGAACAGAACTGCCTTCGCACAACGAGTCGAAGACTGGATTCACGAACACGAAGAACAACCCAACTTGAAGAGATATTTGCGTGAAGAGTTGATTGGAGCAGTCCTAGACTTCTTCTTTACATTGGCCGATGTAGTAACTTTGAGAATGCGACAGGGATTCAAGGATTATGTGCGTATCAAGAAGTCTAAGCAAGGCTTCTCTGATACAACGAATGGTCGATGATAAGATAATTCGTTGTATTGTACTCTGAATAAGCTCAACAATGCGCACACTCTGCCAAATTCTGAGGTCTTGTTTGTAGCAAAATGGTGGCAATGGTGAACCAGGGGCGTTACTGTAGCGCCAACCGAGATTTGGTCTACGATTGGATGGAGAACTGGCTGGCCCTCATTGAATTGATTAACAACGTCACCGGCAATGAGGAGACGCCGTGGTCAGTGCCGCTGCCCACCTACATTGAGGAGATCGAATATCAGCGCCTGCGCTTCTGGCTCATCGACCACCAGGCACAGTTCATACCATTGTGGAAAGAGTTCTATGAGAGCCTTGACTGGGTTTCTGAGCAGCAAAATAATGCCGATAAAGACGGAGACCTTGAACAGAAATATCTTGAGAACCCTTTTCTATTCTTCTATGAACCCGAAAACCTCTATTGGCTAGCACAACAACTTGACCTGCAGAGTGGTATAGATATCTGGGAACCAAGCGAGCATAGAGCAAGCATGGTTAGACCCATTTTCATCCGATTAGGAGAACTCGCAGTCGAGTTCTTAAACTGGTTCAATGAACGAGTTGATGAAAACAGATAATGGCATGACAGGGGCAGTTAACCTTTCTTTTGCCGCCCGGCACATGAGGCCCCGACTACATTATCAGCCGCAGCCAAGAGGAAAGCAGCAAGGAGGTTAGAGCAAGCCCGCAGGCGACGCCAGTATAAACCTGTGATTACGTCACAATCTTAGTAATTCTATAAGGTGTATCCAAATCCGCTGGCTGCGTTATCCACTGCCACCGCACATACGTTCAGCTTGGTTGCCGTCTATTTGATGGATTTTCTTAAGGTGGGCCTTAAGCCTTTCTTTGTCTTTGCAGGGGATTCTACAATCCGGCACGGGACATGGTATGGGAGGCTGCTTACGCTCTAGATGAGTCAAGCCGAAAGTTTTATGCTCATCTACTAACTTATCACCTACGATTTTCCTTCTGGCTCTCCTAAGTTTTGCGCTATCACGATCAAGTATACGCTCCCAAGGAGGAATCGACTCGTCATCCATCTTGGCTCCTCTAAATCCGCTGGCTGGTAGCCCAGCCAAGCCATAAGTCCTACAATCCTAATTATACCACTTTTTGACCTAAGTTTGAGGATAGCAATATGAATGGGCGGATAAGAGAAAAGGATATTTAGCTATGGAACACCGTAGAATCCTGAGGAGCCATCGCCACTCAAAAAATAAAGTTCTAATCATAGTAGGATTAGAACTTTATTACCACTGCACAAACATCGGGATGTCTGTGTGGATGTACATATGCGAAGATCTTCTCATTTGGAAGACATTGCACAAAATGAGACAAGGTAAGCATAAAGCAACACTGAACTGGTCCAAAGATTGAAAGAACCTATCTAAACACCACCAGAGCTCTACGTTCTTTGAGTCTATTCAGAATCAGTTTCGGGACGATAAAGGTGTAGCCTCCCCCGTCTCTAAGAGATTGAGGTACTTGCCTGGATTTTTTCTGAATGAGAGTCAGGCAAGTATTTAGTATTTTGACACTATGTATTGCACTCAGGCAGGTCGTCGGATTGTGGATTTTGTTCGGGACTTATATGATGTTGGTGGCAACCTGCTTTTTAGGCAGTGTGTCTCTGAAGCAGAAAAACCGCCACATCAGGCGGTTTTTGAAGCTAACTGGAGCGGGAGACGGGACTCGAACCCGCGACACCCTGCTTGGAAGGCAGGAACTCTACCACTGAGTTACTCCCGC
>DAOUMB010000122.1:0-5990 GCA_034414335.1 Dehalococcoidia bacterium
AAGCCATTAAGGTTACCAAAAAATATAAGGCTCATGACGAAAATAATGCCTGTAAAGTTGGAGACAAGGTGAAGATTGTGGAGACTCGCCCCTTGTCCAAGGAGAAAAGATTCCCAAAGTGAAGAGAAAGATTGCTAGGATAAATACTATTTTAAGGGAAAGAGAGCTTGGCATAGAATGAGTTATTTCGGGAAAAGAAAGGTTAGAGAGGGCTTGGTGATGAGTGACAAAACGGATAAAACCGTAGTAGTAGCTGTGGAAACCAGGAAAGTCCATCCACTCTATAAGAAAGCCATTAAGGTTACCAAAAAATATAAGGCTCATGACGAAAATAATGCCTGTAAAGTTGGAGACAAGGTGAAGATTGTGGAGACTCGCCCTTTATCCAAGGAGAAGAGGTGGCGCATAACAGAGATAATATCTAAGAGGGAGACGGCTGAAACTAGGCCGAAGCGAAAGGGATGATTCAGGCTTATACCAGACTCAAGATAGCTGATAATACCGGGGCTAAGCAGATTATGTGCATTAATGTCCCCATTGGGACAAGAAAATATGCCCGTATAGGCGATATAATTGTAGCCACTGTGAAGCGGGCCATGCCCCATGGAATGGTGAAAGAGGGTGAGATAGTGCGTGCTGTAGTTGTGCGTGTGGCTAAGCCCTATCGCCGCCTTGATGGTTCCTATATCAGATTTGACGAAAATGCCGCAGTTATTCTTGGTGATAGAAATAATCCAAAAGGCAGTCGCATTTTTGGTCCTGTGGCCCGAGAACTTAGAGACAAAAACTTCGCCAAGATAATATCCTTAGCCCCAGAGGTTCTTTGAAATGAAAATCAGGAAGAATGATTCCGTCATTATAATTGCTGGGAAGGACAGAGGAAAAAAAGGAAAGGTGCGTCGTACCTTCCCTAAAGAAGACAAGGTGATAGTAGAAGGACTCAATATGATTAAACGCCATTCTCGAGCTCGCGGGGCTGCTCGACAAGCTGGCATAATTGAGCTTGAAGCGCCAATCCATGTATCCAACGTAATGTTGTTGTGTGATAAATGTGCCAAGCCTACGCGCGTCGGTTTTGACTTTCTGGCCGATGGCAAAAAGGTGCGGATCTGCAATTCATGTGGAGAAGTCATTGACTAGAGACTTGATAATGAAATCTCGCTTGGAAGAAAGATATTTAACCGAAGTGACTCCTCAGCTTAAAGCTAGGCTTGGCTACAATAACATAATGCAAATGCCTAAGTTGGAAAAGATTGTGCTTAGCATCGGTGTAGGAGAAGCGACACAAGACTCCAAAGCTCTTGAAGCTGCGGAGAAAGACCTAGCTACAGTTTCGGGACAACGTCCAGTGACCACACGGGCAAAAAAGTCCATCGCCTCTTTCAAGC
Organism: Dehalococcoidia bacterium; assembly: GCA_034414335.1. GTDB lineage: Bacteria > Chloroflexota > Dehalococcoidia > GIF9 > AB-539-J10 > RBG-13-51-36. The sequence continues at coordinate 1,389 of DAOUMB010000122.1, forward strand.
TGCGGGCTGGTACGCCTATTGGGATGATGGTGACGTTGCGAGGTAAACGGATGTACGATTTCTTTGACAAACTAGTTAATGTTGTTCTACCGAGGTTTCGAGATTTCCGCGGAGTATCGCGGGATTCTTTCGATGGCCAAGGAAATTATAGCCTAGGCATAAAAGAACAGATAGTTTTCCCTGAGATTGATTACGATGAGGTAGTTAAAATTCGTGGCCTTGAGGTGAGCATTGTTACCACAGCCAAGAACGATGATGAAGCCAGGGAATTGCTAGAACTAATGGGCATGCCTTTCAGGAGAACTTAATATGGCGAAGTTATCTAAGATTGTTAAGTCGAAACGGACACTAAAGTATAAGGTGCAGCAACGTAATCGTTGTCAACTATGTGGCAGGCCGCGTGCTTATATGCTTAAATTTGGCTTGTGTCGTATTTGTTTTCGAGAACTTGCTGTAACTGGCGTAATCCCTGGGATAAGAAAGTCAAGCTGGTGAGAGAGAAATGACAGTTACTGACCCAATTGCTGATATGTTGACTCGAATACGGAATGCTATTATGGCAAGTCATGATGATGTGCTTGTACCTTCCTCTAAAATGAAGCTTTCTGTCATCAAAATACTTAAGGATGAGGGTTTCATTGACAGATACGAAGTGCTTAAAGGGAAACCACAGCCAATGATAAAAATTCATCTCAAGTACACAGATGAACAGCCTGCAATCCTAGGTTTAGAAAGAGTGAGTAAGCCCGGTTTAAAGGTTTATGTTGGAAAGCGCGAAATCCCCCGCGTCTATGGAGGCTTGGGTATTGCCATTTTGTCTACACCCAAAGGCATTATGACCGGCCAAGAAGCATGGCGGCAGCATCTTGGCGGTGAAATTCTATGCTATATATGGTAAATTAACTTAGGAGCTATGGATTATGTCTCGTATTGGCTTGCTTCCTATTGCTATACCTCAAGGTACTGAGGTAAAGATCAATGGAAGCGAAGTTGTGGTAAGAGGAGGCAAAGGAGAACTCCGTCGTCGGATTCACTCCGACATTTCTATCGCTTTGAAGAACGGTTACTTGATTGTAACTCGACCTAGTGATAGTAAGATTCATCGCTCTTTACATGGGCTCACTCGTAGCCTTTTGGCAAATATGGTTATAGGGGTGAGCGAAGGTTTTGAAAAAGTCTTGGAAATAAATGGCGTAGGCTACAGAGCGCAAAAGACTGGCGACAAGCTGTTGCTCCAGGTAGGATACACCAATCCTGTGGAATTCTCTCCCCCCCCTGGTATTAGTATCACCGTTGAAGGGACAAATCGCATCCATGTCACTGGTATTGATAAACAAGCGGTTGGAGAGGCGGCTGCTAGAATTCGTATGACACGCCCTGCCGATTCCTATAAAGGAAAAGGTATTAAATATTTTGAGGAAAAGCTACATCTTAAACCTGGCAAATCGGGCAAAATAAGCAAGAGATAGTGGCTATATAATGAACAGAAGAGATTCAAAGGCAATCAGAAAAATACGACACAAACGGGTGAGACAAAAGGTAACGGGAATAATATCACGACCTCGATTATGTGTCTTCCGAAGCCTGAATCACATCTATGCCCAGCTTATTGATGATTCTGCAGGCCAGACCTTAGTCTCAATGAGCACTCTTGACTCTCAGGTGAGAAGCAAGACCGACGGAATGGTAAAGACCAAGAAAGCTGAAATAGTAGGAACTTTGCTCGCGGAGAAAGCACTAAATAAAGGAATCAAACAGGTGGTTTTTGATCGTGGTGGCTATAAGTATCATGGCAGAGTTAAGGCTTTAGCTGAAGCTGCCAAGAAAACTGGATTGGAGTTTTGAGAGTTAGCTTATGAAAGCGGTCACCAAGGCGAGATGGAAAAGGGCAAAAATTGATGCCTCAGAACTAAGTCTCGAAGAAAAATTATTAGGCATCGACCGCGTAACTAAAGTAGTCAAAGGTGGTAAACACCTTCGTTTCAGAGCTTTAGTGGTAGTTGGCGATGGCCAAGGGCATGTGGGATTTGGTTTAGCTAAAGCATCAGGGGTCCCTGAAGCAGTTCGCAAGGCAAATGCTATAGCGAGGAAAGAGCTGATTGAGGTGCCTATCAGGGATGGTACCATTCCTCATGAAATTCTAGCCAAGTTCGGAGCATCCAGGGTCTTACTAAAGCCAGCGGCACCTGGCACAGGTTTAATTGTCAGCAGTACTACTCGAGCAGTACTTGAATTGGCAGGCATAAAAGACGTCCTTGGCAAATCACTGGGCGGAACAAGCAAGATCAACGTAGTTAAGGCAACGATGCTTGCCTTGGCTAACTTGAGGAAAACTGCAGAATCCGAAGTCCTGAGCTCTGCGAAGGATCTTGAAACTGATGTTGAAACTCAGGAAGAAAAGATAGATGAAACAGAATGAATTAGGGGCTCCTGCAGGTGCTAAGCATGAGAAGAAACGCATAGGTCGAGGCGATGGCAGTGGGCATGGCACCTATTCGGGGCGAGGTTGCAAAGGGCAAAAGGCTCGCTCAGGTGGGGGCGTGCGCCTTGGCTTTGAAGGCGGGCAGTTGCCCTTAATAAAACGACTACCACGAAAAAGGGGATTCACCAACGTTTTCAAAACCGAATATAATATTGTCAATGTGGGTAAGCTAGCTATTTTCCCCCCAGGAACGGAGGTAACTCCTAATGAATTGCTCCAGGCAGGGCTGATTAAGTCCCCAGATCAGCCGACTAAAATTCTCGGCGATGGCGATATTCAGCACCCATTACTAGTTAAGGCTAACAAATTCTCTTCATCGGCGGAGAAAAAAATTGTTGCTGCTGGAGGGAAGGTAGAGCGCGCTTAGCATGCAGCACAGAAGAAACCAACCACGCCTCGTCCAGGCAATGATGGACATATTTGCATTGCCCGATCTGAGGCGAAAAATTCTTTTCACCCTCGCTATCTTGGCAGTTTTCCGATTTATAGCTCACGTTCCCCTGCCTGGCGTGGATCTTAATGCCCTGCAGCAATTCTTCGGGCAAAATCTCCTCTTCGGCATGCTGGACCTTTTTAGCGGTGGTGCCATGAGAAGGTTCAGCGTGGCCGCCATGGGTGTTTATCCTTACATCACTGCTTCCATAATTATGCAATTGCTAGTCCCGGTTTTCCCCAGTCTTCAGGCTCTATCCCAACAAGGGGAGCTTGGTCAACAGAAGATCAATCGAATTACCCACCTGCTAACCATACCCTTAGCTGCTCTTCAAGGCTATGCACTGCTGGCCCTACTACGTAGTCAGAGTCCTCCTATTGTTGGTTACCTTGCGCCACTGACCACGGCCAGCATAATAATGACGATGACCGCTGGCACGATGTTCCTTGTGTGGTTAGGCGAATTGATTACCGAGCGTGGCATAGGGAATGGGATATCGATAATAATCTTTGGTGGCATCATAGCCAGCCTGCCGGATATGGTTGGCCGCGGCATTATATCTGCAGGAAACCCTGCAGGCTTGATCGCCTTCATTATACTTGGCTTAGCTACTTTGGTACTTATAGTTGTATTTATCGAAGCTTATCGCCGTATCCCTGTACAGTATGCCCGGAGCACTTTTCGCGGCGGCCGCATGTATCGTCAATCAGGCTCAACTTACATCCCACTGCGAGTAAATACTGCGGGAATGATACCCCTTATTTTCGCTATTGCCTTAATGCAACTTCCTGGTACAATAGCTACCTACTTTATGGACCCAACAGGTCAAAATCCAAATTTCTGGAATACAATTTATAATGTGTTTCAGCCCGGTACTGCAGCGCCTTTGGGCCTAATTTACCAAGGGTTGTATTTTGCCTTAGTAATTGGCTTTACTTTCTTCTACACTATGATTATATTTGAGCAAATGAACCTGCCTCAAACCTTGCAACAGCAAAGCGGCTTTATCCCCGGGGTTCGGCCTGGCAAGACAACTGCTGATTATTTGAATAAAATCATAAGGCGCATTACCTTCGGTGGTGCCCTCTTTCTAGCCGTAGTGGCAATTATGCCCTTCATTGCTCGAGAAATTACCGGTGTCACAGCATTGGTAATTCAGAGCACAGCCTTACTTATAGTTGTTGGTGTGGCTTTAGATACTATGAAGCAATTAGAGGCTCAGTTAACCATGCGCCGCTACGAGGGTTTCCTGAAGTAATAGTAATGTATATCACCATGCTAGGTGCTCCGGGAGCAGGGAAAGGGACTCAGGCAGACATCCTCTCCCAAAAGATGAACCTACCTCATATAGCCTCTGGTGATTTGTTTCGCCACGCATTACAGGAAAAGACCGAGGTCGGTCTCTTAGCTAAAAGCTATATGGATAAGGGGGAATTAGTTCCTGATGAAATAACCATAAGAATGATTCTGGAAAGAATTAATCAGCCTGACTGTGCCTCTGGTTGCCTTCTCGACGGCTTCCCCCGAACTCTGGATCAAGCTGCAGTTCTAGATAAAGCCCTGACGGAGCAAGGAAAAGGCATAGATAAAGCAATATACATTGAAGTGCCCAATGAAGAGCTGGTGAAGCGCCTCAGTGGAAGATGGCTTTGCCGTACTTGTCAGACACCCTACCACACCATAAGTT
>DAOUMB010000123.1:0-9217 GCA_034414335.1 Dehalococcoidia bacterium
GGACTTAATTTGCCTGATGAGGCAATAGCCGTCGTACATCGCTCCGATGGTTCCGGCACGACATTCATATTCACCAACTACCTGTCAAAGGTAAGCGATGAATGGAATACTGAAGTTGGTAGTGCCACCTCCGTAAACTGGCCGGGTGACATCGGCGCAGAGAAGAATGCTGGCGTCGCCGGTGCGGTACAGCAGACACCAGGTTCCATTGGCTACGTTGAACTGGCCTATGCTGATCAAAATAAACTGCCGTGGGTGTTGCTACAGAATGCCGCTGGCAATTATGAAGCTCCCAGCCTGGTGGGAACCACCAAAGCAACCGAAGACGTTACCTTGCCGGACGACATGAAAATAATGATTACCAACTCTTCTAACCCTGATGCCTACCCTATCTGCGGCTTCACCTGGATACTAGCGTATGTCAACCAGAAGGACCAGGCCAAGGGCCTAGCTCTAGTAAATATGCTCTGGTGGGCGATACATGATGGGCAGCAGTATGGAGCAGCACTTGATTATGCCTCTCTGTCAGGTGCGGCGGTGGCTAAGGCGGAGAATGAGATACGGTCTATCAAGTATCAGGGGCAACCGCTACTAAACAAATAAGAGGACTAAGATAGCAATCAATTAGGGTGTGTAGGAAGGTCAATCCCCTCCTACATAATCCCTTTTTGTCTGTAGCGTGATAAACTGGAAGGCGTTGAAGTCCAATAAGTCAAAAGGGACACCAGTGGGGCAAGTAGGAGGTTGGACATTTGGTCGCCGCAGACATCCCGGCGACAGAATTTTTCCCAACTTCACGCTCGTATTTGCTATGGTAACAGTTGGGATTTTATTGGGCTTCGTCATCGTCCTAGCTATAGATGCCATGCCAGCTATCAGGCAGTTCGGGCTTTCCTTTCTCACCAGCTCGACATGGGATCCAGTCAAAGAGATATTCGGGGCGCTTCCGGCAATCTACGGAACAGTACTTACTTCGACCATCGGCCTGTTAATTGCCGTACCTATAAGCCTGGGGGCAGCCATATTTCTGGTCGAACTGGCACCATCGTGGCTAACAGGACCGGCCTCTTTCCTCATCGAGATGCTGGCCGCCATACCCAGCGTTATTATCGGGCTGTGGGGACTGTTTGTTCTGGTCCCAGCCATTAAGCCCGTGGAGATATGGCTATCGAACCACTTTGGATTTCTGCCTTTCTTTAAAGGAACGATACTCGGTGGACTCAGCTTCTTTTCCGCGGGCATCATCCTGACCTTTATGGTTATCCCTATCATTACCGCTGTGAGCCGGGACGCTATAAAAGCTGTCCCGGATACCCAGCGTGAAGCCATGCTCGCGCTGGGAGCGACGCGCTGGGAGACCATACGCCGAGTCGTTCTTCCCTATTGTCGCTCCGGCCTGGTAGGGGCGGTAATCCTGGGACTTGGCCGCGCCCTTGGCGAGACTATGGCGGTGACCATGGTTATCGGCAACGCTGACAAGCTGACTGCCTTCCTCTTCTCCCCAGGAACTACTATCGCCAGTAAAATAGCGAGCAATTTCAGCGAGGCTTCTAGTGGAGTCTTTGTTGCCAGTCTGGTAGAATTGGCACTCATACTTTTCGCAATTACACTGTTGGTAAATGTCGTTGCCCGCGTGCTGGTGTGGCGCACGACTTCAGTGAAGACGGCAAAGGGATGATAAATGTCTGAACGCGGTTATTTGCGACGGAAGTTGTTTAATAGGCTAATGCTCGTCCTAAGTAGCGGTGCTGCTGGCTTGGCCATCCTGATTTTGGCCTTTATCTTGGGGTACACGTTGGTACATGGCATATCTGCTCTCAATCTGGACTTTCTTACCCAGGCTGCCAAACCAGTGGGCGAGGTTGGGGGAGGGATGCGCAATGAGATTCTTGGCACCTTTATCTTAGTAGCGCTGGGGGCATTACTCGCCCTGCCGGTCGGGCTATTGGCGGGTATTTTTCTGGCTGAATTTGCCAGCCCTAGGACGGCGGCTTCGGTTAGATTCGCAGCAGACATTCTAGCGGGTGTGCCCTCAATCGTGGTTGGCGTGTTCGCCTATGCTATCGTAGTCCGTCCAATGCTATCATACTCAGCTTTTTCAGCAGGCTTCGCATTAGCTATCATAATGATTCCCATTGTCGCTCGGACAGCCGAGGAATCATTGCGACTGGTGCCGAATTCGATGCGAGAGGCAGCGCTTGCCTTGGGCATTACGAGGTGGCGAGCAGTAGTGAGTGTAGTCGTACCTGGAGCTTTAACCGGGATTATTACCGGTATAATGCTGGCAGTTGCTCGTATCGCCGGGGAAACTGCGCCGCTCCTGTTCACGGCTCTGGGCAGCCAGTTTGGTGTGCAGGGTCTCTTTAAGCCGATTGGGGCGTTGCCACTTCAAATATACCACTATGCTTTGTCGCCTTATCTGGATTGGCAGCAGCAGGCCTGGGCGGGAGCTTTTCTCCTGATACTGCTGGTTCTTGGCATAAGCGTCCTGGTACGCTGGATTAGTAGCCGAAGGCATGTGTGACTTTGCTTGATAGAAATGAACAGGAGGATGAATGACTATGGTATACAACTTGGTTAGCGACAACATACAATGCAAGCCTACAGAATATACGGCCAATCTTGAAGACAAGAAAGGTATTCTGGAGGTCCAGAATTTGAGTGCATGGTACGGGAACACGCTTGCCATCAAACATGTCAACATGACTATCAAATCACAAGTAATCACAGCTATCATCGGTCCCTCAGGTTGTGGAAAGTCTACCTTCATTCGCTGTCTCAACCGAATGCATGAAGTCTCACACGGAGGACGAGTGGAGGGCTGTGTCTTGCTGGACGGGAAAGATATCTATGCCAGGGATGTTGACCCTGTCGTTATCCGCCGGCGTATCGGCATGGTCTTCCAGAAGCCGACCCCTTTCCCTACAATGTCTGTTTTCGATAATGTCGCTGCAGGTCTCAGACTAACACGCCTCTGGAGCCGGCGAGGGGAATTGGAAGAGGTCGTGGAACGCAGCCTGCGCCAGGGAGCTCTATGGGATGAGGTTAAAGACAAGCTTAACCAGTCAGGGGCTTCTCTTTCAGGCGGGCAGCAACAACGCCTCTGCATCGCCCGGGCTTTATCCGTAGAACCAGAGATAATATTGCTGGATGAGCCCTGCAGCGCGCTTGACCCGGCAGCTACACTCAAAATTGAGGATTTGATGAGAAGTTTAGCCGAAGAATACACTATTGTCATCGTGACTCATAATATGCAGCAGGCAGCACGGGTATCGGATATGGCCGCATTCATAATGATGGAAGAAGACCGAGCTGGGGTCCTAATCGAATATGGTCCAACCTCTCAGCTCTTCACTAATCCCAAAGATAAACGCACTGAGGACTATATCACCGGTCGATTTGGATAAATCTGATAAGGAGAGCAAGCATGGAAATGAGAGCAGCCTTTCATAAGAAACTAAGGGAAATTCAGGACGATGTTCTCGCCATGGGAAGCATGGTAGAGAAGGCCGTCAGTTATTCCATTGAGGCTCTGAAAACGCGAGACCTGGATATGGCGCGCGAGCTAATAACCGACGATTTGAAAATAAACGATAAGAGATTTACGATAGAGGAAAAGTGTATCCAACTTATTGCTACTCAACAACCCATGGCGAGCGACCTGCGTTCCATTATCTGCGTGCTGAGCATCATAACCGAGGTAGAGCGAATCGGTGATTATGCGGTTGGCATAGCCAAGATTGTGGTGATGATAGGCGATGAGCCTCCTCTGAAGCCGCTGATTGACGTACCCCGTATGGCAGAAAAGGTAAACGATATGCTACGTCGGAGCCTGGATGCCTTTATCAACCGCGATGCTGATGCCGCGAGGAAGATTGCTGCCGAGGATGACGAAGTGGACAATCTGTACGACCAAGTTTTTAGAGAGCTACTTACCTATATGGCGGAGGACCCGAGGACTATAACAAGAGCTACCCGCCTTATCTGGGTAGCTCATAACTTAGAGCGCAGTGCTGACAGGGTCACCAACATCTGTGAGCGTGTTGTCTTCACTGTAACTGGCAAGATGGAAGAGATAGGGGCATCAAAATATTAGATATTAGTAAAGGACAGAGGCATCGCACAAATTTAAAGCTACTTTGGCAAATTCACTTTGGCTTACTTTATGAGTTCTGTAAAATAAGAATTATCAAAGGTCTGGTGTAAGTGTACACATATGTAGCTGAGACCGAGCATCGTAGAGAATTCGTGCAGGAGCTCTTAAGCCGTCTTGGCGCTGCGGAACAGGTACGGAAAGCGCGACGAATTCTGGTCAAACCGAATATTGTTTCACATGAGCTTTACCCCACTACGACTCATCCCGAGGTCCTCAGCGCCTGTCTGGAGTTTTTGATTCAGTGGCATAAAGATGTTGTTGTGGCCGATGGACCTGCTATTGATGCTGGCAACAGTAAAGATATTCTAAATCAGCATCCCCTCAAAAAAGTTTGCGATGGTTTCGCTATTCCCCTGATTGACCTCACATCTGCGGAAATGACGATGATAGTCACGCAAAGCGGCATGGGACTCGAGGTCACTAAGACGGTCTTCGATTATGATTTCATCCTTTCCCTGCCAGTTCTCAAGAGCCATGGTATCTGTTTTTTCAGCGGCGCTCTGAAGAACCAATTTGGCTTCTTTTCTAGGGAAGAGCGGGTGAGGCTGCACTTGGGCAAGGACATCTTCCGCGCCATAGCCGAAGTCAATGCTGTGATAAAGCCAGGCCTGTTCATAGTGGATGCTGTTGAGACTCTTATCAAAACCAACGAAAGGAGACATGGAGGCATCCCTATTAAACTGGGCTATATGCTGGGGGGCACTGACCCCTTAAGCCTGGATGCGTTTGGCCTTCAACTGCTTGGTCAGCTCGACCTGAAGCTAAGGGGGAAAAGTTTTCAGGACATACCCTATCTTGATTATGCTGCTAAACTGGGTATCGGCGATCCCCATGCTCAGCCTTTACAGATTCAGGTCTGAGCGAAGCTGAGAGAAAAGGGGATGGAGAGCCACAAGGATTTTCGCGGTTAACCTATTACACCCTCCTCGATATATTGGGATAGCTCCTGTTCACTCAGGCCCAGAAGCTCCTTATAAACATAATGATTGTCCTGCCCCAGAAGAGGGGCAGCTCGGCCGAATCTGGCAGGAGTCCGGGAAAGCTTTATCGGGGTATTGTCGGAGGTGGTTTTGCCTAGCGCAGGATGCTCAGCTTTAATGAAGAAATTCCTGGCTGCTAGTTGGGGGTCGTTAGCCAGGTCATTGGCGTCTTCAACCATTCCAGCAGGAGCGCCTACGTGCTGAAGCGTATTCATCACCTCCTCTGGGGTATGTGTAATGGTCCACTGCTCCAGCAATTGATTTAGCTCTTCAGCATAGCTCTCTCGTCCTGAAAGGGTAGAGAATCTCTTCTCCTTACTCCAGAGGGGATTGCCCAGAGCTTGACAAAGGGACTGCCATTCTTCTTCTGTGGAAATGGCGATAACACACCACCTGTCCTCCCCCGAGCATTTGAAGCAGCCATAAGGGGCGGCTGCAATATGCCCTGGGCTGTTGCCCTGGGGCATAGCCACATTGTGATTAACTGTATAATCTAGGATAGCTGGTCCGAGCAAAGAGCACATGCACTCATATTCCGAAATATCTATATATTGTCCCTGGCCGGTTTTTTCACGGTTCTCCAGGGCAGCTAAAATAGCCAGGATGGCAAAAAGCCCGGATATGGGGTCAGCATAGGAATAACCTAAACCTAATGGAGGGCCTTGTGGAAAAGAAGTGAGATGGGTAATGCCCGAGAACGCCTGGATGGTGGGTCCCAAGGCAGCGAAATCCCTCCATGGTCCACTCTGCCCCATTGCGGACATGCTCAGCATGATGATATCGGGTTTTATCACTCTCAGATTGTCATAACTTAGTCCCCAGTTTGACTTCACTCGAGGGGTAAAGTTTTCCATTACAACATCGCTTATTTTGACCAATCTAAGAGCGATATCCTTTGCTTTGGGATGATTCATGTTTAGAGTGATGCCCAACTTGTTCCGATTCCAGGTATTGAAGTAGTGGGTGGTGTTGGATTCGGCACCTGTGGCAGTCTTGCAGGATTGTACTTTAATTACTTCAGCCCCGAAATCGGCCAGGATTCTAGTGGCATAGGGGCCTGCCATTAGCCAGCTGAAATCGAGAATTCTTAGTCCGTCAAGAGCATTTCGGACTGTCTTAGAATCTTTTAGGCGAGGGCCCTCACCCAAGCGCGGGCCCAGCTTTTTCTGGAGTATCTTAGCATTAAGTTCGTCAATTAAGGGAGACCGCCGCATAGCCCACAGCGGATGGCTGAATTTGTAAGGAGGTCCTGGATATTTGTAAGTATGAGGCCCTGGCCCAACACCTGCAAGCTCGGGGTGTTCTACGGAAGCAAAGAAACTGCGTTCTAAAAGTTGGGGGCTACCTATCATCTCCTCCAGCGAAGCAATCGGAGCCCAGGGCAAGCGCATCAACTGAGCTAATTCGAAAAGCTCGCCCCTGGCATGGGACTTTGTCCACCGGCTCAATACATCACCAATATGGCTCCAGTGCTGCCTCCGGTATTCTTCCTCCTGCCACTTCTCCTCCTCCAAGTCTCCAGCCATACCTTCGCTATCCAGCCAGTCAACCAGGACATCCCACTCTCTATCAACCACAAGGAGGATATAGCCATCTTTGCAAGGCAGCAGGCAAAGGAAGTCATTGGGATGGGAGCCTCCTCGCCTTTGTGATATCTCACTATCAGAGAAATAACGAACTAAAACATGTTCCAAGGTCGCTGCTACCGCTTCCTGTAGAGAGACATCAATATGCTGGCCTTTGCCGCTGTAATTCCGGTCGCGTAGTGCTATGAGAATTCCAATGGCGGCAAAAAGGGAAGCTGCATAATAAGATTGTTCTCCGTAAGGCTTGAGAGGCGGAGAGTCAAGGGCGCCACAGACATACATCTGCCCCCCCGTAGCAGAGGCGATTATGTCGCAGGATTTATAGTATCTGTAAGGTCCGGTCTGACCGAAGCTGGTGACCGAAGCCAAAATAAGCTGGGGGTTCAGTTGGCTTAGGCTGTCATAACCTAGCCCAAGTTTTTTTAAGTACCCTGGGGAGAATGTCTCGATTATCACATCGGCTTTGCTGGCCAGCTGGCGCAAGGCATCCCTTTCCCCTTTAGTTTCTAGGTTTAGCGTTATGCCGAGTTTATTGGTATTGTTGTACCAGAAAGGGAGGCTTCTTTCAGGGTGTGGTGTATTTTTCCAAAAAGGGCCTATCCACCGCGACGTGTCCCCACCAGGAGGCTCGACTTTGGCGACCACAGCCCCTAAGTCAGCCAATAATTTAGAGCAGAAAGAAGCCTTTTCGTCTGCTAAATCTAAAACTTGAAGTCCTGTTAACAAGGCATTCCCCTTGCCTTGAGGACACTAGAGTGAGGTGAGCTGCCTGAATTCAATCTGAGGAAGGTAAAGGCCTTGGCTCTTGCGCTACCATTTCCTGGTTGCAACAGATCACCACGCCTTCGCCAGCCTTGGTGCAAAGCACTTCGGTGCCGCACTTTTCACAGCGATATCTTTTACCTAACTGATTCATTATTACCTCTATTATCCAGTTCTAAAGCCCATAAAGGCTATGTTTTTAACTCCATTGGTTGCTTACAGCAAACTAGCGTGCCATTGCCGGGACGGGTAACAATAAATTCCGAGCCGCACTTCTTACAAACATATCTCTTGCCTACTTGGTTAGCCATCTCTATTCCAGCCTCCTTGAAATGTTTTAGCCTAATTCTATATTAAGAACTCTATTGAGTCAAAGAAGATAATTCAAATCTTTTCCAGCTCCAATTCAGGGAATGCCATCCTATAGCCTGTTTTATCAGCCAACATGATGACATAATCCTTGGGGTCTTCCTTGACTTCTACAATAGTGCCCTCCCAGCCAGCGATCTTATAGCCACCGGGCCATCCTGGCCTGTCCTTTACCCTCACTCTATCGCCAACTTTAAGCTCACTCATAGCTCATCCTGTCACAAGATTTCTATCTGCCTCGATATGGCTGAGGCCCCCTTTGTTCGTTTGTGCTCATAATGTTTTCAATGCGATAGCAAAAGGTGCCAGCAGGGGCGACAACTTCAACTGTTTGCCCCTTTTCTTTGTCCAAGAGTACTTTCCCCAGAGGCGAAGCAACGGAAAGTTTACCCTTGGCTGGATTTGCCTCTCGGGGGTCGACTAGAGCATAGCTGAGCTCTTTACCTGAGGATAAATCACAAAGTACCACTGTGTCTCCAAATTTTGTCTTAGAAATGCCTTGGCTTTCTCCCATTATCTTCGCCAGATTCAAGGTTGACTCTAATTCCTTTATCCTTCCTTCTAAATGTGCTTTTTGTTCCCTAGCTGCTGCTAGTGGGGCATTTTCTCGAAAGTCCTTGTCAGCCGCGGCTTTTTGCATCTCCTCAATAACTTGGGAGCGTTGATTTTTCAGGTTAGCTAATTCCGTCTCTAATTTGGCATAACCTTGTGCGGTTAAAGTAGCTTGGACCTGAAAACTCTCCCAAAGGGCAGCTGTTTTTGAAGAAGTTTTTTTTGCCCTGAGGTGGGGAGCTAAATTTATTTTGGTGAATCCCCTTTTCCGGATGTATGTGAGAAAGGATCTGAGGGGCTTAACTGCCGATGGGATAATCTGCTCGCCATAGCTAGCCACATCCACGGGGCTAATATCCTTTACTTGCCTGGATGAGCCGAGCCATTTGACAAATTTAGATATCTCTGCATGTATTTCCCCCCTTTCTTGTGTGGGGGAACTTGATAGAAAAGCGTTAGCTGCTTCAGCAAGTGTCGGACTGGGCTCGGAGATATTTTCCACCAAGAGGTAGATAATAGCCTAAAAAGTGGACGATGTCAATTTACCTGGGCGTCAATCTCATTCCGAAATTGGCTCGGGTGCGAAGTAAGCGACTTAGGTCCTCTCGATTTATCACTCCAATGACTTTTTCTGCTTCTATTACTGGTATATGATTGGCATATTCCCCACTCATTTGCTGGAGCACACTGAAGACATCTTGGTCAGCATGAGCTACTTTTAATTTGCTTGCTGGGGTCATGATATCCTGCACAGAGGTGATGGCCCAACGAGTGCGGGGGACCTTCTTTATTTGCTGCAGGGTGACCATGCC
>DAOUMB010000124.1:0-15210 GCA_034414335.1 Dehalococcoidia bacterium
ATGGTAAAGACGGTCATCCAGAAAGCAACAGAGCCTATTCCTAAGATAAATAAAACTTTCCCGGCAGCAACGATTTGTCCTGCCCCCACCCCCACCCAGGCGATAACAATAAGGACGGAAGCCGGCAAATTCATACGGCGGTCATACTGCCTTTCTACCAACTCTGGGAGAGTATAAAGCGCAGCGCCTCTTACTTTCCTGGCGAAGAAAACACCCAGAAGCACGAGGCCGATGGAGCCAACAAGAAGCCACCAAGCGCCAGTCAAACCTTGCGTGAACCCCAGGCCAGCCATCCCCACGGTTGCTGAACCCCCTATTGCAGTGGCTACCAGTGAGCCGGTAATAAGAGGCAGAGACCCTTTGCGGTGAGCAACAAAGAATCCATCTTGGCTTCCTGCCCTCCGCCTACTCCACACCCCTATGCCAATTATGGCGAGGAAATAAACGCCAATAATGAGTAGCTGCAGCATCTAACTAAACGGCGAAGCAAGCAGTATATAATTTAAATCCTAAATTCTAATCTCTAAGCTCGAAACAAACGCTCACGGATATCAAAATTCAAAGGTAAAGAAGCAAAATTACAATTCAAAATGCGAAAAGGCTTCACTAAACTAATTTTTAAATTTTGCTCTATCATTTTGCATTCTTACTTTTGCCCCTTCATTTTCCTCATATTAGTATTTAGTGGTTCTTCCATCAGGTGAATACAATCCCCGGCCACCGCGTTCCTCAAAGAGCCATCCCTCTCCCTTATTATCAATGCCCCAGTAGTATCAACGTCGATTGCCCACCCTACTATCACCTCACCTGGTGCTATCACCTTCACCTCCTTATTCAATGTCACGGAGAGTTTTTTCCATTCATCAAATAAATCCGCTTCCATTAACAGAGCTTGCCACCGCTCTATTTCCACTAACAATGCGCTCAAAACCTCCTTTCTGGAGATTTCCTTCCCCAACGCATCCTTCAAGGAAGTTGCCATTTTTTCAAACCGAGGAACAGAGGTATTGGCGTTTATGCCTATCCCCAGGTTTACAAAGTTTATGGCATCCATTTCTGCATCCATTTCAGCCAGTATGCCACACACCTTCCTCCCTTCAATTAAGATATCATTAGGCCATTTTACTTCCGCCTTCAGCCCAAAGAGTTCTCTAATTGTGCTTGCCACTGCAACAGCGGCCATCAAGTTTATCCTGGAAGCATATGCTGGACTTATCTTGGGCCGTAAAATAATAGTAAAGTAAATCCCACCTTTCGGTGAGAGCCATTCACGGCGCAACCTTCCTCGGCCACGGGTTTGGGCTTCGGCAATAACGACTGTCCCTTCCTCTGCACCCCTTTTGGCTAACTCTCTTGCGGCGTCCATTGTCGAACCAATCTCTTGAAAATAATGAATTCTTTGTTCTAAACCAGGAAATTCGTAAGGAGGCAATGAATCTGGAGAGGAAACCAACCTGTATCCCTTGGGTGAAGCCTTTATTATGTAGCCATCCTCTTTTAAGCTACGAATATGCTTCCAAATAGAAACTCTGGAGATGCCAAGCTGCTTAGAAAGTGTCTCACCGGAAAGATAATCACTGCTCTCTCGAAGAGCCTTTAGTATCTTTCCCTTCATTTCGTTAACCTCTATTTTCTAGATGTTAACGACTATACCGATTTTTGTCAATTTCTATTTCCCTGTGTATCATTATATTTATACAACCTTTATGGGACAAAGCTACAACTATTATGTGTGATATGAGCGGCAGCACCGATAGCTATGAACTGATGGAGCTACGAAGCAAGACCATTAGGCTCAGCCATACTGACAAGATGATGGAAATTCTCAGCACTCACCCTAACGTGTTAAAAAGAGTAAAGCATCTGGCTTCTATGATGGACTGAGGGAAGCTATTAAATTTGAAGGTTAATCTAATTCTGACCTAAGTCTTTATCTCAGAACCGAAATGAAATATAAGAGATATACAGCACTCGCCATCGTAACAACCTTACTTGAAGAGGCGGCACTGGTAGCAGTCGTGCTCTGGCTGCTGCCAAGGTTAAGCATAAATATCCCCATCTGGGGTTTCATACTTATGGTGGTTGCTCTTGGCGTATATGCCTTTGTGACTTACCGACTTGGCATGAAGGCGCTGGTTAAGAAGCCGATGATTTCGCCGGACATTGGTAGTCGAGGTCGAACAACAACTCCTATTTCCCCTAGAGGCTATGTTCGAATTAACGGTGAACTGTGGCAGGCTTCGTCCAGTTCCACCATAGATGCCGGCGAGGAAATTGCCGTTGTGGGCATGGAGGGGATGACACTTCTGGTAAGCCTTGTAGAAAAAGATAATCACACCCGCAAAGCCGATGCATTTTCCAGTTAATAGACTCGTCTTACTGTGGACAAAGCTAAGGAAAAGAGTTATTCTTTAGACACTGATGGACATTACCTGGCTGGGGCATTCTTGTTTCGTCGTTAAAGGGAAAGAAGAAACCATTATCGCAGACCCATACCACCCTGACTTAGGCTACCGCTTGGGTAACCCCGAGGCAGATATAGCGATAATGAGTCATTCCCATCCCGGCCATAGCTACGTCGAAGGCGTCGCCAATGAGCCTAAACAAATAAGAAGCCCTGGGGAATATGAAATAGGGGGGACATTCATCACAGGAATCGCTGCTTTCCATGATAATAGGAAGGGGGAATTGAGGGGAAGAAATACCATTTATGTTATCGAGATGGACGGTATAACTTTATGTCATCTAGGTGATTTGGGGCATCCTTTGAGCCCACAGTTGGTAGAGGAATTGGGAGATATTGGTATACTGTTCTTGCCCGTCGGAGAGGTATCCACTATACCCGTTGATACGGCTGCGGAAATAGTGCGGCAATTAGAACCTCCTATTGTCATTCCTATGCACTATAAGACGGAGGCGTTTAAGGGCGACCTCAGTCTCGTGGAGAAATTCCTGGATAAAATGAGAATTCGGGAACTAGAAGCAAAACCCAAGCTCTCGGTTACTTCGTCATCCCTGCCTGGCAGCACACAAATCGTGGTTCTCAACTACGCCTGAGCCCCCCTCAAACCCAGTTAAGGGGTGCTCAAATTTCAGTGACCATCGTTACCTGTATCAGGAGCATAGTTATTGGCTCCTCTTTAGCTGACGCAGGTAGCCTTCTATGTAATTCCTAACCTCTTCTGCCGGCTGGTAGATGCCGAAGTGCCCTTCGCATAATATATCAGCTTCGAGGTCAGCCAAGCTTTGCAGGGAGATAATCGCCTTATCTATTTCCCCTCCCCACATAGCCTCATAAGGTCCATGTATATCCTGGCCGAAGAGGACCCTTTTGCCACCCACATCTGTATATATGGCAATGCTCCCGCTGGTGTGCCCTGGGATATGGATGACAATAAACTCCTGTCCACCGAAAACAAGCTTCTCCTCAGCCCCTTCCAATTTGACATCCACCTGGCAAGGCTCGTATTCAGCTCCATAAGCATCCGCTCCGGTGCTCTTTCCTATCTCAATGGCTTCGGCATCCAGGCTATGAGCTATTATTCGAGCGCTGTAGTTCTGCCGGAATTTGGACAGACTGCCGATGTGGTCAATATGGCGATGGGTGACAATCACCGTACTTATCTTCTCTGGAGTTAGCTCCAAACTCACTATATTATCCACCAGCCTGTCGAAACTCCTCCCGGCGCCGCTATCGATAAGGACCAATTCCCCCACGTCAATTAAGTAAACGCAGCAATCATAAGGATGAGATATCTCGCTGCTGCCAATGATGTAAATATTTTCCCAAATCCGAAAAGGCCGGGACATCTTCTATCCTTGGAAACAAGTATTCATGATGGTCTGATGGCACAAGCGGGTACCCGAGGGGTTGACTCTACTTTCTGAGACTGCGAATGAAATCATCAACATCCATAGCCGCCATGGTCATGGTCTGGAGCGTACCTCTTGCCCCTAGAGTAACCGCTACCCTGGACACTGCTTCATTACTGGGAGCTTCTATGATGTTTATGAAGTCATATGGACCCAGCAGAGCATACTGGGCTATAACCTTTGCTCCCATGGATTCAACTTCTTTGTTGACTTCTTTTATTCTTCCAGGATTCTCCGTGATAGTCTTCCTTCCCTCGTCAGTGAGGGTTGTTAGCATTAGGAATTTAGCCATTTTTCACCTCCTCTACGCCATTTTTTACTTTAAAGACCTCGGCCTAAGTCCCGCTTGTGCCCCACACTAAATGACGCTGGAATACCATTCATCGCGTAAAGAGAGCGGTCTGGTATCCTTAACCCCATTCCTTACTTATATTATATCACTACCAGAGCAAGCATTCCTCCAAAAGCTCTTTTTCCCTTGTCCTCATTTCGGCCTCTTCCTCTGACTCCTCATGGTCATAGCCCAGGAGATGAAGTATCCCGTGGATAATCAGCAAAGTCAGTTCTCTTTCGGTTGAATGCCCTTGCTCTCGGGCTTGTTCTGCCGCTTGAGGATAGGAGATGATTACCTCTCCCAGGCGGGTTACGCCATCGGGAGGTAGAGCGAAAGAATCGTCGGCTTCCCCAAGGGGAAGCATGTAAAAGGCTAACACATCTGTTGGTTCATCCACCCCCCGGTAGTCGCGATTCAGCTTCCGCACCATCTCTGAATCGGTGAAAACCAGGCTCACCTCGTAAGGAGGAGCAACCCCTTCACCCTTAAGGACAGTTTGGGCTATCCTTCTCGCCCACCCCTCGTCCACCAACTCTCGAAATTCTTCCTCAACCAGAATCTCAATTTCTTCTGACAATGGTTATTATCTCAATCTCTTCAATGCTGCCTTTTGTATTACTGTTGGTCACCTTTCCTCACCGAGTTCTGCCAGTGCTTCAGACTGCTCCTCCAATGACCATTTGCGACCACATTCACACTCTTCCTGATATGTGGTCTGGTACTGACCGCCTACCATCTTGAGGTTTACCTCTCTACCACATAAACACCTAATCGTTACACCAATTTCCATAGTTATTCTCCCTACTTAGCTTTTCCTAATCCTATGGATTCACAGCTTTTACTCCAAACTTTTCGAGTATGTTTTTGCAATTCTCATAGACATGACGATACATAAGTAGGTCACCAGCATTGTCAATCTGATAGGCCTCACCATCTAGGGTACTAGATTTCTTGAGCTCATATAGCATACCCCCATAATCTGCATAATCCGCAATCTCCGAAGTGTCTAAGATTACTACATCCCCATGTAAAGTTCTGCCCCTACTGCTTTGTAATTTCATATTTGAGCCTTTATACTTTTTATCTACAAAGTTTAGTTTGTTTACGCACCTCCCCTCTCGACAATTCCAAATTGCTTTAACCGTTCATCATGGATCAAAGCTGCATTATAAAGTCCCTCTAGCTCCTCATAAAGCCTAAATAGAAATTTATTTCTGAACTCTCTGAACGGTGTCTGGCTTATATATTGATCAAACAAAGCTCTCTCTTTTGCACTGGGCCCAATAATAAAAAATAGGGTAGGAAATCTCCTTGGTATTTTTAACAGCCTGTCCAAGCCAGATTTTACCCTTGTTGTTTCCTCTACTTCAAAAGCATAAACTGGAAACAACCCATAATCATCTTCATCAAACCATAGGGTATCTATTTCTCTAATCTTTGCTAAGTTAGGGCCTTTAAAAATATCGGTGCAGTCAGATACAGTCACAAAATCACTTAAAGGTTTTCCTTGGAAGTTTCTAATAGTTTGGTCGTGTGGAGGCACATAAGTTTCATATCCGTAAATTTTCCCGATTGTGACTAACATTCCTTGAGCAATTCCGTGATCAATCTCTGGTTCTTCAGTAAAACCTTGTGCCTCAGGTCTTATTGAAACTTCCTCTATAACCTTATAAATACCGCTTCTTTCAGGTGGCACTGGTTGAAAAATCTTATATTGCCTTACAACTCGCCTAATGGTGTCTCGCCAAGTTGGATTGGTCTTAGTTTTGGGATGACCTTCTACGATTTTGTTAATCTCAGACAGATGACCTTGCCCGCCTAATTCTAAAAGGGCGTCTCTAACAATATCCTTCCAAGTTAATTGTTGCTTGTTCACTTTAATTGGCATACCAAAATCCTGTAGTTTTGCAATAGGGACAACTTTTAGTCCTTCTTCAGCCCACCATTATTATAGTCCTCTGGCCCTTTTTGTTGAAGCCTTTCTTCCTGTATTCGCACTGCTTTATATATCCCTGAATAGCTAGTAAAATAACATTGATGGCCGTAACTCCGCTCAGACGACAATATCTCAGGGTCAAACAGAAGTATCCTGAAGCTATCGTTTTCTTCCGGCTGGGCGATTTCTATGAGACCTTTGACGAGGATGCCAAGGTCGCTTCGCGGGAGCTGGACGTTGTCCTGACCTCACGGGAGATGGGCAAGGGACAGAGGGTGCCCATGGCGGGAATACCTCATCACGCCCTGGATAACTATCTGGCCAAGCTCATCAACCGGGGCCATAAAGTGGCTATTTGTGAGCAGCTTACCCCGCCGGGCAAGGGACTGGTGGAGAGGGATGTTATTCGTGTGGTGACGCCGGGGACGGTAGTCGAGCCCAATCTGCTTGAGGCCAGAGCCAATAACTACCTGGCCAGCCTGGTCATCGAAGGCGAGGAAGCGGGAATCGCCTACGTTGATATAAGCACGAGCGAGTTTGCCACCACTACGCTTCCTTTTGCTAAGGTTTTTCCTGAATTGGAGCGCCTTCAGCCCAGCGAGGTTCTTATCCCCGAGGATGCCGACGATTATGCCCAGTTGCCGTTTACTATAAGCCAGCTTGATGACTACTGGGTTGACCTGGAGATTGCCCAGGAAGCCTTGCTGGAACATTTCAACGTGGCTACCCTGGAAGGATATGGCTGCGCCCGCCTGCCTTTAGCTATAAGAGCCGCAGGCGCATTAATACATTATGTCAAGGAAACGCAGAAGGAAACTCTGCCCCAATTAAGCAAACTTGCTACCTACTCCACAGATTCCTTCATGACCCTCGATGGCCAGACCATCCGTAACCTGGAGCTCTTTCAAGGTGGCAGGTGGGGAGAAACCGGCCACTCCCTCCTATCCGTCATTGACCTGAGCAAGACAGCCATGGGTGGCAGGCTGCTCAGGAATTGGCTAGGGCATCCCCTACTGGAGCTCGCTGTCCTGAATCAGCGGCATGAGGCAGTCGCCTGCTTCCATCAAAATAGTCTGGCGCGCCAAAAAGTTATCTCTCTTCTATCAGATATTGCCGACCTGGAGAGGCTGGTTAACCGAGTGAGCAGTAGCAGAATCATGCCCCGAGAGTTGATAACGCTTCGGTCCAGTTTGGAGAAAGTGCCGGGCTTGAAAATGGCGATGGCAGACGGGGAGGCCGTAGACTGGCTAAGCGCCGAACTTAAGCCCTGTCCCGATATTGTGGACTTAATCTCTCGGGCTATCGCCGATGAGCCGGGAGATTTAGAGCAAGGTGGTGTGATAAGGGAAGGTTTCTCCCCCGAGCTGGATGAAATTCGCCGCAACTCCAGGCAGGCCAAGCAGTATCTGGCCGGTCTGGAGCAAAGAGAAAGGCAGCGCACAGGAATTAAGTCCTTAAAAGTAGGCTATAACCGGGTGTTTGGCTACTATATTGAGGTATCTCGGTCTAATCTCAGCTTAGTTCCCTCCGATTATATTCGTAAGCAGACTTTAGCGGAGGCGGAAAGGTTCTTCACTCCTGAGCTAAAGGAGTATGAATCGTTGATTCTCAATGCCCAGGAAAAGATCGCCAATCTGGAGGCTGCCATTTTCCGGCAGCTCTGCCAGCAGATAAGTGCAGCGGGTGAGCAAATCCTGGCCACCGCCAGAGCCATCGCTCAAATTGATGCCCTTTCCAGCCTTGCTGAGGTAGCAGTGCGCTATGGTTACGTCCAGCCAACGCTGACCAATGAGGACGTCATAGATATCAAGGGAGGACGACATCCCATTGTGGAGCAGAGCATAGGCATCGATAACTTTATTCCTAACGATGCCTATTTATGTAATAATGATAATCAACTTATCATACTTACAGGCCCCAACATGTCTGGGAAGTCCACCTATCTGAGGCAGGTAGCCCTAATTATCCTTTTAGCTCAGATTGGAAGCTTTGTCCCTGCCGATTCAGCGAATGTTGGAATTGTTGACCGCATCTTCACTCGTATTGGCGCTCAGGAGGACTTAGCCGCTGGTCAATCTACCTTCATGGTGGAGATGACTGAGGCAGCAAATATCCTGAACAATGCTACTCCTAGCTCCTTTATCATACTGGATGAAATTGGGCGGGGCACCTCCACCTATGACGGGCTTTCTATCGCCTGGGCGGTGGCTGAGTTTATCCATAACCACCCTGAGCTTGGGACGAAGACCCTCTTTGCTACTCACTATCATGAATTGGTGGACCTGGCTGATATCCTGCCCAGAGTGAAGAACTTTAACGTGGCGGTGGCGGAGGAAGGAGATAAAGTTATTTTTCTCCACAGGATTATCCCTGGTGGCACTGACAGGAGCTACGGCATCCATGTGGCTCAGCTAGCCGGCCTGCCCAAATCGGTAATCATTCGAGCTCAGGAAGTCTTAGCTGAACTGGAAAGCCATGCTGCCAAAAAAGGCAAAGTCCCTCAGCGCAAAACATCGCTCCAGATTCCTCTTTTCCCGAAAGACTCCCTCTTAGCAGATGAAATTACCCGCCTTGATATCGATTCCATGTCTCCTCTGGAAGCAATCACCAAGCTCTACCAGCTCAAGCGAATGGCTCAGGAGAATAAGGGCTCACCGCCTTGATGAAATGGCCATCAGGTAGAGCAATGAGATTCGCCCTTGGGAACTGCGGTTAGCTTCCTTTGTCGCCTTGTTCCTTGGTATGTGCGTAGGGGTGTCTCCAGGCAATTTCGGCCTCCGGCGCTTGCCAAAATTGCTGCGTAAGCTGCTCCTTGGCTGTGCTATATATCTGAATGAGTTTATCCTCTACGGCGTAATCAAAGGGGTCACCGAGACTCTTCTCTATCTCCCCATCGCGGGCCAGGGGATTTTCCAAAAGCCACCTCACCGATAGCTCCATCCCTTTATCCACAGGCACCACTTCTCGGTATCCGAGCTGTTCCTTGATTTTGGTGATATCCTGTACCCGGTGATAGGGAAACAAAGCCTGGGTGGGAGTATTGGTAAAGTCATGGCGGAGCATATTGAAAGGGATTTCTACAAATTCGAACTCATGGTTCAGCACTTGAGCAACAAGCCTTATCCACTCCCGGGTAGTGAGTATCCTCTCATCAGTGATATTATATATCTGCCCCTCAGATGCTGTGGGATTATCAACAGCCAACAGTATGCCATGAGCCATATTCTCCGCGAATCCCCGGGATATTAAAGCCATGCCCCCACCGGGGACAATGATTTGCTTTCTTCCCTCTTTTATCCGCCGTATAATGCACCACTCCGCAGGACCAGGATGACGAGGGCCATAGATTATGGGATAGCGGAAATGCGTGGCATTATAGTAACCCTGTTGGTGCCCTTCCATTACCGCTTGCTCTGCTGCTCTCGCCCGTTCGGAAAAGTGGTCAACTCCTGGCGCAGTTGCCAGAGGGTCATCCTCTTTGATAGGCACCGGGGATTCCTCCATAAATCGCCAGGGATGGAGCTCGGAAATTCTCATCCATCCCTTATATATAGCAAGTGCTCCACCAACCGAGATAAGACGAGAAGTTAGACCCTTGATAACCTCAGCTATACGCCTTAGCCTCCCGTAATCCGCCACTACCAGATCAAACTTCTTGCCCTCCAGGGCTTCCTGTAATTTCTCCGTCCAGTGGGGGTCAGCGTGGATATGCTTTACCTTAGCAGGCAAGTCGGCCTCGTGCATCCCCCGATGAAGCACAGTCACCTCGTAGTCCCTTTTTAAGAGCCCATCTATTATGTATGGACCTGTAGCACCTGTCCCACCAATCAGCAGTGCTTTCATAGCTGACCTCCTTGCTAGATTTCGATTTTGATTTCTAAGTCTGCCAGGGGTTTCTCATTTTAGCCGACATTAAGTCTCTGCTCAACCTGCTTGCAGTGAAACCGATGATAGAGGACATGATTTCGGTTTGTCAAGACCTCAAGGTGCCTAGCAAGGAGTAATTAACACTGATTTCAGAGCTTTGCTATAATTTTCACCTGGAGGCTTATTCAGCAATAAAGAGAGTAAGCTTTTGTTTGTGGCAAGCTTAAATGGCTAAGGATTATTACGGGATTCTAGGCGTGCCAAGGAACGCCTCCGATGGAGAAATCAAAAAGGCCTATCGGAAACTGGCCATGCAATATCATCCCGACCGCAATCTCGGAAAGGAGAAATGGGCTAATGAGAAATTCAAGGAGATAAACGAGGCCTATGCGGTTCTTGGTGACCCTCAAAAGAGAAAGCAATACGACCAATTCGGCACTGTAGGTGATATAGGCGACATCTTCGGCAGTCCTTTCACCAGGACTACTTTTGAGGAAACGATGAAGGACTTCGGCGGGGCTGGTCTGAGATTTGATTTCCTCAACGACATATTTGGCGATTTCCTGAAGGGCAGAGGCTCTTCTTTCTCCTCTAGAAGGTCCGGTGCTAGGCCTGGGAGAGTGAAATTTGAAGCCTGGCCGGGGCAAGAAATCAATCTGGATGAAATGTTCGGCCAAGCTCGAAGACCTCAGCGTCAAAACGTTCGTTATGAGCTTGCAATTAGCCCAAAAGAGGCTTCGCAGGGGGTAAAGAAGATATTAACTAGAAAGGGAAAGAGACTGGAGGTAAAGATTCCTGCTGGGGTGAAGACAGGTAGTGTGATAAAATTGCCCCACGCTCGTCAAATAACTGATGCCGCCCCTGGCGACATACTGATTAAAGTAACCGTCAGGTGAATCCAATCAGATGTCTAATCCGGCAACGCAGACACTTGCATTAAACTTCAATACTCCCAACAACTGCAACACGTATCATCTTGTCTATACCCATTGTTTGGCTCCTAAACCGCGGAGGCGAAGATTCCCGCTCAAGTAAATACAGGCAGTGTAAGGAGATTAAGGAATGCTCGCCAGATAAGCGATGGCTTGCCCTGCCACATCTCGATTAAAGTTGCAGTCTAATAAGCCCAGGACTCGCACCCAATGCATTCCTGTTCAGATCAGGCCTTCTTCCATTAAAATCTTGATATACTCATTGCTGAGGGTGGTGACATGAGAAAAGGTTTGGGCTAAATGCTCTCTTGCTTTGGCATAGTCATGAGTCTCGATTTCAGCTTCTACCCCAGATAGCTCCCTTTCTATTGCATTCATCTTTGCCGGCTCAATGTAGCGCCTTGCCATATTAAGTTCGGCCCTCAGTGCGTCCAATACTCCTTTGCTTACTTCCTTGCCTCCTTCTAACCTTTCTGCTTCCAGCGTTGTCAGTCTATCCAGAGCACCCGATACTAAGAATAGATTTGACTTTAGCCTTTCTGAGTGTTGAAAAGCAAGATTGGCTTGCTTCCTATCCATAGATCACCTCAACTTGAAGTTCCTTTGACAACTAAGCCAATTAAAGCATACAAGAAAGGAAATTACCATATAGGTCCTACCTCCCAATTCCTGACAGCGACTTCGAGAAGCGTAATATGGAATCAGAGATACGAATGTGCCTATAATAGACTATAAAGAGGAGGTGTAGTTGCGAATTGTTCGATTTGGCGTCCGAGGCAAGGTTAAATACGGGATATTAGAGGGCAATATCATACGTAGCTTAGGAAGCAATCCCTTTGCTCGCTTTAAAGGTCCTGGCAGCTCTTTTAAGTTTGCTGAGGATAGCTATGAACTAGATGAGGTAAGGCTGCTTGCTCCTTGCCTTCCCTCGAAGGTAGTAGGCCTGGGACTGAACTATCCCAGCCATGCCGAAGAGACCAAGTTGCCCATTCCCAGCGTACCGCTCATCTTCCTTAAACCTTCCACCGCAGTCGTAGGTCCTGGCGATGAAATCATATTGCCCCGTTTTTCCAGGCGCGTGGACTACGAAGGCGAGCTGGGTGTGGTTATTAGAAGGAAAGCCAAGGATGTGCCAAAAGACCAGGCGAAGGACTATATACTAGGTTACACTTGCGTTAATGACATATCAGAACGCTATGCTCAAAAAGAGGATGGTCAGTGGACAAGGGCCAAAGGGTTCGACACCTTTGCGCCGATTGGCCCCTGGATTGAGACCGATGTTGCTCCTGATGATTTGAAGCTCGAGACTTACCTCAACGGCGAGCTCCGTCAATCGACCTCTACGAGCAACCTTATCTTTGGAGTAGACGAGCTGCTTAGTTTTATTTCAGGTGTGATGACTCTGCTGCCAGGCGATATCATTGCTACGGGCACCTCTTCAGGCATCGGCCGCATGAATCCAGGTGACGTAGTCGAAGTCAAAATAGACAAGATTGGAACCTTGAGAAATTTCGTAGTGGGCCAGAAATGAAAAAGAAGAGAATAATTTTCTCCTCCGGCGGGCTTTCCCTGGAAGGAATCTTGGCTGTACCTGAAGAAATGGGGCCTTTTCCGGCAGTAATAGTTTGCCATCCCCATCCCCTCTACGGCGGCAGTATGGATAACAATGTAGTCAATAGCCTCTCTGAGACACTTACACAAGCGTCGCTTGTTTCATTTAAGTTTAACTTTCGCGGGGTAGGTGGGAGCCAAGGGAAATCCGGTCAGGGGATGGGTGAGCAGGAAGATGTGGAAGCAGCTATTTCCTTTATAAGCACAGTGAAGGAAGTGGATTCTAAAAGGATCGGACTTGCTGGCTATTCGGCCGGCGCTGGCTTCGCTTTTCCCGTTGGCTCTATTGATGCTCGCATCAAGGCTCTAGCTGCAGTCTCCCCTCCCATCCCTATGTTCGATTTTGATTTCCTCAAAGGCTGCCTCAAGCCAAAACTTCTTATCTCAGGAAGCAGGGACAGTTTTATACCCACCACCCAGTTCTTTGAATTTTGCCAGAATCTCCCTGAGCCTAAAGACTGCGAAAGTATTGAAGGTGCGGACCACTTCTGGTGGGGATATGAATCTGGCCTCGCCGCTAAAGTCGTTGCCTTCTTCACAAAAGTATTATAGCCTTCTGCGCGCATTAGTGATAGTATGGAGGACTATATCGGTGCATTTACATTTGAAGAGCTTCCTACCGAAGACAAGTCTCCAGGAATATTAAAGATGGAGACTATCACGCCATGCATTTGAATTGGAAGCCACGTAAAGTATTCTACGGGTGGTGGATTGTTGGCGCATGCTTCTTCATTGCACTATATACGGGTGGAGTTGTCTTCTACGGGTTCACCGCTGTCTTTGAACCGCTAGCAAACGAGTTTAATTGGAGCTATGCGCAGATTTCGCTTGCCGCCTCGCTACGAGGCCTAGAGATGGGCCTTCTTGCTCCGTTCGTCGGAGTGCTCGTTGACCGCTGGGGGCCAAGAAGACTGCTATTCGGTGGAGTGATTATTACCAGTCTGGGTCTGATGCTCCTGGGCCATAGTACTTCCCTGGGTATGTTATATGGAGCTTTCGGCTTATTGGCTATAGGCACGAGTACTTGCAGCAGCACAGTATTGATGACAGCAGTGGCACACTGGTTCCGAAGGAAAATAAGTGTAGCCACCGGGATTATGGTTTGTGGCTATGGATGCAGTGGCCTGCTAGTCCCAGTTGTGGTTGACCTTATAGATATCTATGAGTGGAGGGCGGCAATGGTTATCCTTGCCGTAGGTATGCTGGCCATATGCCTGCCGCTGTCGCTCTTAGTCCGGCATAAGCCCGAACAATACGGCTATCTGCCTGACGGTGAAGTAACTGAGGTGGTGATGCAAGATGATAGTCTGGCTTCTGTTGAAGCTTCCGAAGTAAGTGTCAAAGCGAGGCAGGCTCTGAAGAGCAGCACCTTCTGGCACATATCGCTGGCATTGCTCTGTGAGATATTGATACTAAGTGCCGTGATTACGCATGTAATGCCTTATCTCAGCAGCATTGGCATCCCCAGGACACAGTCCAGCCTGGTAGCTAGCGCTATCCCGCTGGCAAGCATCGGCGGCCGCCTTGGTTTAGGCTGGCTTGGAGATAAACTTGATAAAAGGCGGGTAATGGCTGGTGCTTTTGCGATGATGGCTGTGGGGCTACTTTGTTTTGGACTTGCTTCCTCTGAAGCCATCTGGCTACTTGTGCCTTTCCTCATCCTTTTCAGTATTGGTTATGGAGGGAACAATACATTGAGGGCGTCTGTGATAAGGGAATTTTTTGGCAGAAGCAACTTTGGAACCATCCATGGCCTCGTGATAGGCGTAATGATGGTGGGAAGCATCAGTGGACCGCCCATAGCCGGGTATGTATTTGATAACTGGGGTAGCTACCAACCGATATGGTTTGTCTTTGTCGGCCTTGCTATCGCGGCTCTATTCGTGGTAGCAACCACTCCCCCAGTCAGCACCACAATCCAACTGGTTGGTGAGAAATAACTCTGAAGAATGCATTCCCAGAAGTTATACGAGTCTTAATCACCTTGCAGGCCATAACACCGTGCCAGCCATTGACATCCAATAAATCTATGGATACTATGTAAACAAGTAGCAATGCTCGCCTACCATGAGACTACACAGGACACGAAGGGTCTTAATAAGGCTAGAGCATGAAGGTCAGAGAGCTATTACATGCTTATACTGCGACTCGAGTTGCCTTGTGCCTGATGCTGCTCGTTATGCTCGCCGTCGGCTGCGCTTCACAGCAACCGGCACTACCGGATAAGGGTGAAATGGCGCTATCTTTATCCAGCCCAGTCTTCCCAAAGGGCGAGAAGATCCCGGTTAAGTACACTTGTGACGGACAGGATATATCGCCACCATTTATGTGGGGGGAACCCCCTCCAGACACTCAGGCTTTCGCTCTCATAATGGATGACCTGGATGCCCCTGGAGGAGTGTTCACACACTGGGTCATCTTCAACCTGCCAGCGGATAGTCGTGAATTACCAGAGGCAATGCCTCGCGAGAATCAATTGGAGAACAAAGCCTTGCAGGGTATGACCGACTTTGGCAGAGTCGGTTATGATGGCCCCTGTCCTCCCACTGGTCCTGCTCACCACTATCTTTTCTCTGTTTACGCACTAGACCAGCCGCTAGACCTAGATGCAGGTGCATCCAAGAAGCAGGTTCTTGACGCCATGCAGGGGCATATTC
>DAOUMB010000125.1:0-5596 GCA_034414335.1 Dehalococcoidia bacterium
GCCCTGATTACCATAACTGAGGCAGGAAACCGACCACTCCCCATCCCAGGTAAGCCTCGACAAGACAGCGTATGACTCGCCCAGCCCAGCAGGCAAGAATAAATTTCCATAACGGAAATCGGAATGAACCTGCAGCCAGACCCAGGAGATCGAAAACAAGGATGGGCAAAAGGGCAAAAAGGAAAACAGCAAAGCTCCCATAGCGATTCAACCAGCCCTCGGCTCTCTTATATCTCTCTGAATATCCACCCAGGATTACCTTCCTCCCCCAATAACCAGCAGCATAGCTACTAAGCTCACCTATAGTAGCCCCAACACTAGCTATAATGCCAACCCATAACGGATCTAAGGTAGTCCCAGCCGCGATAATAACTGCTTCCCAGGGAAGAGGAAACATGATGGTGACACAGGACAGGCTTATCAAGAAAATACCAAGATAGCCATAACGAAGCAATGACTCAAAATTTACGTAAGAGCGGGCGAGGAAAAAAAGCCCGATAGACAGAGCACAAATCAGGATAAAGGCTAATATTTGAAACCATCTGCGGCTTACAACATTCTCCCTCAAGTATTGGACTTTGGCAGCAAGGTTCATCCCAGCCACACTATATCATAATCACAATTTCGCAGCCTGAGATGAAGCTCACCTATGGTGAGCCCCTAGTGAGTCGCACCAAAAATAAGCCTGCCAGTATGAACTCATTGAATACCCTTAATGAAGCGTGGCTGAAGGCAGGAGAGGGCTTGTTTCCACCACTTTTTATGCTTGATTTTAAAATACAACAAAGGCTATACTCACCATGCCAAATTCCAGTTGGTCATGGGATGTGGGGTGGTGAATTGTTGGCTGATATCTATGCGCGTATTACTCTTGAGCACACCACACCCTTTGGAGGAAAGCCCACTTCCTCCGCTTTCCTTAAGTTACCTGGCCAGTGTCCTGGATAGGGAGGGCATTGAGGTCAAGATTCTGGATTTTCTGGTGACCCGCTACCATCCCAGGAAGTTGAGGCAAGAGCTGGAGGAGTACCGACCCCAGCTTGTCGGTGCCACCTGCGTTACCCTGAACTATCCCATTGCCACAAGGATGCTGAAGATATGCAAGGCCTTCGACCCCACCATCGTCACCGTTATCGGTGGCCCCCACGTCACATTCGCCCTGGAGGAGACGCTGCTCCAGGCACCATGGATTGACGCTATAGTTATCGGTGAGGGGGAGAAAACTCTAGCTGAGCTAGCCAGGGCTTTGGAAGAGGGCAAGGATTTTCACCAAGTAGCCGGTATCGCCTTCGTGGATGGGGGTGTGGTGGTAAAGACGTCTCCCCAGACTCACATTGAAAACCTCGACCAGATACCCCTACCATCACGCGGGTTACTGCCCATGGCCAGGTACCGTGCTCTAGAAACTCCATGCACGGTGATAACCAGCCGGGGCTGCCCATATAGTTGCATTTTCTGCTCCGGACGTCGGATGTTAGGTCCTAAGGTCCGTTTCCGCAACCCTGGGCTTGTGGTTGATGAGATTGAGCAGATCCAGCGTGATTTTGGGTCCACTCAAATCAACATCGTTGATGATACCTTCACCCTCAACCACCACCACGCCCAAGCGGTGTGCGAGGAGATGCTCAGGCGCAACCTAAA
Source organism: Dehalococcoidia bacterium (assembly GCA_034414335.1). Lineage (GTDB taxonomy): Bacteria > Chloroflexota > Dehalococcoidia > GIF9 > AB-539-J10 > RBG-13-51-36. The sequence goes on from DAOUMB010000125.1 coordinate 1,642, forward strand.
GATAAAGTGGAGCGTTTTTGCACGGGTGGATACCGTTACCGAGGACCTTGCTCAGCTAATGAAACGGGCCGGCTGCGAATGGATGCTATTTGGTGTCGAGTCCGCCGATGAGGAAATCCTGAAGACCATAAGGAAAGGAATCACCCCCGATGGGGTGGTACAGGGGGTAAAGATAGCCGCTGAGGCCGGGATTGGGGTATTCAATTCTTTCATTCTTGGCCTGCCCGGGGAAAGCTGGGACACAGCCATGAAGTCTATGGCCTTTGCCGACGAACTTTACCGCAAATATGGCGCCAAGTATGGCTTCCATATCCTGTCCCCCCTTCCCGGGACAGAGCTGTACGAAAGAGCTAAGGACTATGGCATTCGCATCCTCAGCCGAAACTGGACCCGCTATAATGCCAACGAGCCCATCACCGAGACAGCAACCATAAGCAAAGAGATGATAAAAGAAGCCATATCCATCTACGATTGGGCATTAGAATGCGCCTGGGACTACATAAAGCTCCAGGCTAAATCCGGAGATGCTCAATGTGCTGAGATGGTCGAAGGGAAGAACAAAGAGACATTCGTGTGGACCCTGCTCCAGAGAGATGTCATTGAGGGGCTCGGGAGGATGGCGGCAGCCACCGCCTTTAATCCCAGCAACGCCGAGGTGGAACTGGCCCGCCGGGTTTCCCAGAAGTTAGGCATCCACATCGCTGTAGTCCAGCGGCGATTGCGCGAATTGGTGGCAAAGGGCGTTTTGCGGCTGGAGCCTGGGGGAGATGGCCTGCGGTGGCGGTGGAGCGAGACTCAAAAGCTCGGGGCGACTGGCGAGCCAGTCCTTGCTGTATACTCCGAAACCTGATGCCCGCTTATCGGAAACTCCAAAGAGACCCCTGCTCATCTATAGTGAACCGCCAGGGACTCGAACCTTGAACCCGCTGACTAAGAGCCATCCGCTCTAATAGTGACCATCCATCAAACAGCGCATTTAGGTCCTGGACGTACCCAGGGGAGACCGCAAGCTCGATGCTGGAGTAGGAAACCGAATCTCCTGTAGCAGTCCTGGCCTTATCGGTTCCCCCTCCCGCTCCAAAGCATATGCTTTAGTTCTCATAGATGGGTGACGCTCAAAGGTGTACGTATATTTTCCTGGCACTTGTAATAGTTCCTTGTGTCATTGCGAGCACAGCGTGGCAATCTTTATCCTCATCAACCCCACCTAGATTACTTCGTCACTTCTGTTCCTCGCAATGACAACGCAAGCGGACAATGCGTCACCAAGGTACTGAACGAGGACACCATATACCACTTAATACACCGAATTGGTATAATGGCAAACGCATCACTGCGTTATTCAGTTGTCTTCCAAGCGCAGTTGAACAAAGCAGGAGCTAGGAGGGAGAGAAATGCCAGGTAAAAGGTCCCGGGATATATATAAGCTGGTAGTAAGTATCGTTGCCTGTCAATGTGCTGGCCTCATCGGTTCCATATTCACAACGGGTGCAATCTCTACGTGGTACGCAACCCTCGAAAAGCCACCCTTCACACCACCCAACTGGTTATTCTTGCCTGCCTGGATAACACTCTACGTACTAATGGGCGTGTCAGCATTTTTGATATGGCGCAGGGGCCTGGATGACCGGAGGACCAGGATAGCCCTGATAATCTTCCTCATACAATTGATTCTAAACGCCCTCTGGTCAGTAGCTTTCTTTGGTCTTGAGTCTCCTCTTTACGGAGTCATCGTTATAGTTGCTTTATGGGCTGCGATATTGGTCACCTTGCTGAGGTTTTTCAAGATTTCAAAGGCGGCTGGGATACTCCTGATACCTTATATTTTATGGGTGAGCTTTGCCGCAGCCCTGAATACATCGATACTCGTCCTGAATCCCTAGATTAATACTCCTAACACGGCTTTGCTCATACATGAGTACAGGCACGAAATAAGGAGACGCGGGGGAGGCCTGCTGACCACTCCAGATGAAGACTAGACACGTGACCGGGAGCGGAAGCGGGGGTCCATCATCAATATCGGCAATACTCTCAGAACGCTTTTTTCTTTATCTTTTATCTCCAACATAACATCGTAGTCAAAGGGTTTCGTCTGTTCAAGGAAGCGCTCAAAACGCTCAACGGCAATGCTTTCACTGTGCCTGGCATTCAATCTCGCTGTCCCTTGGTGACTGTAATCAACCATCGGTATGCCATCTTCTGCTTTCTAGGTTCCGGTAAAGAGTGCGAAGGCCTCATCCAAACCCTCACCTGAGTTCCTCAGTTCATGATGAAAAACGTCGAAAAGCACGGGGACCCCTGTCTCAGCATGTATCAGGAGACAATCACTTAGACTGTAGTTACGTTCGTCATTTTCTATCACGAGTCGTTTCTTGATTCTCTCATTAAGGCGCCGGTAACGCTCAATGAACCGCAAAAAACCCTCCCGCCTATCACCATAAACACCTCCCACATGCAGCTGTACCTTAGCGGTACTGTCAAGGCCCATGGCGTCGAGGACTCGCATGTGATACAGCAGTTCCCTGTTGCTGTTTTCAAGTATAGAAGGGTCGGGAGTATTAAGAACAGTGAATTGGCCTGGATGCATAGATATCCTGATGTCATGATGATTAATGTAGCTTCCGATTTCCTCAAATTCCCTTCGGAAGTAGCTAAGCCAGTCAAATTGGCATACAGCATGTGAGGCAAAGGGAATGAGGTCTGAAGTGATTCTGAAGAACAAGATGTTATGTTCCACATTGAATCTTAGCATCTGGAGCAGGCAGTCAAGGTTGTTACGAGCTGTGTCAATCAAACGCTCCTCTGAGTATGACTTAAGGCGGAAGGTGCGGTCGCCTTTGCATCCTATCGTCCAGTTAATACATGGATATCCTATTTTCATCTCGCCTTCCTCAAACGGCGAACGTCAACCACTCAGGTGCGCTCTTTGCGCGTTGTCGAAGCCAGCGACTATATAGTCCTTACTTCTATCTTTATCACAGCACTATCAGGCTGGTTCGTAAATCCGGCAAGGTGAGGATAGTTGGCAGCGTAGACCCTCGCCAGACTGTCTTTTTCACCGAGGAGACTCCTGCCCACCTATGGTGAGCCGCCAGGGACTCGAACCCTGAACCCGCTGATTAAGAGTCAGCTGCTCTTCCAATTGAGCTAGCGGCCCACGAAGCTAAAAACAGGCGTTAAGCCAAGGTCATGTCTACTTCTGCCGTTAAATTGCCGTCACCTTTCCAGTGCCGTCCCCGCTGGTAAAACCTCGTCCAATAGCGCCATAGCCTCAGCTCCCATCCCCTCTATTATATGAGAGTAGACGTCCGTTGTAAACGCTACACTGGAATGCCCCAGAGCTTCAGAGATAACCTTTGGCCTGGCTCGCTGGAGCAACGTAAGGCTTGCGAAGGTATGGCGCAGACCACGGAACTGACACTCTCTGGGCCAGCTCTTTTTGGTTATCCGGTGGAAGTTCTGACTCAGAACGCCTGGGGCAATAGGCTTGCCTCCGATATTAGCAAAAGCAAGGCTATCGAGGTTCAATAATCGACCCAGAGGAGAGACCGCTGTTACCACCATGCTGCTTTTGCTGTTTGGACTGAAGACCATGATTATCGGCAGTTTATTCATGGACGATTACCCCTAGCATCGTAAACTAATGCCCAGTGTCCAAGAATAAAGGAGCGAATACACTAGATTTGATTGGAAATAAAGCTGTGATAGAATTTCAGGTACTGGCAAAATAGCGCAAAGGAGGTCCGATATGGCGGAGTTAGAAGATTTGAGTGGTCCGTATAATCCTGACCTGAAATTTGAGGATTTCTCCAAGGAGTTCCTGCTAAAGCTGATGAAGATATGGCAATGGGCTTGGCTCCACATGGCCAGAGCCTGGTACGAGGCAATCGAGGAGAGATTTGGGGCTGAAGCGGCTAACGAATGCGAGCTGGCGGCATGGCTAACAGTAGGAGAG
>DAOUMB010000126.1:0-5375 GCA_034414335.1 Dehalococcoidia bacterium
GCCACGTAGATTGCATTAGTAAACAATTGGATATAAAATCTATTCAGTTAGGTCACCGACAGCATAGCAAGTGCGTCAGTCCGGGCTAGCAGGAGAGAAATGGGTAAAATCATCGCCGTAGCCCAGCACAAGGGCGGCACGGGGAAGACCACGACATGCATTAACTTGGGAGCAAGTCTCTGCGATATGGGCAAGACCGTTCTGGTTGTTGACCTTGACCCGCAGGCCTCCCTGACGGTCAGCCTGGGTATCAATCCTTTGCAGGTCAGGAAATCTATCCGCCAGGTCTTAGTTGACCCCAGCGTGGATATGAAGGGCGCTATATTAAGGAGACCGACTCTCAACTTTTTCGTGGTTCCATCTGACCTGGACCTGGCTATGGCAGAATCAGATCTGGTGGGAAAGATAGGGCGCGAGAAAGCCCTCCATAAGAAGCTGGCTCCCCTAAAGGAAGATTTTGATTATATCTTCATTGATTGCCCGCCTACGCTGGGCATCATTGTTGTCAACGCGCTTGCGGCTGCTGATAGTGTACTCATACCTATCCAGTGCGAGCCCCTCACTTTTTATGGCGTGAAGCATCTCCTACAGATAATTAACCTTGTTAGGGAAGAGGTGAACCCCGCTCTTGAGATAGAAGGTGTGCTCAGAACTATGTATGATAGGAGGACAAAACTGAGTGGGGAGGTCTCCGACAGTATCAAGCAGACATTTGGAGCCCTTGTCTTTTCCACGATCATATATCGACATGTAAAGTTTGCTGAGGGGCCGGTCCATGAAATACCGATAAATTTCTACGCCTCAAGGTCAACTGGAGCTGATGAATACCGGAATCTGGCGAAGGAGCTTCTTACCCATGAAACCCGGAAAGCCTGACCGAAGCGTTGCTAAGATGGATGTGCTCAAAGATATCAGGGGGCTGTTATCCGCAACACAAGAGCGAGAGGACTCAGCCGGAGCTCGGCTAAGAGACGAAGGAGGTTTAAAGACTGAGACAGCCAGGCTTGAGGAACAGATTGAATTTTATAAGGAGATGGTTCAAAGGCAGCAGGAGGAGGTACATAGGTTAGAAAGCGAGAACAAAGAATTTGCCGCCAAGTTGAATATGCTTCGCTCCGATCAGGACAAGCCCGTGTCTCCCGGAGCCGAGGAGCTAGGCGAGGAAGTTGCCCAGCTTGAGGCAAAGAAAGTCGAACTATCTTCAGCCCTGTCTCAAGTTGATGGCTTGCTTCAGCTCAAGGTCAGAGAATTATTGAAGCGAATAGCCAGACTTTATCAGGAGGCCGGCCAGAGCGAGACAGCCATAGAATTTAGAAGGGCAGGCGACGAACTGGAAAATGTCGAGAGTTACGCCTACTTTCTGCGAGCGCTACTTGGGCAATAACAAGTCCTCTTGGCACATCTAACCTGAGGGGTGCGCCGGGCTGAACCAACGCTGTCCACAGTTAGTAACTGCACTTTTGCCTGTTTTGTTACTTAACCGCACATGAGTCCATTATAGTATATGGCATAAATGACATGGATGGCTCCAGATAAAATAGCATGCCGCCTAGTTTACCAACCACTTGCCCAGTACTTTTGACTATTTAAGCCCCTGAGTAGATCTTGACAACTACTAGAAAGTGAGAGCGAAGGCAAGTCTGAAAGTTCTGCCTATTGTCCCCCCAGCTCTACCATGGTGGACGAAAGGCAGAACTTTTTCGATGGCCTTTCCGCCTGTGTTCTAACCAAAGATTGAGCATGATTTCGCCTTAGTAAGACAGGGGGACCATCCCGGTCTTTTCTATTTTTATCTTAGAGTTGTAACACTCCAATGAATTGTGCAGTAATGACGGATAATTTAGAATAACAAAAATTTATAGTCTTGGAGGAAACGAAAAATGTCAAATAGTGAATATACCATCCTTGAATCTTGGCCTATGTTGAAAGAAGACCTGATCAGTTTTTTGAGCGATACTGATGCATGGGTAATAGCTGAACTAAAGAAAGCATGTGAGACTCAGGATTGGGATAAGATTAGCAATGTAATTGATGTGATGGATTTAATCCACAATCTATCGCACTCACATTAGTCAAACTGAGCAAAAGGTGATGATTGTGTTGGGCTTTCTATAGTCAAAATTATGGATTTCTGTTTGATTTTTGTTCAGGCTACGTTGCCATAATCACACGTCATTAATACTCCTCTACAGAAGGCTGAGCTGCCGTTTACTTGTGGTTGGAATGTTGCATACGGGGTATAATGAGGTTGTTGGCTTCCGTTAATAGGCGGGTAAGAGAATGCGCATCGAAAGCAGCAGGCAAGTCGAACACTTAGGAGCAGTACGAGTCCACCATGTGCGCCGTGTCCTGGAACTTGACTCCGGCACTAGAGTCCCATCCCAGATTAGGGAAAGCGCTGGGCCTCAGAGAATCGAACGGGATGTCATTGCCGGTATTCAGCAAAAACTGGCTATTGTTCTGCCAATAAAGGACGAGGACCTGAAAGTCTTCGAAGGCGTACTCAGTGGCGTTCCTCATGATTGTCTGACGATTGTAATGTCTAACAGCCAGCGGGCGGATATCGACAACTTGAAGAAGGAACAGGAAATCCTGGACCAATTCTGCACCGCCACCAAGAGAAATGCCATCATAATGCATCAGAAAGACCCGCATCTGGGCGAAGCGCTGGCTGATTGCGAATACAGTCAAATCCTCGATGAGAATGGGCTGGTAAGAAGTGGCAAGGCAGAAGGCATGATTATTGGCATTCTTCTGGCTCTGGTACTGGGCAAGGAATATGTTGGATTCATTGACACAGATAACTACATTCCTGGAGCTGTATGGGAATATGCCCAGCATTATGCCATCGGATTCAGCCTCTCCAATTCGCCGTATGCCATGACGCGGATTCTTTGGCGGTACAAGCCCAAGATTTCCGGAGAGCTGTATTTCAAGAAGTGGGGGCGGGTATCTGAAATAACGAACAGGTATATGAATGATTTCATATCCACCAAAGGCAAGTTTGAGACTGATGTTATCAAGACCGCCAATGCCGGAGAACATGCCATGAGCCTGCAACTGGCAAAGGGACTGACCTATGCGACAGGCTACGGTGTTGAAACACAAGAATTGATGTCTATCTTCGAGCAGTTTTCAGGCCTGTTACCTATAGTCGACAAGGCAGTGGCGGAAAAGGGCGTTGATATAATTCAGACAGAGACAGTCAACCCTCATATCCATGAGGAGAGAGGTGAAGAACACCTGGTTCAGGATATGCTTTTGCCCAGTCTGTCAGTGATCTACCACAATCCGCTATGTGAGGATACAACCAGAAAATTGATAGCCAAGCAACTGGTAGAGCTGGAGTGCATTCCAAAGGGCGGAGAAGTGACGCAATTGAGAATGCTACCACCCCCTGAGACCGCTGACACCCGGAGGTTTGCCAGCATTATGGACAGGCATCTTAGTGACTATTCCGTACCAAAGGGCTGGCCACCGCCGGTGGCGAGACTGCCATCAGCAGCCCGCAAAGCGAAGGAGGTTACGAAGCTTGTCTTTACCGACCTTGATGGCACTTTGCTTCACCCGGTCAGCTATTCGTATTCGGCGGCGCTTGATTCCGTACGAAAGTTGCAGGGTGCGGGAATCCCGATAGTGTTCTGCTCTGCTAAGACGATGGCGGAGCAACAGGTCTACCGGCGAGAGCTTGATATTAAAGACCCGTTTATTATCGAGAACGGGGCGGCTATTGTGGTGCCAAAGGACTACTTCCGCTTCCCGTTCTCTTTCAGCAGAGTAATTGATGACTACTTCGTTATCGAACTTGGTGTCCCCTATGAAGAAGTGAGGAACAGGCTAAGAAGTCTAAACGAGGAGCACGAAGAGGAATACAAAGCTAGAGTCACTTTTTTCGGCGACCTCAGCACTGAGGAGGTGTCCAAGGTGACCGGCTTAAACTTGCTGATGGCGGGACTTGCCAAGCACAGAGAGTACAGTGAAACGTTGATAATAGAAGGGAACAGGAAGCAGCTGGAATCAACCTTGACGGCCATAAAGGAGGCGGGACTTAGCTACACATTTGGAGGGAAGTTCTACGAGGTGTACTTGGGTGGTGATAAGGGCAAGGCAGTTAAAATCTTGACGGAGCTTTTCAAGCTCAACTTTGGCGATGTCTACACGACCGGTATCGGCGACAGCTTGAATGACGTTGAGATGCTGGCTGCTGTGGATTTGCCAATACTAGTGCAGAAGATGGATAACCGCTGGAATAAGCTAAACGTCAGGAACTTGAGACGCGTCACCGGCATTGGTCCCGAAGGTTGGGCTAGGGCAGCTTCAGAGCTATTGGACAGTAGCAATCAAAGGAAAAAGAAGTAGTATCAGAGGGCAAGGGCCCTAGCCTCCTGATAGCCTTCCAGCTGCAGATTCTGGGGCACCAGTATATGTGGCTGCACGAATTGGCGTTTTGGGTGATGAAGACGAGGGCTTGGCTAAATGGTCAAATGGCGTAGACTTGACAGAACCAAGTCAGCCACCTAAAGTGTAAATTAGTGAGTTATGCCATGTTCACTCACGATGCCTTTAATGTCTATGGAATCAGGATACGTTGCGCTATACCGCTCTGGTGAATTGGAGCGTCGTGCGCAAGCACTTGAGACTCGATTGGCTTCCTGCGATATTTGCCCCAGAGAGTGTCGGGTCAACAGGTTACAAAACGAACTGGGTTACTGCCATTCAGGGCGGCTCCCTATAGTCTTGGCGGTCTGCGTTCATCAAGGTGAGGAACCAGCTATTTCAGGAAGCAGGGGGTCAGGGACGGTTTTCTTTGGCAATTGTAATATGAGGTGCGTTTACTGCCAGAACTACCAGATAAGCCAGAACTGGAAGAAGCAAAAATCAAAGGAGATGGACTGCCATATCCTGGCTGAAAGGATGCTCTACCTTCAGGATGAACTGGGCTGCCACAATATCAATTTCGTCTCGCCATCCCATTTCGTTCCCCAGCTCGTTCAGGCAGTTCTGGAAGCAGTGCCTATGGGGCTTCGAGTGCCGCTGGTCTACAACACTAGCGGCTATGATTCTGTCCCTTCCCTAAAGGAGCTCGACGGTATAATAAGTATTTACCTGCCTGATTTAAGATATGCTTCAGATAACTGGGCTAAGAAGTTCTCGCATGCCCCGGATTATGTAGCACGGGCTCGTCAAGCTATTAGAGAGATGCATAGACAGGTTGGAGACCTGGTGGTAGATGAATCTGGCCTGGCCCAAAAAGGAGTGATAGTGCGCCATCTTATTCTTCCCAACGGTCTGACAGGCACTGAGGAATCGCTAAGCTGGCTTGTTCGGGAGTTTTCTCCCACGGTGACCCTTAGCGTGATGTCTCAATACATACC
>DAOUMB010000127.1:0-2891 GCA_034414335.1 Dehalococcoidia bacterium
CTATCCAGCTTAAAGCTTAGCCTTGAATCCTGCGGCGTTTCAGGGCATACCAGCTTATGCCGCCTGCCAAGAGGACCGCCACAGCAATCCAGAGTGCCAGGAGGGAAGTCTTATTCACGGGATAGGCTTCACCGCCTACAGGTGGTGGTGAACAAATACTAACATCATCCACAAACCAGTCGTCTATAGCATAGTAATAACCATCGAACTCAAAGCGCACCTGGGTGGCACTGCCAATATCGGAGCTGATGTTAACCGAGTAGGTGTTCGGGCCGACATTGCCGGAGACGGGATTGGCCCAGGGCGTCACATCGGTCCAGGAATCGCTTCCATCAGCTCTGGTGTAAACTGTACAATTGTAGGAAGGACAGGCGTTGTAGCAAGAGGAGGTAGGGGAGGCATTATAGCCCTCGGAGCAGCAGTAGTCATCTATGAAAGATTTGAATTCCAGCGTCAGGCGCGTCGCACCAGTGGTGTCAACCGGTCTGGAATCAAGATAGGAATAGTTGCCAGCTATATTATGCCAAAACAAATTTGCCTCCGGAGCTATCCCACCAGCATTGTTGGTAGAGTTTTGTGTCCAATTGTCTGTTGTCCACCCGCTGGGCGGCCAGGACCCTGAAAAATCTTCATTCAGTGGGCACGACAGTGCCTGGCCCTGCGCAGTCCCCATAACTACAAAGCTCCCGACCACCGAGCCTATCAGCACTATCGCTATCAGACTTGCCAACAGCTTTTTGGTGAACGTATCCATGCTTTTCACCCCCTTGTGAATATATTGTACTCTAGCTTCTCATTGCTAGAATACTCTCATAAGGTAGCAAAAGTCAATGCCTCTGAAGCGGTTTCTTAGATAAATTGAGCCTTCCTCAAAGGTGGGCCCAAACAATCCAATAGAAGCAGCCCCTCAGAGACAATCCCCATAGCAATAAAGCAAAGCCGATAATGCCAATGACAATATACGTCTGGACATCATGCGCAAATCTGCTTAGGTCAGTGAAGTTCGAGGATAGCTTGAGGGTTTATGGGACGATTGAAACTCTGCCAAATACTTGACTATGTGAGTAATCCCTTCCCTGCGACTTCCTCTTCATAAAAGCGGCCTCCCTATTGGGGGCCACCGTCCGAAGGGATGATAGCCCCGGTGATGAAGGCTGAGGCGTCGGAGGCCAGAAAGATGGCCGGGCCAAGGTGGTCCTCAGGTCGCGCGGCCCGTCCCATTGGGATATCTTTGGAATACTTTTCGACTAGCTCAGGCCCCAAGCCCTTGGCCGCACGAGGAGTAAGTGTCAGACCAGGTGCAATGGCATTAACACGAACGTTAAAGGGGGCCCAGGCAATAGCATAGGCCCGTGTCAATTGATTGACCCCGGCCTTAGCAGCACCTGCGGCGGACTCGTAGGCGACAGGTTTTGTGCCCGACATAGAGCTGATGTTGATGATGCTACCACTTCTCTGCTCAATCATCACTCTGGCCACAGCCGTGTTGCACAAATAGACGCTCTTGAGATTCCTGTCCAGTAGCTCGTCCCAGTTCTCCTCGGTCACATCCTGCGGAGGTCTCAACTGTGACGTGCCTGCTCCGCCGGCGTTATTGACCAGCACATCTATCCGGCCAAATTCCTTTACAGTCTTCTGCACCATTTCCGACACCTGAGCGCTATTGGTTACATCCGTGGGCACTACCAGGGCTTTACCGCCCTTTGCCCTGATTTCCTGTGCGGTAGCTTCCAACTCAGAAACTGTGCGGGCTGCAAGCACCACAGTGGCTCCAGCCTCTGCAAAACCCAGGGCCAGTGTTTTGCCTATCCCCCGACTGGCCCCGGTGACTATAGCCACCTTACCCGCAATGGAGAAATTGGGAATACTCATATCTCCTCCTCGCCGTCATTATTCCACCTTCCTATTGACGTCTTCACTTTTTCTACTGGCTTTCCCTTAATACAATTATACTCCTGCCCAAGCTCAAATAGAACACTTTCCAGAGGAGTAAGTAGGTCAGTGAAGCTAGAGGATAGTCTGAGGCTTTATCGGAGGATTGAGCAACTTTTGAGAAGGGATTTGGCTTTCGGCACAAACATAGCAAAACGTCGGGTTGTGTAGGAGCCGGTCGCCATATTCTTAACCAGTAATAAAAGGAACTAGGCGAGAACACATGCGAAGTGATGGCTAGTACTCAAGGTAGCCCAGATTGGCCTGTTCAAATGACACAGTACACAGCCACCCAAACATATGGTGTAGGGTGTGCGGAGTAGGCAATGCAAGCAAAAAGCGTAGGCAGCGCAAGCCGTGGGGCAGTAGGTATTAGATTTTGGCTGGTTTTCGGTAATCCCGAGGGTCATGGCAGGCATCATATGTGGCTTGGTCAATTGGCACCCAAATTGTTCCTGGTATTCCCCGTTGTGAAATGCTACCAGGGCCAATTGGGAAATGAGATTCAAAAACAAGTTGTCGGTGCTGGTCCTTGGCTATCTCTTTTGCAAGCCGAACGGCTGGGCCAAAATCCCAATCTTGGCTTACAATTATCGCCACTTCGTATTGCTTCTCATATGTGAGCCCTATCAAGTCAATAGCGAGTTTTACATCAACACCCTTCTCTTGTTTAGCGGAATTGATTCGACCTCTATAAACCTCAACACCTCGGCTCTTCAAATACCTAATCTTCGTCACCCAGAAATGATGCCAAAAAGAATCCTGATTTGAGTCAGGAACACCAGTGTAGAATCGTATTTGGGTGATTGTCCGTCCTGGAGATTTGGAATTTAATGCTACGGCTAATTTCTCTACATCGTAGCTGGGCCATGAGTATATGGAATGGCCCCTAGCAGGCTTAGGCCTCCATGCATCCTTGGCTAAGTGATAGAGGTTTTGGCCATCGAAAAAGACTATGG
>DAOUMB010000128.1:0-13662 GCA_034414335.1 Dehalococcoidia bacterium
GGGTAAGCCTCGCCACCCACAGGAGGTGGGGGATGCTCAACCGCAGCAGCGCCTAACTCCCTTCTGGGAGTCGGCATGGGGGCAGGTATGGATGTCCAGGTATTGGTAGAGGGGTCATAAGCAAACACGGTGTCAAAGACGGGAGGTGTGTTATTCGTGTAGTTACCTCCTCCACCAATGACGTATATCTTACCGTCTCCATGTGAGACAAACTCTTCGTTTACGGAGAGATACGAACTGCCATTACCTCCACCTATAGCGTATATGTTGCTACCGCCAGTTAGACCGAACCATAGTCTAGCGGCAGGCATTGAGGCCTTAGTAACCCAAGTATCTGTGGAAGGGTCATAGGCCTCTACAGTGGAAGTGGCATTGTAACTACTGCAATCATTTCCACCAATCGCGTATATTAAGCCGTCACTGCCTTTGATTACACCTAGCTCGCACCTGGCCGTAGGCATGGGAGTTCCAAATGTCCAAGTATCTGATGAAGGGTCATATATTTGCACCTTATCGCTGCAATTGTAGGTAACCTCATCCTCTCCACCAATCACATAGATGTTACCATCATTACCAGTCGCTGCACATGCAGCCCACTCTCCTGTTGGCATAGGTGCCCCAAGTGCCCAGGTATCAGTAGGGGGATTATAGATTTGGGTTGTATTTAGTGTGTCATTAAACCAACCGCCGAAAACGTAGAGCTTACCGTCTAAACCCTTAGCCACGGCAGCTCCTCGCGTTGCCTGAGGCATCGGTGTCTTAGTCACCCATGTATCAAGAGCAGGATCATATGCTTCCACGGTCGTGAACTCGCCACCCCAAGCAAATCCTCCCATGACGTATATTAATCCGTCATCGCCGGCAACGACGGCTGCTTGTCCCCTTGCAGTCGGCATAGAAGTTTTGGTAACCCAAGTGTTTTGGGCAGAGACATTTGATATAGACAAAATCAGAAAAATAATTCCTAAGACCGCCAATAATCGGAAATGTTTCATTTTATACCCTCTGTTCAGTGTTTTTATTTCGGGTTTCCCATTTAAACTCGCGATGGGGCATCCTGACTATCATCGCTCTTCTTATAATTAATAATATTAGCCGTGGTACTTGGTTGTCAATACCTCACTACTAGTAACACTGGTATCAGCAATTGAGATGGCACTAACACCTACGCCAAATAGGACTATCCCTGCCAGTATGATTGCAGCGATGACTACAAAGAACGGCCTCTTCACCTCCATGCCCCTTAATTCAATTATATCACCAGCCGAAGTTCAGATAGAAGAATCGGTGAAGTTTAGGAGGAGCTCGTCAGCTTGGGCATTCGAGTTGCTTAGGCAACGCCTATGAGAAAGGGAGTTCCAGCTATCAAAGAAGAAACTGATTAGTGTGAGTTGTATAATGAGGGAAGCGGTTCGTAATTACAAAGTCATAGCGGAGGCGAGTTATGGGAGGGAGATACTTCGACGAGCTAAATATTGGTGAGGAGTCCATTAGCGAGAGGAGAACCGTCACCGAGGCGGATCTGGTAATGTTCTGCTCGCTATGTGGACTACAGAATCCCCTGTTTATCGACGAGGAGTTCGCTCGGAAGACAGCGTTCGGCACAAGGGTCATCCCCGGCCCGCTAACGGTGTCGTATGCCATAGGACTGGGGGGCTATCTATACAGCGGAACATCGACGGCTGTGCTGAGCTGGGACAACATCAAGTTCACCAGGCCGGTAAAGCCGGGCGACACAATAAGTCTGAAGACCACCGTGACGGGCAAGAGGGAAAGCTCGTCACAGCCAGATAGGGGAATCGTAAACCTCCAGCACGAGGTCCTCAATCAGCACAATGAGGTGGTCTGCACCTTTGACCGCAGCCTGATGGTGCTGAAGCGTCCTCAGGGATGAGGGAAAGATACTGGTTGTCGCACCATGGGTCTACACACCTTTGAGGCTCTATCGCCCAATACTTGCCTAACATCCTCCCTCTCAGTAGGATGACGGCAAACTATTCTTTCACCTTTATCATTCTCTACACAAAAATAACATCCATCTCCTCTTGGCAGGTCGAGGTCACACTTAGTGACATTCAAGCGGGAAATGACTTTGACAGCCATTGCAACAAGAACCAGGGTTTGCTAGATTAAAGCAGGCTGGGCGAAGCCGGAGTCGCATATATAGATTTATGCACCAGGCTTTGAAAAGAGTTAAGAGACTTTAGGTACATTCCAAAAGGGAGGTGAAATGATGATTGAGGCTTTGTTAACGGAAGAACAAAGGAAACTGAGGGATGAAGTAAGGGGATTTGTAAAGTGGGTTCCCAAGCAGTTGTTGCTTGATATGGATGCTGATAAAGTCCGCTATCCCAGGGAATATGTTATTGAGGCAGCAAAGAGGAAGCTGCTCGGTTTGAGGTTTCCTAAAGAATTTGGTGGCAGGGGGCTACAATGGCGTGATGAGATTATCGCCCTTGAAGAAGTTGGGGTGCTCGGGGCATCGCTGGCTTGCTTGTATTCACTTGTTAGTATTGTCGGTGAAGCAATCCATGTTTTTGGAACGGAAGCGCAGAAAAAGAAATATCTTGAACCTCTGATAAAGGGAGAAATCTTTTGTGCCGAGGCGCTTACCGAGCCCAGAGGAGGTTCCGATTTTTTTGGTACAACAACAATTGCCAAAAGAGAAGGGGATTATTACATCTTAAATGGACAGAAACGATTCATTGTTGGAGCCGAGGGTGCTGATATCTTTCTTGTTTATGCAAAGACCGGTGTAGATGCTCCTCAAAAATCCATAAGTGCGTTTATCGTTGAAAGAGATATGGGGGTCGAGGTGAAATACCTCTACGGACTTATGGGGACAAAAGGTGGCGGCGCCGGAAGGCTTATATTTAAGAATACAAAAGTACCTGCGAAAAACATCCTTCTGGGAGAAAACAAGGGGGCATATATTTTTTATCAGATGATGATACCTGAGCGGATGACATCGGCAGCCGGAGTGATTGGGCTATCACGGGCTGCTCTAGAGATTGCAACGCGATACAGCAATAAAAGAAAAGCTTTTGGTCAAAATATTCGTGAGTTTCAGGGTGTCAGTTTCAAAATTGCGGATAGTATCACGAAACTGGATGCAGCAAGTGGTCTAATATATGGGACGGCTACGGCTGTAGATAACTCGGGCAGCACAGGCTACACACGCAGACTTGTGTCGGAGAGCAAGAAGCTTGCGACGGACTCAGGGTGGGAGGTCATAAACAACGCAATGCAGATCATGGGAGGCATAGGCTACACAAACATTTATCCCATTGAAAGGATGCTGAGGGATGCAAGACTTATGATGATATGGACAGGCACAAACGAAATCATGAATCTCATTATTCAACATGAATACTTCAGAGAGGTTCTTGAGCAGGATGGCAGCGTGCGTGATGTAGAATATGACGCTCAGGAATCTGATGCTGAAGATGAAAGAATCTACGAATGAAAGGAGAGAGTTTTGATGGGAGAGCTGAAGGACTATAGTGGGGAGTGGAGGCCCGATGTGGATTTCGAGGACTTCTCCAAGGATGCCCTTGTAAGGTTACTCAAGGCCTATCAAAGGGCTTTTGTGGGAATGTCCTGGGGTTATCACAGCGTAAACAGGGAACGAATGAGTGTTGAGGAAACCTGGAAGCTGGACACCGAGGCCTACCTAAGACAGTTAAGGCAGTTTGAATTCCCTCTAGTCGCAAAGGCGATGAATATCCAGGGAAACGACGTTCTTACCCTGCTGAAAATCTTCCAGCTGGTGCCTGATGGCTCTCGGGAAGGATACTACGAGTGCCAATGGGACGTAAAGAACAACAATCACGCCATTCTGACTTTCACCAAGTGCCCCACATTATTCCTCTATGAGAAGCGTGGAGAGGAGAAAGACATAGAGTGTCTCTGTGGGCCGGGTGGCATGGAGGACCTGGCTTTCGAGGCATATTGTGAGCTCATTAATCCCAATATAAAATGCAGGGCTCTGAAGCGGCCGCCTCGAAAAAGCCCGGATGAAATCTGCTGCCAGTGGGAATTTAAGTTAGAGTAGGAGCGGGAGATATACCCAGGCAAAGGGGGTGCCTTCAACAGCGGTCCAAATTTCTTATAACGACCTTTGCCATGCACTTTGGAGCCAGTCCTTCTTTGGTATCAAGGTGAGAGGCGAGGCACAGCCAGACTAAGATAATGAGGCTCAGCCCTTGAGCCTCCCAATGAGCTTTACAAACTCCTCCATTGGGATGGCAGTCCAGGTCTCCGTCTGCCCACCCCCTTTTCGAGACGAGAAAGACATGGGCACAACTGCAGCAGCTTTCTCATCAGGTGCCTCATATATGAACATCATATCGTAAGGCCCCAGGAGACCATAAGCGCCAATGCTCTTGATTCCCATCTGCGCAACTCTCTTCGTACCTTCCTCCCACTCTTTGCCAAAGTCATCCATGCTTTTTAGTCCTTCTGATGTGAACTTAACCAGAGTTACATACATAGCCATCAATCCACCTCCTTTCGGCTATGCCTCAGACTCAAATATATACTAAACCAAGCCCAAGTAAAAGACATAAGGGAGGAAAAGCCATGAGGTCTAGTCTAATAAATGTTCTCCTCCAAATCCAGTGGCCGGTATATTTCAGTGCAGCCTCGCTGCTATCTGGTGAAAGACACCTTATGCGGCACCCAGCTTAATCTTTATAGAACCCACTAACTGAGGAAGTACTTCCCCGGCCTTGCCTCGAAGGCTGACGTCACAAAGAGAAGTAAGCTCAGTTTCATAGGGGTCAATCTCTATTAAGGCTCCCCCTCCCCTCTTCACCCGCTGGGAAAAGCCAGCTGCGGGGTAAACCAAAGCAGAAGTTCCTACTGACAGCAGGCAATCGCTTTTGTCCGTTTCTTCCTGGCATATCCTGAGAACATCTGAGGGAATAGGTTCGCCAAACATCACCCCATCACTTTTTATTATCCCACCACATTTAGGACAAGTGGGAGGAAGAGTCTCCAGCGATATTTCCCCCGGCTCATAGCGTGAATTGCATTGGATGCATCTCGTCTTGAGGAAGTTTCCGTGGATCTCGGCCACATTTTTGCTTCCGGCAGCCCTATGAAGGTTATCGACATTTTGAGTTATCAGATACTTCAAAATCCCTAGCTTTTCAAGTTCAGCCAGGGCATAATGAGCAGGGTTTGGCTTGGCCCTTTCCAGAGCTTCAGAAAGCTCCCCGACATAGCCACCTCTCTTGGTGAGCTGCTCCCAATGTGCCTTTGGGTCGGCAAGAAATCTCTGATAGCCATCCATGGGCGGCTCTCCATATTCAGTCCATAAGCCACCCGGACCGCGGAAGGGTCTGATTCCGCTTTCTACGGAAATGCCGGCGCCAGTTAAGCCGACAACATAGCTGCTGGCTAATATCAGCCTCGTGGCACGGTCTACATCTGCTTCCATCGCCCTCCAAATCCCTTGGCCGGGCTAGCTTCCATACCCTAATGCCTTGGAAAATTATAGCACGCCATTAATCAGAGCCAGCTTGAGCATAACCAGCCTTGAGTTTGGAACAGGCCCGGGTAGTCTTTGTGGATACAAGAAGTTCCCGTATAGAGCTTAGCTGCTGTCCGTCATTACTTACCCCTGAAAAACTTCGTTTTTCAGGGGGTACTTATTAAGTGCTACAATACGTTTAGGAGTGTAAAAAACAGGAGGTAGAAATGACAAATAAGACTTGGAAACCGACGACGGGAGGGATACTGAGCATTATTGGTGGAGTCCCTGCCGTCAGCGGCGGCGTAATACTTGCATTACTGGCAACAGGCGTTGCCTCGCTGGGGGCTATCTTCTGGATGATTCCGGGAATGGCCAAACTCCCAGTGCTGCCTGGAATTCTCGGCGGAGTGGGCATTTTTCTTGGTTTGATTTCCATTCTCCCGATTGCAGTGGGCGCAGTGGCGATAGTGGGTGGTGTGTATGCATTGAGGAGGAGGAAGTGGGGACTGGCACTTGCCGGGGCTATCTGCTCTCTGCTCACTGTTGCCGTACTGGGAATACCAGCCCTTATATTTGTGGTACTTGGGAAGGAGGAGTTCGAAGTGAGTCCCCTTCCTGAAGTTTCCGGGGAGACAGAGGGGTAGGTCTTCTAGTAAGGCACTGAGATAACAGCAGTCTGAATTTATGTTAAGCTAGCTTATGACCTTACCCTTATTCACAGCAAGAGCAGTATAGCTGATTGTCCCAGGTCACCCCGATTTATGAAGTTCTGAAACCAATTCTGCAATACGCAGAGAGCCGAAAAGGGGAATGTGGCTTCTTACCATCAACAATGGGCAGTTACGAGCCAGTATTTCATATGGATTAGTCCAGTAATTGTATTTTATAATAGAGCCAGCATTAAAGCTGCAAAGGGGGCAATTCATGAAAAGACTGAAGGACAAAGTTGCTGTGGTGACAGGGGCAGGTAGAGGAGTTGGCAGAGGTATCGCAATGGCTATGGCTTCTGAGGGGGCAAAAGTGGTGGTTAACGACCTTGGTGGGGCTGGAGATGGCACCGGAGCATCTAAAACTCCAGCGGAAGAGGTTGTCAATGAAATCAAAAAGGTGGGAGGTAAGGCTGTGGTCAGCTTTGCCTCCGTATCTGAAGTTG
The DNA here is from genome assembly GCA_034414335.1 of Dehalococcoidia bacterium. Classification (GTDB taxonomy): domain Bacteria; phylum Chloroflexota; class Dehalococcoidia; order GIF9; family AB-539-J10; genus RBG-13-51-36. The sequence goes on from DAOUMB010000128.1 coordinate 6,633, forward strand.
AAGGTGCCGAAAGCATTATTAAGACGGCCATCGACAGCTTCGGCAGGATTGACGTCTTGGTTAATAACGCGGGTATTCTCAGAGACCGTATGATATGGAACATGACTGATGAGGAATGGGATGGCGTAATAAAGACCCACCTTTATGGTCACTTCTACTGCACCAGGGCAGCGGTGAGGTGGATGAGGGATGCAGCAAAAGAAGGCAAGCTGAAGAATGGCAGAATTATCAACATTACCTCTCATGCTGGCATTAAGGGCAATGCAGGCCAGCCGAATTATGGTGCGGCGAAAATGGGTGTGGTCGGATTTACCTACTCCTGTGCCATGGCTTTAGGCAGGTACGGTATAACCTGCAATGCCATCGCCCCTCGCGCTATTACGCGGCTTACGGATACTATCCCTGAAGACCGGCTGCGTGAGCTGGCAGTCCGTCGCGGTATAGCTACCCCGGATGAATCCCAGAAGCTGGAGCTGGAGGAATTAAAGCGCAAGTTCTTAGGAGGCGGCCCCGAGGCAATAGCTCCATTAGTATGCTGGCTCGCTAGCGATGAATCCAGCCACGTCAATGGTCATGTATTCATGATAACCGAGGGGAAAGTGGGCATATTCAATTCTATGGATGAAACGAAGCTCGCCTTTAAAGATGGTATGTTTACCGTAGACGAGCTGTGGAACATCATGCCCGTAATGACTGCGGGCTTGCCTGACCTGGCAAAAGCTGATTAGCAAAAGCCAGGTTCATATTCACTACAATAAGCTTCACCGCCCAACAATAGTGACAGCACAGGTAAAGCGACCGGGTAGGCCGCCTAAATTATGCGTTAACCCGATTTTCGCATACTTTACTTGGCGGGCATCCGCTTTGCCTTGAAGCTGCTTGTATATTTCGTAAATCATTCTTATTCCGCTGGCGCCCACAGGGTGGCCGAAGCACTTCAAGCCACCGTCTGTATTTACCGGCAGCTCACCCTCCAAGGTAAAAGTGCCAGCATCAATATCTTCTTTGGCCTTACCCCTGGGACTAAATCCCAAATCTTCATAGTTTAGAAGCTCGGTGATGCTGAAACAATCGTGCACTGAGGCGAGGTCTAACTCTTTGCGAGGTTCTTTTACCCCAGCTTCCTGATAAGCCAATTTTCCCGCAGTCACAGTTTCTTCGAAATGAGTAAAATCGTAATCGTCCTGAAGCTCCGCCTGGCTCGCCCCACAGGTAATCCCCAATCCCTTCACCAATACATAATCGTCCCGGAATTTCTTGGCTAAGTCGGGCCGAGTGACAATCGCTGCTGCTGCTCCATCACTCACTCCGCAGCAATCAAATAATCCCAAAGGCCAGGCAATTATAGGAGCATTGATTACCTGCTCTAAAGTTATCTCCCTGCGGAGATGGGCTTTGGGGGATAAGGTGCCATTGTGATGGCTCTTTACAGATATCTTGGCCAAGGTCCTTTTGCCCTCTTCATAGCTAAGTCCATAGCGATAAAAGTATCGAGTGGCGGCCAGGGCAAACTGTGCTGGCATTCCCACAAATACCTCAGGGTCTAACCATGTTCCTTGAGAAGTATGCCGGGAGTATGTCGTTTCCAATCCGCTATAGCCGGTGTCTTTGGCCTTTTCAACGCCAACAGCCAAAGCGGTATCACATATCCCCGCTGCCACTCCATAACAGGCATTCCTGAAGGCATCTGTCCCTGTAGCACAGGCATTTTCTAATCTGCTAATGGGGATATACTCCAATTTTAAGGGTATTGCCAATTGGGTGCCTCGAACACCTGCCTGACAGGTTCCGACCCAAGCCGCCTGAATTTCCTTAGGCTCGATCCCAGCGTCTTCATAGGCTTCATAGGTTGCGTCTATTATCATATCAGCAGCACTTTGCCCCCAGTTTTCTCCAAACTTGACACAACCCATGCCAATTATAGTCACTTTGTCTTTAATACCTTCTGCCATTTTCCCTCCTTGTTTCTGTGATTTTTAGGGCAGACTCAAACCCTTACTGGCATGCATTTCCAGTAATAGTTATGGATCCCCTCCGAGCTGTAAAACTTCCTGAAGGTCATTTCCACGGGCATGCCTATTTCAATTTTATCAACATCTCGATCTGTCATTATGCTAAATGTTCTCCCACCACCATCGAAATCGATTACTGTGACTGTCAAAGGCGGGTCGAGTGTAGGCCCCAGTCTGTCATGAGTATAGGTGAAAACTCTGGCTTTCTTGTCTGAAAACCTGTAATCCTCGAACTCATCTTTGGCATGGCACCTGGTGCATACTCTTTGTGGTGGGTATTGAGGATAGCCACAGCGCTTACACTTTGTCCCATGAAAACGAAGGTTCTTGTCCTCTTCCCTGTGCATGGCAGAAGGAGACGGGGTTCTAAGTGCAGGGCGTCGTGTTGGGGGAGCTTTGTCAATTAGGCCACGCCAAGCAGCATATGTTTCATAATCAGGAAGAATTCTCTTGGACTCGATATAAGCCTGTATCCCTCGCCTATTTCTAATGGCCTCTATTTCCTCTGTAACTCGAAAGAGGAAGGCATCGGCGCCATTGCCGTAGTTAGCAAGGAGAATTCTATCCCCAGCTTTAGCTTGTTCCAAAGCAGCAGTCAACATCATGGGGGCAAAAGCAGCTCCGGTATTGCCCAGGCGATCAAACATAGGGTCCTGAACCTGGGTCTTGGGGTCAAAGCCGAGCTTTCGGACTACCTCACCATGTCTTCTGGAATCTGGAGCATAGAAAACTACCTTGCCAAGATCCTTGGTGTCCAGCTTGTTTCTATCTAGCAATTTTGAGATGACTTGGGGAAGGATTTTCAGATAACCTTCCTCAATCACAAATCGGTCCTCCCAGGTACGGACAAAAGCGTCGCCGTCCGCCCTCCAAACATCCAGCATCTCGTGGGAGACAGCATAGCTATCTTCGAGCTGGGCAGCGACTTTTGAATCTGCTATTAATAAAGCAGCAGCGCCATCCCCAAAAACTGGTTCAAACTCCGACCGAGGTTGCGGGACACGCATATCAGCGGCCACCAGTAGCGCCTGCTTGGCTGAACCTCCCTTCACAGCATCAATTGCCGCTTGCAAAGCGGCCGTGCCCGCTCTTAAGGAATCAGAGAGGTCCATGCTGACTGTTTCAAAAGGGAGGTCAGCAGCAATACTAACAGTGGTGGCATTTGATTTCTCCTTATAGGGGGGCGTTGTGGAGCCAAAGTATATGGCCTTGACATCTTGGCGATGGAGGCCATCCAAACAATTGTTAGCAGCAGCCACCGCCATAGTGATGCTATCCTCATCAAAGCTAGCTACAGCCCTTTCTGTACGGGCCGTCCAACCATTCGTTCCCGGTCCCAGCCGGTTCCACGGCACGTATGCTCCATAAGAACTAATTCCTACCGCCATATGAGTTCCTCCTTTAATATTATTACTCCAAAATACCTCGACTCAAGAGGTTAACAAATTCCTCGTCGTTCATGCTCAGCAGAATGATTTAGAGACCTACTATGCCTACAGCAACAACACAGGAAGGAGGAGTACCACCCATATTGTGAGTGAGCCCGATTTTAGGGTCCTTTAGTTGCCTTGGCCCTGCTTTTCCTTGAAGCTGTTTATACATCTCATATACCATCCGCAGCCCAGAAGCGCCAATGGGATGCCCAAAGCACTTTAGACCGCCGTCGACCTCATTAGGAATCTTCCCATCTATATTGAAGAAGCCAGCATCAACATCCTCCTTTGCCCTACCTCTGGGTGATATCCCCAGGTCTTCATATTGAGTGAGTTCATTGATGGAGAAGCAGTCGTGAGTCTCCATCATGTTTATCTCTTCTCGCGGGTTCTTTATTCCTGCCTCTCGATAGGCGGCAAGTCCCGCCCGATAGGTTGTCTCCACATGGGCATAGTCATAGTCAGTGTACAGTAACTCCTCCCCTGAGCTTGCCGCAATCTGGAGTGCCTTAACATAGACTGGATCAGGCCTGAAGGTCTTTGCCATATCAGCCCGGGTTACAATAGCGGCTGCCGCCCCATCGCTCACCCCACAGCAGTCATATAACCCCAGTGGCCAGGCAATTATGGGAGCTTTCATTACATCCTCCACACTCACTTCCCTGCGCAGGTGGGCTTTAGGGCTCAGCGTACCGTTGTGATGGCTCTTGGATGATATCTTGGCCAAAGTCCTCTTGCCATCTTCAGGGCTAAGCCCATACTTCGCAAAGTATGCTGTAGCCATCATGGCATATGCCCCCGGTGCCGTCCTGGCCGGGCTGGTAAATCTGCCCAGCGTTCCCTCCATATTGAGGTTACCACTTTCAGGAAGTCCTGCGTAGCCTATGTCCTTGAGCTTCTCTACACCAAGCGCCAGGGCTATGTCATAAGCCCCTGAAGCAACCGCATAGCAGGCGCCTCTCAGGGCTTCCGTACCCGTAGCACAGAAATTCTCTGTCCTGGTTGCTGGAATGAATGGTAACTTCAGCGTCATAGAGAAGACTATAACGCCCCTGCCTATACTGATGTCATCCAGGTGACTCCCCAGCCAGGCTGCTTGAATGTCTTTTTTATCTATCCCAGCATCTTCCACAGTTTCCTGGAATGCCTCTACTATTAAGTCCTCGGGGCTCTTATCCCATAATTCCCCAAATTTGGTACACCCCATCCCTATAATCGCCACTTTGTCTTTTATGCCTTCTGCCATGGGTATCTCCTCCTTACACTTCGATTTTATGTTCGCATTGGTATCGCTTTCCAGAAGTACGTAGTGCTGCCCTGTGCCTTGTCCGCAAATTTTACGCGAAAGCTCATCTCTACTGGCATGCCTACTTCAAGTGAATCAGCATCACAATCAGCGAAATCAAACCAATATCTTCCACCACCCTCAAAGTTTATCATGCCATATATTCGTGGCGGACTGGGGCTATAGGCCAAATTGTCTGCGGTGTAGGTAAACAGATGGCCCTTTTTGTCGGAAAAGCGATAAGGCTCCCCTTCGTCAACAGCTCCGCAGTCAGGCTTCACGCATATCCTCTGAGGAGGATATTGTGGGGTGCCACAGCGCTTGCATCGAGACCCACAAAGGGCCAGTATTGCCCTGCGCTCCCTCCATTGTCTCGCCAGCGGGGTGAAATAGCCTTCGTATTTCTCTCCACGTACTCCTTTGTCTACCGGAAGTATGTCGCGGAAGGAAATATATTTATCATAATTGGATAGCTCCTTTCTTAAGGCAAGGCTGGCTTTCACACCTCTTCTGTCTCTTGTCTTCTCTATTTCCTCAGTCACCTGGAAAAATAAAGCATCGCTGCCATTTCCATAGCTAGCAACAAGGAGTTTATCTCCTGGCTTGGCCTCCTCAAGTGCTGCTAGCAGCAGCATCAATGGATGAGCTGCGCCACTATTACCTACCGAAGTGAGCATAGAGTCTTGAATCTGTTCGGGTTCAGCTCCCAGCCTTCTCCCTATAGCAGCATGCAAGCGTGCATTGGGGGCGGGGTAAATCACCTTGGCGAAATCCTTAATGTTCAGCTGGTATTTCTGTAATAGCCCGGAGACAGCTTGGGGAATAAATTTATTATGGCCTTCATCTTGAACGAATCTATCTTCCAAAGAGTGCTCAAAGTCTTCTCCGCTTGCTCTCCATTCACCGGTGAAATCATAGAATACGGAGTAATAGCCCTCCAGGCTGGCAATAACCCGGTTATCCCCCATTAACAAGGCAGCACCGCCATCACCATAGATATGCTCCTGGGTGCTGCCAGGTTTCCCCAGACGACAATCAGAAGCACAAAGCATCATGTTCTTCGCTGCCTCAGCTTTAACCACTTCACAGGCAGAGATGAGAGCAGTAGTTCCCGCCTTAGTAGAGTGAGCGAAATCAGCAATTCGTGTATCGGGGCGAATATCGAGGGCAGTGGCGATTATCCCTGCCCCCTGCCTTTCTGCGTAGGGCGAAGTGGTGGTAGCAAAATACAGGCCGTCTATCTTCTCTCGTTCAAGGTTATTCAGACAATCCATGCCAGCAGCTACCGCCATAGTAATGCTATCCTCATCATAATTAGCTACTGCCTTTTCACCCGGTGGAGACGCTGCATTAAACCATCCCATTGCTGAAGAAATAGCCTTATGGCTTATCCGATGCCAAGGAATGTGTACACCATATGAAATGATACCTACCATAAAATCCCTCCTGATTTCTTATTTTTGTGAATAGTTATGTTAGCCAATTTAGCTACCCGATTTTCAATTCAAACTGCGCTACCTGACGTCACGAATGCCGATTTGTCTGGCGATAACAAGCTCCTGTATTTCTGATGTCCCCTCTGTAATTTTACCAAGATAAGAGTCTCTGAAGTGGCGGTTGATAACAGAGTCTTCATAGACTGCGGCACCACCATAGATCTGTATTGCTTCTATGGCAGTATGCTGGTATACCTCGCTGGCAAGGAGCTTAGCCATAGCCGCTTCTTTTGTACAGGGCCTGCCCTGGTCATGGAGCCAGGCAGCATGATAAGTCATCCACCTTGCTGATTCTATCTCCAAAGCCATCCTGGCCAGCTTGAAAGCGTTGACTTGGAATGTGGCAATGGGGCGGCCAAACTGCATTCTTTGCTGGGCATAATCTAGCGCCGCCTCAAAGGCAGCTTGAGCAGCTCCTACCCTTGACGCAGAGTGAGTGACTCTACCAACATCCAAGGTCTCCATTAAATAGTAAAACCCCCTTCCTTCCTCACCAATTAAATTTTCTTCAGGCACAGCACAATTATCAAAGGCGAACTCTCCCGTGTCGGAGGCACGGTAGCAAAACTTATGCACTTTGTTGTGGCTAAACCCGGGGGTATCCTTATCCAAAAGGAATATACTTATTCCCCGGTGTCCCTTGCTTTTATCGGTGTAAGCAGCTACTAGAACAAAGTCACAAATCATTCCGCTGGTAGTGTATAACTTACTACCATTTATGATATACCTATTCCCTTCCCTTCTGGCAGTAGTCTCTATGCCTGCAACATCAGAGCCAGCGTTGGACTCGGTAAGCCCAAAGGC
>DAOUMB010000129.1:0-4839 GCA_034414335.1 Dehalococcoidia bacterium
CCTCGCTAATCGTCATGCCGAAATAACCACTTTCCTCGAGAACCCCCTTGACCTTTTCTAGCTTTTCTTCCCTGATAATGGCCTCTATCTTCTTCATCTCAGCACTCCCCCATATGCTCTTTCCCCATGCTCTGAGATATCTAGACCCACCGTCTCTTCAGTCTTATCGACTCTTAGCCCCAGAGTAACGTCTACTATTTTGCCCAGAACCCAACTAACACCGAAGGCATAGCCCCAGACTGTAGCAACTCCGGCGAATTGCCTGGCAAGCTGTAGGGCATTACCCAGAAGCAGACCATCGGCACCAGCCGAATTAACGGCTACGCTGGCAAAAATGCCGGTGGCCAAAGCCCCCCAGGTGCCTCCCATACCATGAACTGCCCATACGTCCAGAGACTCGTCTATACCGCGCCTCATCCTGAAGAGTATGCAGTAGTAGCATATCACCGCTGCCACAATACCTATTGGTATTCCTGCCAATGGCGGCACAAAGCCAGCGGCCGGGGTTATCGCTGCCAGCCCGGCAATTGCTCCAGTAGCCGTACCAAGGAGACTGGGACGCCGCTGACGCCAACTGAGTGCCATCCAAGTCAAGGCAGCCGCTGCAGCTGAAATATTGGTGGCGACAAAGGCGTTAGCGGCTAACCCTCCGGAGGTCAGAGCGCTGCCAGCATTGAAGCCAAACCAGCCAAACCAGAGCAGCCCGGCGCCAATCGCTACCATGGGAATGCTGTGAGGTTCCATGGGCTCCCTCTCCAGAAAACCTTTACGGGGACCGAGTAAGCCGGCTAAAGCCAAGGCTGAGACGCCGGCAGAAATATGAACTACGATGCCGCCGGCAAAGTCGAGTACACCCAACTTAGCCAGCCAACCACCCGAACCCCAAACCCAGTGTGCCACGGGACAATATACAACGGTTAGCCACAAAACGGAAAAAACCAGGATGGCACTAAATTTCATTCGCTCGACTACTGCCCCAGTAATTAAAGCTACGGTGATTATAGCAAACATAGCTTCAAATATCATGAAGGCCAGATGAGGAACAGTACTAGCATAGACAGCAGATGGCGCCTGCCCTACCTGCCTGAGCCCTACCCAATCAAGCCCACCGATAATGCCCGATATATCAGGACCGAAGCTCAGACTATAGCCATAAAGCACCCAGATTAGACCAACAACAGCCAGAGCAGCGAAGCTCATCATTATGGTGGAAAGAACGCTCTTTCTTCTCACCATGCCGCCATAGAACAGAGCCACGCCTGGTGTCATTAACATGACCAGCGCTGCTGAAATTAGCAGCCAGGCGGTGTCAGCGGCATTGACAGACATTTAGAATCCTCCCGTATTTCATTCTCACAATTTAATCCATCTATTGTTTCCAAAATGTTACAGACAGGTTAAATTTATGTTCTGGAGAAGAAAAAAATCGGGCTTATATATTTGATAAAGGTAGTGGTGGTAAAATAGGGGTATGGATAAGAAACATATTATCATTTCCATTTTGCTTGTATTACCCTTCTTGGGGGTGGAAATGAGTCCTTTAGGTGGTCAGTGGATAGCCTCAATAATTATCTGGTGTATTTTTGTTATACTGCTTGTTGTTTATAATCGGAAATGGATAAAAAGAAGGTTCAAACCCAAAAGTGATAAAGATATCTCTCCTCTTAAAGTCACTATACTTTATAGCAAAATTGGGAGGACTATTTCAAGCAACAGCTTTGTTTTGCTAGTTACAATTAAATTTGAACCCTCAGAACCTATCCAATTAGGTAAATTTGATCTTGTATATAAACCTTCACCCGAATCCAGATATATAACCTTTTCACCATTAAGTGGATTGCCAACGAAATTGATAGAACGGGTTGAAACATATGAAGTAGAATATGAAATATCTGGATTCAGTGGTGATTTTCTAATAAAGATAGGTTTCCTTGAACAAAGCAATAGACCAGAAAGTGAGTGGCCTCAGGCACACCTACATGTCTTAGCAGGAAACTTAGATTTCACCACTGTTGAAGTTCCCGCGCCAACGCCTAAATGGCTGTTAACTTCTGATAAGGAAGGTTCTCAGACTTGATTAGCTTAAGCAATGTATCCCTAAATAGGTATGGATTATCACGATTGTTAAATCGCCATTCCAATTCGTCAAGGTAAGCATCAAGATGTTTTTTAGAGACTTTATGATACGAGCCAACAAGAGAGCGCTTAAGCAAGCTCCATATGTTCTCAACGTAATTAGTGTGAACCTCACCCCTAACCCATTCGCTCTCGCTATGATTAACCGTCTCGTGTCTTGTGTCATGGTCTGCTATACCCTTATAAGCAGGCCAATCATCTGTATATATCGCTTCGGCATTGTCCGCTATATACTTCTTCATAAACTCATTCAGCACTTCACGAGTTCTATCGTCTATAACTTGAAGTCTAGCATCACCATCCCGTTGTATGGCCCCGGCAACCACAGTCTTATTGCCTTTATACCCATGCCCAACGTGCTTACGTTTACCTCCAACCCAGGTCTCGTCAACTTCCACAATCTTACTAAGAGGCACGGGATTATCAACAGTCATGGCCTCCCTGATTCTATGGGAAAGATACCATGCCGTCTTATAGGATACCCTCAGAACACGTTTAAGTTGGTTAGCAGAGATACCCTTGCGAGATTCAATCATCAGGAATACGGCAACAAACCACTTTCTAAGTGGCAAGTGGGAATCGTGGAGGATAGTTCCCGACTTCACGGAGAATTGATAACGGCATGAATTACAGTCAAATATGTTATGAGAAGCGACTCTTGATATGCTCTTTGATTGACAGCGAGGGCAAGTTACACCATCAGGCCAGCGTAAATCTTCGAGAACTTCACGGCAGGCATCCTCACTATGGAACTTGTCCATCAATTTCATTATGTCCATATTCTTTAACATTGGAGACCTCCTATGCCTAAGAAGCGAGAAAAGAAACCACATGACATGACTACGGAAGAACTGGCTAAAAAGGTATTCCCTAAAAAGGTCAGAGAGGAACTAGGGAAGATAGCCCATGAAAAGGATGATAAATAGCTTACCATATAAATATGATAACATAGCTAAAAACCTTTGTCAAGTATATAATCCCGAAAAAATTAATGTCCTCAAGAAGGTAAAGGGGAAATGGTTAGAAGCTTTCCCGTAATCTGTAGCCAATATTCCTAACTGTCTCGATGAAGGTATGAGTTGGGTCCTCAATCTTGCCTCTCAATCTCCTGATGTGAACATCTACCGTTCTATCACCACCATAGTAGTCCCACCCCCAGACATTATTAAGCAAAGCTTCTCGGGTAAAAACCTTTCCTTTATTGCTCGCTAGGAATTTGAGTAATTGGTACTCCCTGAAAGTCAGTAATATTAGCTTACTGCCAAGCGATACCTCATACTTAGACATGTCTATGACCAAGTCGCCGCACCTGACAATCTCGTCACTCTCTATGCTCCCTTTTTGCCTCAGAATTCGCTTTATGCTGGCTGTAACCTCATTTGCCTCCCAGGGTTTGACCACGAAATCATCTATGCTGGTATCAGAATTGAGACCATTGAGTTTCTCTCTGGAGACGAGGGCGATGAGGGGTATCTGTCTCTCTTGCCTTATCCTTTGAGCCTGTTCCCATGCTTTTGAACCAATTGTTGCTTCATCCGTGTCCAGCAACATCAGCCCAAGGGATTGCCCCGTCATTCGTTTGATTGCTCCATTATTATAGGAAACAATTAGGCAATCGAACCCCCTCTGAGCAAGTTCTGCCATTAGTTTCCTTGCTTGCTCGCTTTCACTGGCTATAATCAATAGTCTGAACAAAGGGCCTCCCTAAGCTAGGGGGTGGATTATTTTGGTAGTTGCTGCTAGGTATGGTTCGAGTTGCTCTTGCTCTGCTGAACTTAGTAAGCCATGCTCGTAAGCTAGTTTGTCTAACCATAGCTGGACATGGTCTTGAGTCGCCCAACGGCTTGAGTCGTCATATTTGAATCCATATCTCTGAGAGCTGCCCAAGTTTTCCTCTAGTTCCTCATCCATTCGATACCCTAATTGCTCCGCTACTGACTCAGTAAAACCTTGTCCTTCAGCTAATGCTAGAAGCCTATTGTGGATTCCAGCACCATGCTGAGCTGCTTCCTTGGGTCGCCAAGCTATTTTTTCAGGAACGCCAATGGTAGACGCCAGTACTCGGTGGATGTATTTTCCCGCAAGATCCTTAGCTGACCTCAGCTTGAGGCGGGGGTCTATATCGAAAGCCACTCTAATTACCTGAGGGTCAAGATAAGGCACGCGAAGCTCGATGCCGTAAGCCATAGTGATTTTATCTTCTCGTTCAAGGGTTTCCTTATACAGCTGGTTAAGATCATCCCACATACGAGATTCAAGCTCATCATATCCAATTGCCTCCATGATGCGACGATACCAAGGGTAGCCACTAAAGAGCTCATCAGCACCTTGACCTGTCAGCAGGACGATCTGCCCATCCTGATGAGCTAGCTCCACTGATGCAATGATAGGAACAGCTACTTCTACCTGCCCCAAGCTTCGATCTTCAATAGAGGCAATAGCTTTAACAACAAAATCTAGCAATGCCTGGTCATCGAGTTCATTGACTTGTAGGGGGACACCAAGCTGCGCAGCAGCCTGCTTGGCAAAGTCTATGTCATCCGCATCCACTACGCCGGCAGCGTAGCAAGTCATATTGGCGCCCAACTCCTTGGCAATTGTAGCTATTATGGCGCTATCCACCCCACCTGAGAAAGCTATCCCCACCTGTTCCAAATCAGGAATGCGCTTTTGCACTGCCTCTTTCAAGGCTGTCTCATAGGT
>DAOUMB010000130.1:0-41714 GCA_034414335.1 Dehalococcoidia bacterium
TAAGAGAATTGAATTTGTAGACAACATACCCAAAACTGCTTCGGGGAAGATAGACAGAAGAAGGCTCAAGGAAAGAGAACTAAGACAGAACTAGCTGAAGGAGTAGCTATTAGCCTTGGCCATCTTCTTTTCAACATTGGCAATAACGTAAAAGGGATTTACGCAAATTCTGCCAATGTTGACTTGGTTAGCACTTATTGGTAACATCGTGAACTGAGCCGTGCTAGGCGGGGAGCTAGCGGTGCCCTGTACCCGAAAACCGCTATAGCGGGGCTGAATTCCTGCCTGAGGTTTACGGCTAGGTAGACTTGTTTTTGTTGAGCGGTGTTGATGGTCGGGTTCTATGCAACTGAGGACTATGAACCCCGTCAGATCTGGAAGGAAGCAGCGGTAAATAGTATTTCCAGTGTGACATAGAGTTGCCTGGCTGGAGCTAGCTGGCAAAAGCAGTTTCCGAGTTTAGGAATCGAGGGTAGGTGCACGGCTTAAAGGAATTTCGGAGGTTATGAATATGGCAATAAAAAAGGTATGCGTTATCGGTTCAGGAACGATGGGTAACGGGATAGCTCAGGTGATTGCGCAAGCAGGCTACGAAACTAGCATGGTTGACATAAAACAAGAGTTTCTTGACCGTGGTATGAGCACAATAAAAACGAGCTTGAGCAAATTTGTGGAAAAAGGAAAGATAAAGCAGGAGGAGATGAACCAGGTCCTGGCGAGACTTCATATCTCGCTTGATATAAAAGATGTTGCCAAAGACGCTGACTATGTTATAGAGGCGGTATTTGAGCGGGCTGATGTTAAGCTGCCAGTATTACAGCAGCTTGACGAGACATGTCCTGCCCGCACTATTTTGGCCTCTAACACTTCGGGGATCCCCATAAGTCTCCTTGCCTCAGCAACCAAGCGCCCCGAAAGGGTTATCGGAGCACACTTCATGAACCCCGTGCCGGTAATGAAAGGGGTGGAGGTGATAACGTCGCTGCTAACCTCGGAGGAGACTCTAAACGTAAGCCTCGATTTTCTCAAGTCACTGGGCAAGGAGACAGTTGTGGTTAAAGACTATCCTGGATTTGTAGCCAATAGAATAATAGTACTGGTAGAGAATGAGGGGGCGAAGTTATTGGAGGAGGGCTTAGCAAGTGTGGAAGATATAGATAAAATAGTGAAATTGTCCTTTAATTGGCCTATGGGGCCGTTTGAGCTGGCGGACCTGATCGGCATAGATGTACTCGTAGACTTAATGGATGGAATTTACCAACAGACAGGGTGGGAGAGATACAAGCCGGCTCCATTACTAAGGAGAATGGTGGAGATTGGATACACGGGGAGAAAAGCCGGAAAGGGCTTCTACCAATTATTTGGTGAAAAATAGGTTATATTGGCAGGAGAATTGTAAATGTCAGAAAAGGAATACGCAAATATTATATACGATAAGGAAGAAAGGGTTGCTACCATAACTCTTAACAGGCCTCAGGTGCTGAACGCGCTAAACGTGGCTTCGTGGGCAGAATTAAACGATGCCCTTGGGGATGCTGAGAACGACGTAAACATCGGCGCAATTATTATAACTGGTGCTGGCGATAGGTCCTTCTGCGCGGGAGCAGATATTCCTGAAATACAGGCCTTAACTTCGGTAGCGGCAAGGGACTTTTCTTTGTCGCTGCATGAGTATACCAGGCATGTGGAGAGGATTAAGAAACCGATAATAGCCAAAATAAATGGATTTTGTTTGGGTGGTGGGCAAGAGATTGCCATGTCTTGCGACTTCAGAATTGCCTCGGACAAGGCAAGGTTTGGACAGACTGAGGTAAATCTCGGCATCATCCCCGGTGCTGGAGGAACTCAGAGGCTGACGAGGCTTGTGGGCAGAACCAAAGCTATGGAAATTGCCATGCTGGGCGATGTGATTGATGCCCATGAAGCATATAGACTCGGGCTATTGAACAAGGTTGTTGCTGCTGAAGAATTGGATAAAGCCGTGGGTGAGTTCGTGCGAAAGCTTCTTTCTAAGAGTTCTGTTGTACTTGGGATTATAAAGCTCGCAATAAACAAGGGAATAGAAATGGACCTGGACCGTGCACTGTATTACGAAGCTGAGTGTTTCAGCTCGGCGCGAGCGACCGAGGATTCAACAGAGGGACTAAAAGCATTCGTGGAAAAGAGGAAGGCTGAATTTAAGGGGAAATAGTCGGCAGCCATTTTTGTGCTGGGAAAGAAATCTCTATCGACTACAATACTTTTCCTTCGGCAGTCTTTATTGTGTGGAGCTAGTCTATTATAGCTTGTTTTCCCTAAAGGGCATGGGGTGCTTCGAGAGTTTGGCTTCAAAGCAAAAAAAAGGTTAGGGCAGCATTTCCTTACAGATGAAGCTGTGTTGGAGCGTATTCTATCTGCTGCCGAACTTAGCCATGGGGATATTGTAGTTGAGGTAGGCCCAGGCCTGGGTATACTAACTGAGGAGTTAGCTAAGCGAGAGGTTAAGGTCATTGCTGTTGAGCTTGATGCCAAATTAGTTGATATACTGAGAAAAAGACTAGCTCCCTTTCCCAACGTCAAAACTGTCCATGCTGATATACTTAAGGTCACCCCTCGGCAACTTCTGCAAAATAATTTAACTGCCTCAGACCTTGCCCATGGTTACAAAGTTATCGCTAATCTACCTTATTACATTACTTCACCGATATTGCGCAATTTTCTCGAAGCACAGCTTCAGCCCTCTGAAATGGTGGTGATGGTACAGAAGGAGGTTGGTGAAGCAATTGCTGCTGCTCCTGGCAAGATGAGCTTGCTCAGCACTAGGACTCAGTTTTACAGCAAGCCCACCATTATATCTTATGTACCAGCGTCAAGTTTCTATCCCCCTCCGAAGGTAGATTCAGTCATTTTGCGCCTGGATATTTACTCTCAGCCACCCATCGAGGTATCCGATATCGCTAGTTTCTTTGAGGTAGTTATGCATGGTTTCAGCTCACCTCGTAAGCAACTTCGCAATTCTTTGTCCCGGTCTTTCGATATGCCGCCAAACCAAGTTTCTCTATTATTGAGGGAGGCGGGAATAGAAGCTAAACGGCGGGCTGAAACTCTTAGCTTGGAAGAGTGGAGGGAGTTATGGAAAATCTTTGCTCCCTTTAGAGAAAGATTAAAATGTTAACTGTTTATGCCCCGGCCAAGATAAACCTTGTCCTCGAAGTACTGGGCAAGCATAATGATTATCACCAAATCTCCAGTATTGTTCAATCAATAGACCTGTGCGACGTTCTCAGTTTTCAGCCAGATGAGGAAATATGTTTTGAATGCGATGAGCTCAGCTTAGAGCGCGATAACCTAGTAATGCAGGCGGCTACTCTGATTAAGGGAAGCACAAAATATAGCCTGGGGGTACGAATCGAACTTCGCAAGCATATACCTTGGGGTATGGGATTGGGGGGTGGTAGCAGCGACGCCGCTGCCACCCTCTTAGCTCTAAATGAACTTTGGAAATTAGGGCTGTCGCTTTCTGAGCTAGCGCGTTTAGCATCTAAGTTAGGGTCGGATGTCCCCTTCTTTATCTATAAAGGCACAGCTTTAGTGGAAGGGATAGGAGAAAAAGTCACCCCGTTACCATCCTTGCCGTCAACCTATTTTATTCTACTGGTGCCACAATTACCTAGAATTCCCGGCAAAACAAGGCAGATGTACAATAGGTTAGATGTTGCCCATTTCACTGATGGCCAGTTCGTACAAGCGGCTTTGTCGTCTTTGATGCAGGGGGAAACGATCGACTCTCCCCTTATGTTTAATGTCTTCGAAAAGGTAGCCTTTACTTTCTTTCCCCAACTGAATAAATATAGGAAGACCTTTGAGGAAGCTGGAGCACCGAGAGTTTATCTAGCTGGCTCTGGGCCATGTCTTTTCACTTTTTTCTCAGGGAAGGATAAAGCTAGTGAGCTGTGTTCGCGCCTGGGAAAGCAAGGATTGGAATGTTACCTAGCCTCTTCTTTTCCAGGGATAGTTAGGTAATTCAGTGGTAATGGAAAGGCTGAAGCAGAAGAGATGGCCTAAGATAGTGCTTTACCTCGTCATCCTCATTGGTCTTAGCGTCGGCCTTTCCTATTTGCTTCGATACTTTGTGACTCATTTCGATATCTCAATAGAAAGATTTTCCTCCGCAGCTTATTTGGTTGTTTTTGGAACCACCTTGGTGTCTAACGCGAGCATCGTGGTTCCGGTGGCAATCCATATTTCTATAATGGTGGCAGCAGCGACTGAATGGAATCCTGTTCTTATAGCTTTGGTGGCCAGCGTAGCTGGTGCCCTGGGAGAAATAACTGGTTATTATGCTGGCTACTTGGGAAAGAGAATAGTGCTCGCTGAGAGCATGCCAGGATATGGCAGGCTTGTAGCTTGGATGAAGCGGTATGGCCCATGGGCCATTTTCGTCATTTCCTTTCAGCCCATTTTGCCAGTTGACATAGCTGGGCTTGTTGCGGGAGCGTCCAAGATACCGTTATGGAAGTTCCTATTGCCTTGCTGGGCAGGTAAGTTCCCTAAATATATTCTGATTTGTTATTTTGGCGCTGAACTTCTCCATCTTCTTCTCCCCATACAGCCTCAGATATAAGAGGGTTAGCAAACGGTCCATCTGCCATTCTAAGCAGCATTCACGTTGCTTAAGACCTGGAGGCGGTATGAAGCGACTTCAATGAAAGGGCTAGTTTTTCCTCGTCCGCTTTGGTGTTAACCTCACCATCTAATTTTGCCTTATGCAATGATCGGAGGACTTTTCCCATGTCTGATCCAGCAGAGATGCCCAGTCTTTTTAGCTCTTCTCCGTTAAGGGAAGTTCTTACATAGCGCAGTTCTGTGAGAAATAGTTGGAGGTGGTGATGTACCATTGAGGATTCTGAGGCTATAGCATTTGCTTGTATCGCCAATGGCTCATATTCGTGGAGCAGGTAATAAACCTCACTAGGTTTCATGGAAGGCTTGTTCAGCTGTGAAAGCCTCGTCTTGAGGCGGAGCGTATCACGCATCGCTCGGGATAATTTTGCCGGTATGTTAAGACGATCGAGAAATTGCTCAATTTCCCTTTCGTTGAATGAATAAGTAAGAAGGCAGAAATAAAGCGACGGCAATTGGTTGGGCTTCTTTAGCCGGCGCGCTTTTTCAAATTTCTCAGCTGTCCAGCCATCGCCAATGAGAAAGGGGCTTATTCTTTGAATCACACCTAGCTCGGCAAGCCGCTTAATAACAAATTCTGGCTGTTTTTCCCTGAAAATTAGTTCCAGCTCGTGCCTTATTCGGTCACCGCTTATTGTATCCAGCAGGGGAATATCCCGTTTGAGCAGCTGAGCAGTTCGTGGTTCAAGCTCAAAACCTAGCCTCTGTTCATAACGGACAGCCCGTAAGATTCTGGTAGCATCGTCTCTGAAACTTTTAGGATGCAAAATGCGAATAAGACGGTGTTCCAGGTCGCTTTTACCTTGATGGGGGTCGACCAATTCCCCATAATCTTTTGAGGTAAGGGATATAGCCATAGCATTGATAGAGAAATCTCTGCGGGAAAGGTCATCGTTGAGGGTGCCGGGGGTGACCACAGGCAATGCCCCCGGTCGGGCATAAGTCTCACCGCGTGCTGTAGCCATATCCAAGGTGAAATTGCTATAGATGAACTTAGCAGTGCCAAAACGGGGGTGGGTAAGCAACTTTGCCTGAGTAATTTCAGCCATTTGTTGTGCCAATTTCACTGCATCGCCCTCAACTACTAAATCAAGATCGAAGCTGGGATAACCCAGAAGCAGGTCTCGTACCATACCACCAACAAGGTATACCGTTTGTCCCAGCTTAGTAGCCTGTCCGCTGATATTCCTGACTAACCCAAAGAGTTGCTGGGGGAGATATTGTTCAATTTGCCAAGCTAAATTCATTACCTTAGTATTATATCAACACTTTCCTAAAGGGACACTACGGAGACAATACACACTAATCACTTGGCTCTCTTACCCCAATAGAGTATATTGAAAGGGAACTTGCTAAAACATGTTGCCTATTGTTACCCATGTGGTTAGCTAGCAGGTGAACTTGACAAAATTAAACATGGGTGTTAAACTATATAATTTGCGTTATGTGTCCATTGTCTCCTACCTTTATCGTATCTAAATTTTTCTAGTTTAGTGTCTTCAAGGTATTGTTTTTACGCTAAAAAAGAATCAGGCTGCTTCTTTCATGCTTAAATACGACTCGCTGAAGTCTTTCGCTAAATTGCCCAAGACTTTGGAAATACCTGATCTTATTCAGGGTCAGCTCAATTCCTTCCGCTGGTTTCAAGAGGAAGGTCTGAAAGAGCTGTTTGAGGAAATTTCCCCAATTCAAGATTATACTAACACCAGGCTAGAATTACATTTCGTTGATTATGAGTTTCGAGAGCCTCAGCATTCTATTCATGAGTGTCTTGAACGGGGCCTGACTTATTCTTCTCCCATCCATGTTACTGCTCAGCTAGTGGTTAAGGAGACGGGGGAGATTAAGCAGCAGGAATTATTCTTTAGTGATTTTCCTTTAATGACAGATAACGGCACTTTTATTATTTCTGGGGTGGAGCGTGTAGTAGTCAATCAGTTAACTCGCTTTCCTGGCGTCTATTTCACTTTGGATAGAGACCCTTCAAGTGGGCGAGAATTGGGCTTCGCTAAGCTTGTAGCTGAGCATGGAGCATGGCTTGACTTTGACACTTCTAATCGAGATGTGATTTCAGTCAAAGTGAGTGGCAAGCGGAAGATACCGGTTACTACTTTGTTGCGCGCCATAGGCTTTGATAGCGAAGAAACCTTACTTTCCCTTTTTCAAGATGTAGATGACTCGCTTGAGCATGCTTTTATCCGCTCTACAATAGATCGAGATCCTCTGATCAAAAACAAGACTGATGCCCTGTTCGATATTTATAGAAAACTATCTTCTGGTGAAGCTCCTAGCCTTAGTAGCGCCCAAGCCTTGCTGAATAATTTCCTATTTAATCCTCGACGCTATAGCTTGGGCAAAGTCGGTCGTTACAAGCTTAATAAAAAGTTAGGCCTTGATATCCCTAGGGATCGTACCGGCTTAACCCCCGAAGATTTGGTGCAAATAGTCCGTCGTATTATTTCAGTTAATATCGGCAGGGAAGCTCCTGATGACATTGATCATTTAGGCAATCGAAGGGCCCAGGCAGTAGGTTTTCTAATACAAAAGCAATTTCGTATCGGCCTATTAAGGTTAGAAAGGGCTATCAAAGAGCGAATGAGTATTCTTGGTCCTGAGGCGGCAACTCCTTCTGCTTTAATCAATATTCGCCCTGTAGCAGCCGCTATAAGAGAGTTCTTTGGCAGGTCCCAGTTGTCTCAATTCATGGATCAAACTAATCCGCTAGCTGAGCTAACTCATAAGCGTCGTCTTTCTGCCATGGGGCCTGGAGGACTCTCAAGAAAACAGGCTGGATTTGAGGTTCGTGACGTACATCATTCTCATTATGGCAGGATTTGTCCTATAGAAACACCTGAGGGGCCAAACATTGGTCTAATTGGCTCTCTAGCTACTTACGCTTCGGTCAATGAATATGGTTTCATAGAGACGCCATATCTCAGAATTATCCACGAGGTTCCCAATATTGTGGAAGAGTTGCTGAGAAGAACAATCTGGGAGGATATAGATAGTGAGGGGAAAGTTGTGGCCAAGGCTGGAACATTAATCACAAAGCAGCTTGCACAAAGGCTAGCTGCTCTTCCGGCTCGGAATATTAAGGTAACTCCTTTTGTTTCTAGCCAAATTGTCCATCTGACAGCTGACGAAGAAGGTCAATATGCCATTGCCCAAGCTAATGCTCCCCTTAATGAGAGAGGCGAGTTTGCCTATGATAGGGTTGAGGTTAAGAGGGGGGGCAGGTATTTCAAGGAATCGATAGATAGAGTAGACTTTATGGATGTTTCGCCAAAACAGCTATTTAGTATAGCTGCTTGTCTTATCCCCTTTCTTGAGCATGATGATGCTAATCGTGCTCTAATGGGTTGCAATATGCAACGGCAAGCGGTGCCATTATTACGTCCCCAATGTCCTTTGGTGGCCACGGGTATGGAAAGAGAGGTGGCTAAATATAGTGGGCAAGTGATGTTTGCCCCTGACGATGGTGTGGTCACTTCGGCAACGAGTTCAGCAATTGTAATTAAAAATGAAAGGGGCGAAGAGCAAGTATTCAATTTGACCAAATTCGCCAGGACCAATCAAGGGACGTGCATCAACCAGTATCCCACTGTAAATAAAGGTGACAAGGTTAAGAAAGGACAGGTATTGGTAGATAGCTTTTCCATAGATGACGGAAATCTTGCCTTGGGACGGAATATCACCTGTGCTTTTATGAGCTGGGAAGGATATAACTTTGAGGATGCCATTGTTATCAGTAAAAGGCTCGTTAGGGACGATGTTTATACCTCCATTCACATTGAAAAATATGAGATAGAGGAGCGTGATACCAAGCTTGGTCCCGAAGAAATCACCAGAGATATACCTAATGTAAGCGAGGAGAGCCTCGCTAATCTTGATGAACTGGGTATTGTACATATCGGAGCTGAAGTAAGGCCCAACGATATTCTGGTGGGGAAGATTACTCCTAAGGGTGAAACTGAACCTTCTGCGGAAGAAAAATTACTGCGGGCCATTTTTGGTGAAAAAACGCGGGAGGTGAAAGATAGCTCTCTCAGGATGCCGTCAGGAGAGTGGGGAAGAGTGATCAGAACTAGAGTCTTTTCTCGTGACAGGCATGATGAATTACCTGCCGGGGTAAACACACTTGTACAAGTATGGGTTGCTCAAAAGCGCAAGATATCAGTGGGAGATAAAATGTCTGGGAGGCATGGCAATAAGGGGGTAATTTCTATCGTATTGCCTGAGGAGGATATGCCATTTTTGCCAGATGGCACGCCTGTAGATATTATTCTCAACCCCTTGGGTGTTCCGTCCCGTATGAATGTTGGGCAGGTCTTGGAGGCTCATTTAGGTTGGACAGCTCAGGTACTGGGTTTTAGAGCGATTAATCCTATTTTTGATGGAGCTGATGCCGTGACTATAGAGGATGCTTTAGCCAGAACTTGGATAGCTTGGAAAGCTAACGCTGTTAGCTTTAGCCCTGAGGACCCAGGGAGTGCAGGAACTAATCTAGAAAAAGTTGAAGAATGGCTTTCCCATAAAGGTTTTGATGCCAAGGAAATAATGAATGAAGGGCATAAAGGTGCGGCTAGAAAAGCCTCTCTCTGTCTGTGGCTTGAGGAATTGGGCATAGCTGATTGTTATCAACTTAGAGCTCTCAGTGATAGAGATTTAGAGCAGATGGCACAAAAAGTTTATAAAGAACGAAAGCTTTATCCTCCTGTTTTTGGCAAAATAGAACTTCGAGATGGGAGAACTGGCGAGCTATTCGACAACCCGATAACCGTGGGTAATATCTACATGATGAAACTGATTCATCTTGTTGGTGATAAGGTGCATGCACGTTCTACCGGTCCATACTCGCTCATCACCCAGCAACCCTTGGGAGGAAAAGCTCAGTTTGGTGGTCAGAGATTTGGTGAGATGGAGGTATGGGCATTGGAAGCACATGGTGCAGCTCACGCACTTCAAGAGATGCTCACAATAAAGTCAGATGATGTAATGGGACGGGCTAAAGCTTATGAATCTCTTATTAAGGGCGAAGACATTCAACAACTTGGCATTCCAGAATCAACCAAAGTTTTATTTATGGAGCTACGTAGTTTAGGTTTTGCCGTTGAACTACTTAGCGAGGGGGAAAATGTCTCAATTTGATGGCGTTAATGGTATTCGAATAAGTCTTGCATCACCGGAACAAATTAGGAGCTGGTCTCACGGCGAAGTAACTAAGGCGGAGACTATAAATTACCGCACTTTGAAGCCAGAAAGAGATGGTCTATTTTGTGAAAGGATTTTTGGCCCTGTTAAAGATTTTGAATGCCATTGTGGGAAATATAAAAAGGCGAGATATAAGGGAGTTACTTGTGATAAATGTGGTGTTGAGGTAGCTCATTCCAGCGTACGCCGGGAACGCACAGGGCATATAGAACTGGCTGCGCCAGTTACTCATATATGGTTTGTTAAGTTAGTGCCCAGTCGGCTTGGGCTACTCCTCGGCCTATCTCCCCGAGACTTAGAGGGAATCATCTATTTTGCTCGGTATATCATTATCTCTATTGATGAAGAGGCCAAACGGGAAAGGCTTCGCCAACTTGAGGAAGGAATGGGTCGAAAAATTACTGAGCAGGAGGAACATCTAGACAGGAAAATAGAAGAATTGGAGGCTAAAGGCCTCGAGGAAGAACTTAAGACGAAAGAGATAAACCAACTTCGGGCTAAATTTGTAGAAAGGAAGGAAAGACTTACAGAAGGGCTAAAGGCAAGCGTTGCAGAGATAGAAACTCTTCAACCACTAAAATTGCTTAATGAAGAGGAATTCAGGAAGCTTAAAGATAAATATGGTGCTATTTTTGAAGCTGGCATGGGAGCTGAGGCTATTCTACAGATATTGAAGCAAATTGATATGGATGCTTTGCACCAGAAACTTCTTGAGCAAATCCGTAGCACCTCGGGAGGATACCATAAGAGGATCAGCCAACGGCTACAGTTAGTTGAAGCTTTTAAGCTCAGCGGGAATAAGCCCGAATGGATGGTTTTAACTGTGCTTCCCGTGTTGCCTCCGGCGCTTCGTCCTATAGTTCAGTTAGATGGCGGGCGCTTTGTTATTAGCGACCTTAACGACCTCTATCGGAGGGTTATTAATCGTAACAACCGTCTCCGCCGTCTTATGAGGTTAGGTGCGCCGGGAATAATTATCCGAAATGAAAAACGTATGTTGCAGGAAGCTGTCGATGCTCTTATTGATAACGGGCGAAGAGGTCGTGTGGTTACCACTGGTAACAATCACGCCTTGAAATCCCTTTCTGACATCCTAAAGGGCAAGCAAGGGCGGTTTCGTCAGAATCTTCTCGGTAAGCGGGTAGACTACAGCGGTCGCTCGGTCATTGTTGTTGGTCCTAAACTCAAACTTCATCAGTGTGGCTTGCCACGCTATGTTGCTTTAGAGCTATTTAAGCCTTCGGTTATGCATAAACTCATGAAGAGTGGGTATGCTAATAACCTGAAGAGTGCCCGGCGTCTGGTGGAAAGGGGTAGCCCCGAGGTTTGGGATGCACTTTATGAGGTAGTCAGGGAGCGTCCTGTAATGCTTAATCGCGCCCCCACATTACATCGGCTCAGCATTCAGGCCTTTGAGCCTGTGTTAATTGACGGAGATGCCTTTCAAATTCACCCCTTAATTTGTACGGCCTTTAATGCCGATTTCGATGGCGATCAGATGGCAGTTCACGTGCCGTTGTCCAAGGCGGCGGTGAAAGAAGCTAGAGAATACATGCTTAGTCCTCATAATATGCTGCTGCCAAGTTGTGGTGAGCCTGTGACGACACCTACCCTGGATATAGTTCTGGGTTGCTATTATCTTACTATCTCAAAGACTGGAGCCAGAGGGGAAGGGAAATTCTTCGGCAGTTTTGACGAGGCTAAGTTAGCTTATGAACTTGGCATTATTGAACTCGGTGCTGAAATTGTTGTGCGAGATCCTTCGCTTCGTTCAAATGGAGGGAAGATAAATACTACCGTGGGTAGAATTTTATTTAACGATGCCTTGCCTCCGCAACTTCGCTTTTACAACAAAACAGTAGATAAGGCTTCTTTAAGAACATTAGTTTCTAATTGCATCCATTTGTTGGGTAATGAAGGTGCTACCGGCGTCCTTGATAGGCTTAAGGAATTAGGGTTCGACTATGCTACAAAGTCGGGCATTTCCATAGCTATGGATGATATTGAAGAGTCTCCAAATAGGTCCAAGCTTCTTACAGAATCCGACGAACAAGTTGGCCTTATTGAGGACCAATTCAACCATGGCTTGATTACTGAGGACGAAAGGTATGAAAGCACAGTTCAAGTGTGGATGGAGGCTACAGATAAGATTACTGAGGATATATCCCAGGCACTAGACCCTCATGGTAGCATCTATATGATGGCTACATCAGGTGCGAAGGGGAATATTTCTCAAATTAGGCAGATGGCAGGGCTGCGTGGGTTGATGACCGACCCCTCAGGAAGGATAATAGATTTCCCTATTAAATCAAGCCTCCGTGATGGATTGGCACCCATGGAGTATTTCATTTCTACCCATGGTGCGCGCAAAGGATTAGCTGATACTGCCTTGAGGACATCAGATAGCGGTTATCTTACCAGGCGCCTTGTCGATATAGCCCAAGATGTTATTGTGATTGAAACAGATTGTGGCACTACCGAGGGAGTTTGGATATCTCAGGAAATCGCGGATGGGTCCCTTCCCCCGTTTGAAGAACGAATTACCGGCTACTTAGCGGCAAGCAAAATTGTTGATCCAGCTACGAATGCAATCATTGTTGATCGTGATGAAGAAATTACCGAGGATAAAGTGCAGCAAATTGTCCAAGCTGGTATTACTCGAGTATGTGTGAGATCTCCTCTTACCTGCCATTCTCGCTTCGGCGTTTGTCAAAGCTGCTATGGACGGGACCTAGGAAAGAAGCAATTGGTAGAGCTAGGCACTGCTGTAGGAGTTATTGCTGCTCAAAGTATCGGTGAGCCTGGAACTCAGCTCACCCTGCGCACTTTTCATACAGGAGGCGTAGTAGGTGTCGATATTACCACTGGGTTGCCTCGCGTAGAAGAGCTTTTTGAGGCTAGAATACCAAGTGGCAATGCTATAATTTCTGAAATCGATGGCACTGTTGAAGTAGCCCATACTGATGGAGAGAGCATGGTCAAGATCACTAGCTCTGAATTCTATTTGGATGAATACCCAATCCCTTCAGGAGTGGAGCTAGCTGTAACTAATGGGCAATCGGTTGGTGCTGGCGATATCCTATTTTCTCTGCCAGAGAAGATTGAAGAGAAAGTACCAGCTGTTAGCCGCGGTAAAGCAGAACAAGCCCAACCCATAGTAGCTAGAGTGGCTGGTCAAGTCATCACTGAGGGCGATCATGTTTATGTTAAGTATGAGGAAAGGGAGGAGAGGGAATATACCGTAACCCATGGTGCATCTTTGCTTGTTCAAACCGGGGATGAGGTAAAAGCAGGTGAGCGACTTACTAGAGGTCCCATTGACCCTCACGATATCTTGCATATTATGGGAAAGGATGCAGTCCAGCAATATGTAATTGATGAAATACAAAAAGTATATCGCTCACAAGGTGTGACTATACATGATAAACATATTGCTGTCATTACCCGGCAGATGTTAAGCAAGGTGAGGATTATTTCCTCGGGAGATACAAAGCTCTTGCCTGGCGAGTTAGTTGACCGATTTGACTATGAAGATATAAATGCCAAGGTGCTGGCTGAGGGAGGTGAGCCAGCAACAGCTCAAGCTGCGCTCCTTGGGATAACCAGAGCTAGTTTAAGCAAGAACAGTTGGCTAGCAGCTGCCTCTTTCCAGGAAACTGGCCGGGTTCTCGTTGATGCCTCGATCAAGGGGAAGATAGATAGGCTTCGTGGTCTTAAGGAAAATGTAATTCTCGGTAAGCTCATCCCATCTCGAGCCCTCTCTCTGGGTCCTGACGACGGGAAAGAATTAAGGGAGAGAGAACTTGATGAAGCGGAGATGACGGATTTGGAATTGGATGTCTAACAAATATTCTAAAGGTCAGTGATGCGGCTTGTTTCAGGCAAGATAGCTAGCGAGGATGGCTTTATCGACTTAGACCTTCGCCCTAGACGCCTTAGTGAATTTATAGGTCAAGAGAAAATTAAAGACAATCTAAAAATAGCTGTTGCCGCTGCTCAAAAAAGAGGCGAGCCGCTAGACCATGTCATTCTTTATGGGTCTCCTGGTTTGGGAAAGACTACTCTTGCCCACATCATCGCTGCTGAGATGGGAGTTAATATTAAAGTCAGTTCCGGCCCGGCGATAGAACGCCCTGGTGACTTAGCAGCTATTATAACTAATCTGCATGAGGGGGATGTCCTTTTTATTGACGAGATGCATAGACTTAGCCATCTAATAGAAGAAAAACTCTATCCAGCGATGGAGGATTTTGTTTTTGATATCTTTTTAGGTAAAGGCCCAGCTACCAAAAATTTGCGATTGAATTTGCCCCGCTTTACCTTAATTGGGGCTACTACACGATTTGCTTTACTGAGTCCCCCTCTCCGCGATAGATTTGGGGCAACATATCATCTTGATTTCTACGATGAGGCAGCAATACAGACAATTTTAGAGAGGTCAGCAACTATCCTCAAGGTGGGGGTGGAGAGAGAGGGGCTTGTACCGATTGCCCAACGTGCTAGAGGTACTCCTCGGGTGGCTAATCGCCTCCTAAAGAGAATAAGGGATTATGCTCAGGTCATGGCCAATGGAGTGGTCACCAAGGAGGTAGCTCTGGAAGGACTTTCAAAACTAGAGATAGATTCTGTAGGTTTGGATGACATAGATCATAGAGTGTTGCATACGATAATTGACAAATTTGATGGTGGCCCTGTAGGTCTAGACACCATTGCTGCTTCTATTAATGAGGATGCTGATACTATTATGGATGTTTACGAGCCGTACCTTCTTCAGTTAGGTTTTCTAGAACGCACACCTCGTGGTAGAGTAGCTGCTAGACTTGCTTATGAACACTTAGGACGGCCTTACAAAAAAGATTTACAATCCCAGCCTGGCTTGTGGAGCCAGCAACAGGGTTAGTCCTTAGCCTTGCGCCCTAGCTTGCATCCATACTGGAATTGCGAAGGCGAACAAAGAAAAGAGCAATATCAAACAACCCCAGAAATCGATGGTTACGCGACTTGCCAAGGTTACCAACAATAAGATCACCAGCGGTGGAATAAGTAAACTAACGATTTTATACCTCCGCGGCTTGAGGCGGATAAAGCCGATAGTTGCTACTGCCAGGACAACAAAACTGATGACTATCCAGGGTGCCTTTGTTTGTAACCTTGCCATCCATATATTACTTGCTAAAAATCCATTTCCTGCGCCTAGTGTTAAAAACCAACCGAATATTACAGGCATAGGGGCTAGCATCAGTGATGCATATAGCCAATCCCGCCTTGCAGTTTGTCTCACTATATAGATAAAGGCGAAAAGAGCCAAGGGGATGTAGATGAGGGCTGCTATCCAGCCCCACCCTTGAGGCAGATTAAGTAGCAGTATACCAGTGACCACTACTGGCATAAGATAATATCCTAACCAAGGGAAGAGCCATATTGGCTTGCCCTGATGCCAACCATAGATTGCTATACCAACGGTCAGCGTCAATATAATTGACAAGCAGACGACATTTTGCCAGTAATATGAAGCGAAGAGTAAGGCAACTAGAAAGTGAGGCAAGGCACTGAAAAATGCCTCTTTCCAGCTGCCTTGAGCATGTGTTTCGTAGATTTCCTGGGCAATTAACTCAGGGGAGCCCAGAGATTGTATGGCAATTTTGGCTGCCTCTTCTTTGCTTAACCCTTGTTTTTCTAGCTCCCGACTTTTATCCTGGAGATGTGTATAAAGTTCCTCAGCCACGCCATCCCTGATAGTCCGGTCAATATTGAGGCTGGTTTTAAACCTGTGTAGATAATAGCTTATGCTGTTTACCATTTTGATGCTAGACTGTCTCCGGTTTTATGACTGCGCTAACTGCCGTAGAAAAGTCCTGCCATGTAGCTAACCTGGTAGCTAGGACATGTTGTCCTTTCGCAGTTATGTAATAATAACGTCTTTGCTGTCCATTAGCTAACGTCTGCCATTTACCCTCGATAAGCTTGTCTCGCTCTAAGCGGTGGAGCGCGGGATAAAGGGTACCTTCCTTAAACTGAAAATATCCATTACTCCTTTTCTGTAGTTCCTTCACGATTTGGTAGCCATAAGTAGGCTGACGACTAATTAAGCAAAGTAATAGCGAATCAGTATTTCCCTTAAGTAACTCACGTCCATAATTCATCCCTACACCTCATTAGTCTCCTGGGTTTTCCTTTACTATAACATCCGTTAACTATAGTGTCAATACCAGGGGCAATAGTGGCCCAGCTTTAGTTGCCACAGCGAGCTCTAATCGCTAAAATATCTTTTCAGGCTAAATGTATCGCGGTATAAGGGATTATTACTCTATTCTTGGTGTTTCCGAGAAGGCTAGTCAGGAGGATATAAAGCATGCTTTCAGAAAGCTTGCTATGAGATATCATCCCGACAGAAATCTGGGAAATGAGAAGTGGGCCGAGGAAAAATTCAAAGAGATCAACGAGTCCTATGCCGTATTGGGTGACGAAGTTAAGCGGCGGGAATATGATAGGATGAGACAGGCAGGTTTTGCCGGGTATGGTGCTCAATATACTGGTGGGCGCTATTATAGCCAGGAGCAGGTGTTTGCGGATGCGTTTGCCAATCCCTATTTATTTCAAGAGCTAACGAGGATGTTCCAAGAAGCTGGTTTGAGATTCGATGAGAGATTTGTGGACAATTTGTTCTTCAGTGGCAAAGGTTTTACCTTTGCCTTCTCGGGTCAACCATCAGGAAAAGCTTGGTTCTCATCGACTTCGGGGAATAGACCACCTTTATTATTACGGCTTGCGGGCAAGGTAATCAGGTTTACTCTCAAGAATATGCTAGGCGTGCAGGAATCCTCGTGGCAGAGGAGAGGAGGGGATTTATACCAGGAAATTTGCCTTTCTCAGGAAGAAGCTGCATCCGGGGCTGATAAGAAAGTGAAATATAAGAGGGGTAGGGAAAAGAAAAAACTTATAGTTAAAGTGCCACCAGGAGTTACCCAGGGCACGAAGATAAGGCTGAGAGGGATGGGATTGCAAGGGAAAACTCCGGGCGACCTCTTCATTACTGTCAAAATTAAGGGTTAGCAAACATGGGTGCTTTCGAAGATTTTGTTGACGTAGTAAAGAAAACAGAAACCATGCAGGCCCTTCTCCAGAGCTTGGAGAAGGAACCCGCCAAGCTCTTGAGCACTATTTGCAGAGAGTACGAAGCGACTAAGAAAGCAGTCCCTGACCATCATCTTAATTTGGCTGGATATTTTGGCGAGGCCATGCTAAGGGCACTGGTATCGGCAAATCTAGTTACCAGGGAAGCAGAGGAGAGGTTTTCCCTCTATGGCTATAAGCCGACAGAGACAGGGCTTAAGTATTATAAAGCCATGCTTAAAGAGAAGAAGATTTAGTGTACGAGCTCATTGATACCCATGCCCATCTTGACGAGTTGAAAGACCTTGATTTGATGCTCGAGGAGGCTAAGAAAGTAGGCGTTATTGCTATAGTAGCTGTAGGGTCGAACCACCGATCGAACATAAGGACATTGGAAATATCACAAGAACATCGCCATTTTGCCTATCCCGCTTTAGGTTTACATCCCTGGGAGCTAGCCAATCTGGGGGCTTCTGAGGTAGATGACAATCTGCGATTTATTGAGCAAAATATCACTTCAGCGGTTGCTGTAGGTGAAATAGGTTTGGACTATGACAAGAGGGTGGTAAAAGTGGCGCCTAAGGAATTGCAGAAAGAGGTTCTCCGGCGGCTTCTGGATATAGCCAGGGAATATGCCAAGCCAACGATAATCCACAGTAGATATGCCTGGAAAGACGCGCTACAGATAGTTCAGGATGCCGATATAGACAAAGCTGTCTTTCACTGGTTCACTGGCTTTTCCAGCGTACTTCAGGATATAATTAACAGCGGCTATTTTATCTCTGCCACGCCAGCTGCTGAGTATCATGAGGAACATAGAAGGGCAGTCAGAGAGGCATCTTTGCAGAGATTACTTTTGGAGACAGATTGCCCTGTCACTTATGGAAGGGAAGCAAGGTATGAGTCCAAGCCTGCTGATATTTTAAGGGGCCTGAAGGCCGTGTCCCAGCTTAAAGAAATTGATGAAGCCACGATTGTTGAACAGACAACGAGAAATGCCATCAACTTCTTTTCTTTAGATATAGCGTTCTAAATAAGGAGGTCAATCCCATGATACAATCAATAGAAGGCGAAGATAGTTTTCAAACCACTGTTTTGCAATCGAAGTCGCCAGTTATGGTAGATTTCTGGGCAAAATGGTGTGCTCCTTGCCTGGCTGCTGCTCCTGTTCTGGAAGAATTAGCTACGGAGTATGCCGGTAAAATAGACTTCGCTAAAGTTGATGTGGATGACAACAGCTCTTTGGCCGCCAAGTATGGAATAGCTGCCATTCCCACTATGCTCGTATTCAAAGATGGTAAGCCTGTTCAGCAAATTCTCGGTTACAAGCCCAAGAAGGAAATTAAAAAGGCGTTAGATGGAGTTCTGGAGGAGTAAATCATATACTGGTTCTTAATGAATCTGTCCTGAGTGTGAAAAGAAGTCGCGAATAAAATCGAATTCCCCAGGGAGCAACGCCAGCAGCAAGGGAAAACGTGCCATTAAAAATCCTGCCAGAGCAGACTTGGATATAGCGTCCACTGCGCCCGGCAAGTACTTACTCACGATGGCAAGTATGGCGGCAACCAGGAGCAAACCTATTCCGACTCCCAGAATACCGCCCACAAGTCTATCCAGCCAACCAAGCAGGGTGATATGAACTAGCTTGGCTACAATCCAGCCGACTACCCCGGCTACAATCATGGTAGCTATCAAAATAATAGCGTAGGCAGCTATTCCTGCCCAGCTAGCTCCGCCGGGAGAAAGCAGTGCGGCAAATGGCCCGTAATAGCGACCTGCTAGAATGATTCCCAATACTAGCCCAGCAATGCCAAATGCTGTCCTGATAGCTCCCCGCCATAGGCCAATGAGGCCAAATAAGGCAGCGACAACTATGATGACTATGTCTAGCCAGTTCATCTTGACTCACTCACACTCTCAGACTCAATTGCCTTTCTCAAGCTTCGCCACATTCAACCTTATACTCACAGTAAGAGCACATCCATGAGGGGCATTTTGGAAGCTGGAGCGGGGACGTCGCCTTTTCCAGGAGTTCAACCCGTCGTAGTGCTTCGGCCTTAATAGTATCCAAATTTCTGAAACTTACATCATAGACCATCAGCTTGGCATCCTCTCTGGCAACTTTAATATAGTAGAGCAGCAGCCTGCCTTTTGCGTTCTCGGTTAAGGCGCATTCAAAACCCAGGCGGAGGAAGTAATGAGAGAATGCCCTGGGCAGGCGTTCTCTTTCCACCAGTGAAGAAAATTTCGGGTCGCGCAGGATAGTGGGCAAGTTCTGCCAGGTTTGGACCAGGTCGGCCAGTGGCGCATGCTGCACGGGAATCCTCTGCACCTCGCCTGGGGCACCGTAGCGTAATGAATCGCGGAGTGTATCGAGAAAGCCGCGCTCATCCATAGAACGAAGATACTCTTCCTTCTCTTCTCGGACTTCTTCACGGGGAGGGGTTTCCTGCAACCTAAGGCGCTCAAAATATGCCTTGCGGGGAAAAACAATATCGTTGATGCGAAACAGTTGGGGTGGTTGAGGTCCGGCCATTTTGCTGAGGAGTTGCTCACAGGTCATGCTATCGGCATAAATTTCCCCTGCTAACTCAGCTATTTCATATGATACTGGCACTGATGTGGTTTTGCAGTCGCATACCTGGGAATAATCGCACTGCCTGTTGAGCCAGGGGCAAACGGGAAGATTGCTGGGGTCGTTTGAGATGAGCGCCTGTACCAGGAGGTCTCGTCTCCGCCGCATTTCCTCTCGAACTGCTTCCAGGTCCGGGAAAGTAACGTGATAGACAAGGAGGGGAGAGGTCGTGGGCAATTCCTCCGCCTGTCGCTGATAAATGATGATTTCTCCCTCGTGGGCATTGACCATAGCACAGTACATACCCAGCTGCTCGATATAAGTTGGCCTGTATTTCAATAAATCCTTCGTGTCTATTGGTGTAGAGGTTGTCTTAACCTCTACGGGAATCTTTTCGTATATATCAACCTTGCCTACAATGCCCTCAGCCTCTACGAATTGCTCCAGGTATTCTTCGCTGGATACGGCTGAGCCGAAGGTCCTGTGAAAGCCGGTGCCGGCCCACATAATCTGCTGTTTCTCCAGGGGCGGAACGATTTCGGGATGCTTTCTCCTGAAGTAAGCCTGCTTCAGATTGGTCAGGTCAGTTACGGAGATGCGATATGGAGGTCGGCGCGTCTTTAAGCTTTGCATTAAAGCATCCTTGACAGAGCGGTTCGCCTCAATGTGGGAAACGTAGGACGTGATATCAAATTCAGCCATTTTCAGCTTCTTTCACTGCCATGCCTTCAGTCTTCTGAAGGCATCTAGCTTCTCCCTGCTTCCAATCTTCGCTTTTTCCACCGCCTGGGCCAGGAACTGGATGCTGCTATCGTAGGTCTTCCTGTCCACAGGATAAGGATAGCCATCCTTGCCGCCGTGGGCAAAGCTGTAGCTCGCAGGATCGCGCAGGCTAACCGGTGTCTCATAAACCAGCTCTGAAATAAGGCTCAGGGCGCGGATGGTTTTGGGGCCTATGCCCTCGAGGGCCAGCAGTGATTCAAAGTCCTGCGGCTTGTGTTCATAGGCGCTGAGGAAAATCTTGCTCAGCCTATCGGGATGAATGTCTTCTAAACTGATGTAGGGCCGCGCTGGTAAGTTTAAGGTCTTCAGCCTGTTTAGCTGGCCCACGATTTTGTCTGGCTTCTCCTCGACAGCAACCTGGGCGATGACATCTCTCACCTTTGCGCTCTCGGAAGCCACCAGATTCAAAGCCTCGCCTCTAGCCTGTGAACAAATAGCGGCCTCAGGTTCGCAGACAAAGTCGCTGACTTTCTCTCCCAGCCAGTGATAGCGCCGCGCATAGCGGTTAGCTTCATTCATACCCTGTTGAATGACTGCCCAGGAGCCGTCCCGGGTAAAGAAAAAGCTGTGATGATAGAGCTGATAGCCATCCTGAAGGGCTGAATTATCGACCTTGGCTGACATCCGGCTAGCGTAAACCAGAGGCGATGGATTTACCTTCAGCAGATGCCCGGTGTTTTCTATCTCGGCAGGGGTCTTCCGCGAGGTCCTGCCCTTGCCCCCGGCCACAAATAAGCCGAGCTCCCTTTCCAGACCTCGCATTCCTTCTTTCAAGGCGCCGCAGACGGTAGTGGTAACTCCGCTGGAGTGCCAGTCATAGCCTAGGACGCAGCCGAAACCCTGAAACCAGTAGGGGTCGGAAAGCCGGCGCAGCATCTCGCCGGTGCCAAACTCGGTTACCGTAACAATGGTAATCTCCCGGGCGAGCTGGCACATCCGCCCGAATAGCCACGGTGGCACCTTGCCATAATGCAAAGGCAGATTGGCAATCCCTGTCCTCTGTCCCGAGCTAGACATCTCCTATCGTAGGTGTATTATACAACAGCGCTTGCCTCAATGGCATTGCGGTTTTGACGCTGAAGGCTGTGCCCATTAGTTGTCGCATAGACTACTAGACATAGAACGAATTTTGTGTATACTTAAGCTAAGCGAAATTCACAAGCCAACTTTAGGGAATTAATACAATGGATTATAAGATTAAAGGGCTTTCTGATTATTCCGAGGAAAGCTTACTTGATGAGCTTAGAAGAGTAGCCAGATTGTTGCAGAGGGATACTCTTACTAAAAAGGAGTTTGCCTCGCAAGCCAGAATTAATCCTTCTACGTTATCAAAAAGATTTGGCTGTTGGAATAATGCCCTGAAGAAAGCGGGGCTTACAATTCACCGAGCTATAGACGTTTCTGACGAAGAACTATTCACTGAGATTGAAAAGGTATGGAATCAACTGGGCAGACAACCATCTTCTAGAGAAATTCGTCAACTGGGGAAGTTTTCTGATAATGCTTATATGGTTCGTTTCGGCAGCTGGAGGAAAGCTGTTGAAGCATTTATTCAATGGAAAGGAGTAGATGGAGCGGATAGACTTTGGGATTTGAAAGAAATTAGCCCTGAAATACTAATTGACCAGTCTCAAAAACCACGCAAAATCAAAAAGGTTGAGTATGGAGACCCTATTGATTTCTTAGGGCTTCGCCATGCACCGCTAAATGAGCAGGGAGTAGTATATTTATTTGGAATTTTAAGCAGACAATTGGGGTTTATCATAGAAGCAGTAAGGACAGACTTCCCAGACTGCGAGGGTAAGCGGCAAATACCCGGCAAGCAAGACAGGTGGGAGCAAGTGTCTATAGAGTTCGAATACAGAAGTTCACACTTTAAAGACCATAACCATAATCCGAACGAATGTGATGTAATTATCTGTTGGGAAGACGATTGGAAAGACTGTCCCTTAGAAGTCATATCCTTAAAAGAGGTTATGAGAAAGACTAAGAAACAAGAAGAATAAATCGTAAGATGCCCTTTGAACATGGGCTGACACAAGCCAAGGAATTGGTGCCAAGTGCTCTCATATCTCTATTAGCATTGAACGCAGAGTGAATCTGGATGATATGTTGATAAACTTACTATGTAAGCTCTGGAGTTTGTCTACTGGTATAAGAATTGAGGAGTTTCTGGGTGTAACGAAATAAGGATGAAAGCCTATGATAACCGTAGATGGTGGGGCGAAGTCGGGGAGCGGGACGATAGTGCGCTATTCTGTGGCTTTAGCTAGCCTGCTGGGCAAAAGAATAAGGATAGAGAATATCAGGGCGAGGAGGGACAAGCCGGGGCTGAGGGCGCAGCACCTGAAGGTTATACAGGCTTGCCAGGAGATGTGCCGGGGGGTGGTGGAAAATGCTGCGGTGGGCTCTAAGGAAATTAGCTACATCCCTAAAGAGAGGTTTAAGGGAGGGGAATATAGCTGGGACATAGGGACGGCGGGTTCAACCACCATGATGGCCCAGACGCTTTTGCCGTTGGCTTGCTTTGCCAAAAAGCCATCTAGGTTCAGGCTGGAAGGGGGGCTGTTTCAGGATTTTGCCCCTTCTGCCTATCATATGAAATTTGTACTACTTCCGATGCTGAAGCAAATGGGCGTCCAGGCTGAACTTGACATAATACGCCCTGGATATGTGCCAAAAGGCGGTGGGATTATAGAAGTCAGGGTTGAGCCGGTGGGGAAATTAAAACCGCTAAGCATTGCCGAACGAGGAAAGCTACTCAGTGTTAAGGGAATCGCCCTATCCTCACATTTGGAGGAAAAGAAGGTAAGCCAGAGGATGGCAGCAGAGTGCCGGAAGGTGCTGAGTTCTCATGGCTACAAAGCTGAAATCAGAGAAATCGAGGATGAAAGCTCTCTTCAGGAAGGAGCTGCCCTGGCGATATATGCCGAGACCAGTTTGGGTAACCGAATAGGCTCGGATAGAGCGGGAAAACCTAATAGAAGCTCCGAATCTATAGGAAGGTATGTAGCCCAAAGCTTCATGAAGGACATTGGAACCCGTGCTACTGTAGATAGATATGTAGCTGACCAGCTCATAATCTATGCCGGCCTGGCCGAAGGGGTCACCAGGTATTCAGTTCCGCGCATTACCGAGCATGTGGAAACGAACCTGTGGCTGATAGAGGAATTTCTGGGCGCCAAAACAAAGATCGAAGGCAATATTATAGAGATAGAGGGTATTGGCTTTGCCTGAGAGATTTTTATGATGGGTTTGGCAGGTAGGCTGAATTTTGCGACAATAACAGTGATTTTGATGTAAAAATGGAGAAGCTGGTCAAGCGGGCAGCGAAGGATTTACTGGAAAGCAAATATGCCATTGCATTAACAGGGGCGGGCATGTCAACCGAATCGGGCATAGCTGATTTTCGGGGACCAAAGGGGATCTGGACCACGAATAAAGAGGCGGAAGCCAAGGCTTACCAGAGGTACGAGCTTTTCCTGAACGACCCTAAGGCGTATTGGGAGGAGATGTTAGGTTTTCCGGGGACACACGGGACATTTTACGAAGAAATCAGAAAGGCTGAGCCAAATCAGGGACACTATGCTCTGGCTGAGCTCGAAGCTCTGGGAATACTGAAGTGCGTAATCACGCAAAACATCGATGGTCTGCATAAAAAGGCAGGGAGCAAAAAAGTCTTAGAATATCATGGCAGCACCCATGTCCTGAGATGCATTTCCTGCGGCTCAAGGTTTGCCAGAGAAGAAGTCTCCATGGATGAGCTTCCGCCCCGCTGCAAATGCGGTGCCCCCCTGAAGTATGATGTGGTCCACTTCAAGGAGTCAATACCTTTGGATGTCCTGGAGGAATCGGAAAATGAAGCTTCGAGATGCGACCTCATGCTTATTTGCGGAACGTCAGCGGTGGTTTATCCTTTTGCCAATCTGCCCAGGATGGCAAGATTTCATTCGGGAGGCTTGCTCCCGGGTCTGGGTGGAATGGGACATAAGACTGGTGTGAAGATAATAGAGGTGAATGCTGACCCTACACCGCTCACCCAGGAAGGCATATCGGATTATCTGATTCAGGGCATGACAGGTGAGATATTGCCCAGGATAGTAGAGGAAGTAGTGAAAGCATAAAGACAGAAAAACATAAAGGCATCAAAACTGACGGCTATATTTGTCAAACCGTTCCATTGTTTTGAACCCTGACCAAATATTAAATCTCAGGAGCTTGCCTCTATATTTGAGCGATGTTAGAATTCGACAGGTTTCGTTTGATTCAAGCAGACTAAAACTAAATTTTCGCTAAGCTAATTTAATTCTCGGGAGGTATTGAATGGTAGGGCTAACCTCTTACGGTGCATATATACCCTTATATAGACTGAGCCGGGAGGAAATCAGTCGATTTTGGAGCACGAGTTCCATAAAGGGGGAGAGAGCGGTCTCCAATTTCGATGAAGATAGCCTGACGATGGGAGTTGAGGCTGCGATTGATTGCCTTAATGGTATGGACCGGGAGCTAATAGACGGATTGTATTTTTCCTCCACCACTCTGCCTTACAATGGTAAGGAATCTGCCAGCATCCTTGCCGCCGCGGCTGACCTTAGGAGAGACATATTTACCGCTGATTTGTCGTCCTCTTTGAGGGCAGGTTCCAGCGCACTCAAGGCTGCTATGAGTGCTGTCAAGGGTGGTCTGGCAAAGCGAGTCCTGGTTGTCTCTTCCGACTGTCGTGTACCAGCCCCGGGCTCGGAACATGAATCCCTATTTGGCGATGGCGCTGCTGCTTTCCTCGTTGGAGACGACGATGTTGCGGTAGCGATAGAGGGGAGCTATAGCATTACCAGCGATTTCATGGACATATGGAAACTCGAGAAGGATACTTACTACCGAACCTGGGAAGATAGATTCATTCAATCTGTATATACGCAGATAGTTAAGGAAACAGTTTCCACTCTGCTGGGGAAATATAACTACACGCCCAAGGATTTTGCCAAGGCCGTTTTTTACGGTCCCGACCCGAGGACTCATGCAGCAACTGCCCGGGAACTCGGCTTTGACCCCCAGACTCAGGTTCAAGACCCTCTGTTCCCAGTGGTCGGGAACACAGGATGTGCTCTGGCCCCGATGATGCTTGTGGCAGCCCTGGAAGAAGTTAGGGCTGGTGATATGCTTCTTTTTGCCAGCTATGGAGACGGCTGTGATGCTTATATCCTGAGGGTAACTGATGAGATAGAGAAAGTCAGAGGCAGGCGAGGTATAAGGCGGCACCTGGAATCGAAGGCGATGCTTCCCGGCTATGGAAGCTATCTTCGTTTCCGCAACATGATGGAATGGGAATATGACCTTCGCCCACCCGATACTTCATCTCTAAATTTGTTGTGGAGGGAAAGGAACCAGATACTTCGCTTTAGAGGTCAAAAGTGCCGACGCTGTGGAACAATTCAGTACCCTAAACAATATGTATGCGTTCAATGTCAAGCCAAGGGGGATTTTGACGAGGTCAGACTCTCCGATAAGAAGGGGGAACTATTTTCCTACAGCATGGACGAGCGGGCAAAGGTTCTTGTTCTGCCGAATGTTTTAGCTATAGTTGACTTCGAAGGCGGTGGGAGATTTTCAAGCGTGATGACGGACCGTGACCCCAATAGTTTGAAGGTCGGTATGGCTGTCGAGCTGACCTTCAGGAAGATACACGAGGGCTCGGGTATTCATAATTATTACTGGAAATGCCGTCCGGTTCGTTGTTAGGAGGTCGCATAGTGGAAAGTATAAAGGATAAAGTTGCCATAGTCGGCATGGGGTGCAGCCAGTTTGGGGAGCTTTGGGATAAGGATATAGATGACCTCGTGATAGATGCCACAGAGGAAGCACTTTCTGATGCCGGGGTAGATATTAAGGATATTCAGGCAGCCTGGGTGGGAAGTATGGGCCGGAAAACAGGCGGGACTATCGCCTCTCCTCTAGGGCTTCAGTATATACCCGTCACAAGGGTAGAAAATGCCTGCGCCACAGGCTATGAAGCGATAAGAAACGCTGCCTTTGGCGTGGCTGCTAAGGTGTACGACCTTGTTTTGGTGGTCGGGGTTGAGAAAATAAAGGATACGGGCTATGGAGGACTTGGGCCCGAATATCGTGCCGTGAAGTGGCACCCTCTTTACGAGTCCGGGAATACCATTACCCCTCCGGGAATGTATGCTCTCTCAGCCACCAGATACTTCGCCCGCTATGGCTTGAACCCTGATGAAGGAAAGACGATGTTGGGGAAAATATCAGTCAAAAGCCACCATAACGGGGCCAGGAATCCCAGGGCTCACCTGCGGCGAGAAGTAACCTTAGAGCAAGTGGTGAATGCCCCCATAATCGCCTGGCCTTTAGGGCTCTATGATTGTTGCGGAGTGACTGATGGAGCGGCTGCTGCAATTTTGTGCCGGACGGAGGACGCCAGGGATTTCAGGGATGACTACATCACAATCAAAGGGATAGGCGTTTCGGTTGGCCCCGGAACAGGTAGAATCAGGACGGATTACGATTTCACCCACTGGGAGGAGACGGAGTATGCCGCAAGGCAGGCTTATGAGCAGGCTGGAATCAAGAACCCTCGGAAGGAGCTTGACCTGGCAGAGTGTCACGATTGCTTTTCCATAGCTGAGCTCATAGCTGTGGAATCCCTCGGCATTTGCGAGAAGGGGCAGGCAAAGGCGGACATAGATTCAGGTGCCTGGAACCAGGAGGGAGAGATACCGATCAATCTAAGCGGGGGATTGAAGTCCTTCGGCCACCCCATAGGTGCAAGCGGATGTCGGGAGGTATACGAGATGTATAAGCAAATTCAAGGGAAGGCTGAGTATATCTCCCGCCAGCTCAAGAATCCCCAAATGGGGTTGGCACACAATCAGGGGGGGAGCCCCGGAAGGTTCCAGTGCGCTGTTTGCGCAGTTGGCGTGCCTTAAGGGGTGAATAAAATAGGCCTATGGCGGTGGATAGACAAATTTTGACACCGCTAAAACCAATTTTGGCGAGTTTTTACATCACCCTTTTTAGCTTGGGGTTGGGAGTGATGCCGGGTATTCTGCCCCTTTTGGCAATTGGTTTGCTCCCCACCTCGTGAAGGTCAGCGGTGAAATCAATGGGCTTGGCATCGCTGATATAGCTGCCAACGGCAAAGATATCGACAGGCGCCCCTTCATCAATAAAATATCTAATGCGCTCTGGACCAATTCCGCCACTGGCGACTATTTTCACATCTCTAAATCCCTCAAGGTCCAGCCAGGCCCTCACCTCTTTAACTAGGTCGGCAGTAACCCGACCTCTTTCTGAAGGGGTATCCAATCGAACGCCTTGTAACTTGCCTCGCATCGCTTTGGCCACAGTTACACTTTCTCTAACCTCATCCTCGAAAGTATCCACCAGGGCAATGCGGGGGACTTCGGAAGGCATATGCTTGTCAAAAGTAAGAGTGGCCTTGGCAGTGCTGCCCATAATAATGATGAAGGCATGGGGAATAGTCCCTGTGGGTTGGATGCCAGCAAGTTTTGCTCCGGCGGTACTGGCGCAGCCGGTACAGCCTCCGACCATGGCAGAATATTCCATGATGCCAACCACCGAAGGATGGACATGGCGAGCGCCAAAGCTGATAATGGGAATACCCTGGGCAGCATCAAAACATTCTCGAGCAGCGGTAGCCCAGCCACTGCAATGGGAGAGCATGCCTAGATAAGCTGTTTCATAAGTCCCATAGCTCTGGTAGGGAGCTTTTATACGCAGGACTACCTCTTTTCTATTGAAGAGCTCGCCTTGAGATAGAGCCCAGACCTCACGATTATCCTCAGGAAGGACTTCGGCTAGCAAGGCTTTAGCTTCTTCTATGCCGCATAAGATACCGGATTGACGAGGGAATACTTCCATAGTCGCTATGGGGTTGATCCCCTCTTTCTTAAGAATTTCCACGGTGCGGGGAAAATAGATATCGGCAGTTTCACCGCTTAGCCAGGAATTGGGAATTTCAAAACGAGGCGGGGACACCGTGACAGTTGGTTTGATAAGCTTAGCTCCAAGCACCTTCTCCATATGCTCCAGAGCGAAGAAATGGGCTTTCTCATCGGAAGAGGCAACACAATCAACGGGGACTTCAACCTCATAGTCTCTCTTTCTGGCATCAGCGACTGTGTGTAAAACACAGATATTGGTGCACACGCCGCACACGACTATAGTTTCGGGGTTAAGTGACTTCAATTTCTTTTCTAAAGGCGTGTCATAGAAGCCACTGAAGCTTCTCTTGGGTATGATTTCACCAGTATATTGGGAAAGCTCGGGGATAATCTCAGCCGCGGGAGT
Source organism: Dehalococcoidia bacterium (assembly GCA_034414335.1). GTDB lineage: Bacteria > Chloroflexota > Dehalococcoidia > GIF9 > AB-539-J10 > RBG-13-51-36. Next base: position 28,670 of record DAOUMB010000130.1, read on the forward strand.
TCCTTCGATACAATGAGGCGGGAACATTTTGAATTCCGGGTCGTCAGGTTTATGGCGGTCACAGAGGTAGAGGACCTTTGCCCCTGCTTTTATTTCTTGTTCCAGGAATCTTTGGACGTTGGGTATGATGTTTCTAGCTTTGGCGCCACAATAGAGGGGATAACCTGGCTCCAGAAAGCCGCGGAGTATATCTATTACCAATATTGCTCTAGCCACGGCATCACCAGTGATCGGGCTCTGGTCTATAAGTTTCCTTCAGGAAGGCAATGTAATCCTCTAATAAAGAGGCAGCCCTCGTGCTGTCCTCCTTGAAAACCTCCAAAATTTTCTGGAGCATCTGTAGCTCGCTGTCCATCTGTGGTGCCAGATTGCAGATGTTGCCACAACAGGAACCCCAATCCGCCCTAGCCAAATGGGATTGCTTTATTGTTATCATATTTTCTAAATCGGCAATACACTCTGCCTTCTTTTTGGGATCAGCTATCTTCCCTCTGAGGGACATAACGCTTTCCATGGCCTCTTTGCTTATCATTAACATTTTCTACCTCCTTTTTATCTATTAGCGAGGCAACCTAAACCCTGGGGATTTGCTTGGCCAGGATGCCTCGCAATGGCCGGCGAAATCAGTGTCTAAAATGGCGAATACCGGTGAATAGCATGGCAACATTATACTTGTCTGCCAGCTCAATTACCTCTTTGTCTCTTACCGAGCCACCTGGCTGGATAATGGCGGTAACTCCGTGCTTGATTGCCAATTCCGGCCCATCGGTGAAGGGGAAGAAGGCATCTGAAGCGAGGACGCTGTCTTTAGCTCGTTCGCCAGCTCTTTTTAGAGCCAGCTCGACGCTTACTACCCGGCTTGGCTGTCCGGCTCCCATGCCTAACAACGTTTTGTCCTTGGCGATAACTATGGCGTTAGATTTTATACCCTTAACCGCCTTCCAGGCAAAGAGCAGGTCTGATAACTCGGCATCTGTAGCTTGGCGCTTGGTTACCGTGCGAGGTTGGAGCTCCGACTCGGTTAGAAGGTCTGGCGCTTGTGCTAGGAAGCCACCTCTGACATAGCGAAAATCGAGGCACGATTCGGAGGGCGAGGGGTGAGAATAGGGAGCAACTTTAACAAGGCGCAACCCCCCTTTTCGTCTCAGTAATTCCAGAGCTTTCTTTTCGTATTCTGGGGCAACTATGGCGTCGTAATGAGTCTTATCAATCTCTTGGGCAGTGGCTAAATTAATAATTCGGTTGCTGGCAACTATGCCGCCAAAGGCAGCGACTGGGTCCCCCGTCAAAGCTCTCGAATAGGCTTCAGCCAAGTTATCATGGCAGGCGAGTCCGCAGGAATTATTGTGCTTCATTATAGCTATGGTGGGTGCGGTAAAATCGCGCACCACGTTTAAAGCAGCATCTAAATCGAGAAGGTTATTGAAGGAAATTTCGGGCCCGCCAAGTTGTTCCAGCGATGCTAAGCCACCTTGTCTGTGTTTCACATTTTGTTCAACGTAAAAGGCAGCTTGTTGATGGGGATTCTCTCCATAACGAAGACTACGACCCTTTCTCAAGGCTATAGTCATCTCCTCTGGAAAGGCATCCTCATTAAGATATTGGGCGATGGCAGTATCATAAAGAGCCACATGCTGGAAAGCTTTCTGGGCTAAGTGTTTTCTATATTCTGAATCTATGTTGCCCTGGCGCAGCTTTTGCAGGATTGCGTCATAATCCCCGGGGTCCACTATTACGAGGACGGAAGGGAAATTTTTAGCTGCGGAGCGAATCATGCTTGGTCCACCAATATCGATATTCTCCAGTGCTTCATCCAGGGAAACTTCGGCTTTGCTCACCGTTTCCACAAAGGGATAGAGGTTCACCACCACCATATCAATGGGCTCAATGCGGTTTTGGGTTATCTCGGATAAGTGCTGGGGGAGGTCACGTCGGGCTAAGATGCCTCCATGCACTGCGGGATGTAAAGTCTTTACTCGGCCATCAAGGATTTCAGGAAAACCGGTAAGCTCTGAGATGCCATGCACTTTTATTCCGGCAGCCTCTAATGACTTCTTAGTACCACCGGTGCTGAATACCTCAACGTCCAGTTCTTGTAGGCTCCGGGCAAAGTCAACTATGCCGGACTTGTCTGAAACACTAATTATGGTGCGCACAGAACCTCCTTTAATTTATTATTACTCTTTCCTCGTCTACTGCCTCAATTATCTCGCCGACGGCTTTGGCCTGGGGTAAGATACTGACGATCTTGGCTACCTGCTGAGCTGAGCAAACGATAGCCAAGCCTATCCCCATGTTGAACACTCGATACATTTCTGCTTCTTCTATATCGCCTTTTTCTTGGATAAGCTTGAAAATAGGCGGTATATCCCAGGAATCCCTCTTCACGTGAGCGGCAAGTCCTTGGGGTAGAATGCGAGGTATATTACCCATAAAGCCGCCACCGGTGATATGAGCTACACCTTTGACCAAGGACAAGGCTGGCTTAAGTTGCAGGTAGTAGCAATGGTGGATATGGAGCAATTCCTCACCGAGGCTTTTCCCTAGCTCAGGATAGAATTTATTTAAGCACGAAGGGTTATCGTCTGCGCCAAAGACTCTTCTCACCAATGAATAACCGTTAGTATGTAAACCAGACGAAGGCAGACCAAGGATTACGTCATTTGGAGCGATGGCACTGCCGTCAATCATACTCCTTTTTTCCACCACTCCGACAATAAAACCCACCAAGTCATAGCTCTTGTGGCGATATATGCCTGGCATCTCGGCGGTTTCACCGCCGATCAACGAACAGCCAACTTCCCGGCAGGCTCGAGCTATACCTGAAATGATATCTTCTATTTGTTTAGGCACAAGTTTACTCACAGCAATATAGTCGAGGAAGAAAAGTGGCTCGGCTCCACAACAAAGAATATCGTTGACGCAGTGATTGACAATATCCATGCCTACAGTATCGTTTTTATCCAGGAGCGATGCTATTTTGAGCTTGGTGCCTACCCCGTCGGTACTGGAGACCAAAATCGGCTCATCATATCCTTTGAGCTGAAACATACTGCCGAAAAATCCGGAGCCTAGGACTTCGGGCCGAAAAGTAGTTTGGGCTTGCCGGGCAATTGTTTGTTTGACTTTATCGGCGAGATGAATATCTACCCCAGCGAGGGCATAAGCTTCCTTAGAGGCGGATTTCACTGAGTTCCTCCTGGGAAATTGCCTCGAGAGCCAGCTTGTCCATTTCTATTTGGACCGGGATGGGGTACACTCCAGTAAAGCAAGCGAGGCAGAAAATATCTTTGGGCAGATCCACAGCTCGAATTAAACCATCAAGGCTAAGATATCCCAGTGAATCAGCACCAAGGTGTTCTCTGATTTCGGGGATGGTCTTTCTTGCGGCAATGAGTTGCCATCTAGTTGCCATATCCACCCCAAAGAAGCAGGGGTAGCGGATAGGAGGGGCACAGATGCGAAGATGAATCTCTGTGGCACCTGCTTTTCTGAGCAAAGTAACAACATGGGGAGTTGTGGTGCCACGAACGATGCTGTCATCGACGACTATCAACTTCTTCCCAGCAATTATCCGAGAAAGGGGGTTGAATTTTAATTGGACGCCAAGCTCCCTCATCCTCTGGTCAGGCTCAATAAAGGTACGTCCTACGTAACGGTTTTTTAGCAGGCCTTCGCAATATGGGATACCCGAGGCATTAGAATAGCCGATGCCGGCGGCAGTAGCTGAATCAGGGACACCCATTACGAAATCAGCATCGACAGGATACTCTTCAGCTAGTATTCTACCCATAGCCTCCCTCGTGGGGTAGAGCAGTTTACCTTGTATGATGCTGTCGGGACGGGCGAAGTAGATATATTCAAAGATGCATAAGGCTTTTTTATCATCTTTCTTTTTAAAGCTCTTCACCCCATGGCTATCGATGACTACAATTTCCCCGGGTTCGATTTCCCTTACGAATTGGGCACCTATGTGGTCTAAGGCACAACTTTCTGAGGCGATGCTCCATCCGCTGTCAATGATTCCGAGACAAAGAGGACGAACACCGAAGGGGTCGCGGACTCCAATCAACTTGTCTTCAGTCAGAATCACCAAAGAATAAGCTCCTTGAAGACGGGACATGGCATATTCTATTTTTCTCTCCCAATTCCGACCGGGGGAGGCCAAAATTAGATTGGCGATGACTTCGGAATCAGTGCTAGTGTGGAAATCATAGCCACGCTCTTGAAGTTCATCGCGGAGCAGCTTGGAGTTGATGATATTGCCATTATGTGCCAGGGCAATGGTTAACTCCTCTGATTCTGCTACGACGGGCTGGGCATTCACAGGTCTGCTTGAGCCTGTAGTGGAGTAACGGTTGTGCCCAATGCTGATATCTCCTTTGAGCAAAGCAAGGTCATCTTCAGTGAACGCCTGGGAAACTAATCCCATGTTGGTACGTATTTTTATTCCATTGCCATCAGTGACAGCGATGCCGGCGCTTTCTTGGCCGCGATGCTGTAAAGCGAAGAGGGCAAAAAAGGTAGTCTGAGCTACATTTATGCCTGGGGCATAAATTCCAAAAACACCGCAACTTTCGTGCATAAAAAGTTGCCTTTACAGAGCAATTGTAAAGCATCTCAATCCTTTGGTCAATTTCTATACAAGAATTTTTTGTCGTGATATGATATACGACATTACCAATTTAGGGAGTTGCATAGTGGACAAGGAAAGAAAAGGGGAAATCATAACCCAATTTAGACTTAGGGAAAATGATACTGGGTCTGTTGAGGTCCAGGTGGCTTTGCTTACTGAAAGGATAAACCGGTTAACGGAGCATCTTAAGTTGTATCCCCAGGATCGACACTCTCGACATGCGCTTCACGGGGTGATAGGGAAGCAGAGGCGGTTTTTGGCTTACTTGAACAGGAAGAATCCCGAACAATATTATTCTCTTATTGCCAGATTGGGTTTGAGGAAATAGTATGTCTGATGTTTTTGAGCGTTCGATAGCTGGCAGGATGCTTAGCATTCAGGTAGGGAAACTTGCTCAGCAAGCCAATGGCGCTGCCGCTGTTCAGTATGGTAACACGATTGTTTTAGTTACTGCCTGTTTAAGCCCTGAACTCCGAGAGGGAGTAGATTTTGTGCCTCTAACAGTGGATTATGAAGAGAGGCTCTATGCAGCGGGTAAAATACCGGGCAGCTTCATCAGACGAGAGGGACGTCCTACCGAGGAGGCAGTGATAACTAGTCGGCTCATCGACCGATCCCTGCGTCCCCTTCTGCCCAAGGGATTTTATCATGATGTTCAGGTTGTGGCTACAGTACTATCAGTTGATCAAGAAAATGACCCTGATATTTGTGCCCTTGTTGGCGCTTCAGCAGCCTTGACCTTATCGGATATCCCGTTCTCTGGTCCTATATCAGCAGTACATGTTGGCTACTTAGACGATACTTTAGTTGTGAATCCCACTCTGCCTCAAATGGAAAATAGCTTGCTTGACCTGCTTGTTGCTAGCAATAAAGAAGACGTTGTAATGGTGGAAGCAAATGCGAGGGAAATTTCCGAAGAAATACTGATAGAGGCAATTAAGCTGGGACATGAGGTGAATCAAGAGGTCATCAAGCTTCAGGAAGAGCTAAAGCAAATTTATGGCAAGCCCAAGGTAGAAATCGAAACTAAGGAACTTGCCCCCGAGCTCTCATCTCAAATCGCCTCTGTATTTGGTGAAAAATTAAGCCAGGTTCTAGAGGAACCAGAGAAAGTGCAAAGAGAGAGGGCTTTGAATTCCCTCAAAGAAGAAACAAGGGAAAGGTTAGTTGATTATTTTTCTGAAGATGAAATCAATTTTGCTTTTGAAACCCAGTTTAGGGCCGCTGTTAGGGGGAAAATATTGCAGACAAGGCGACACTTGGATGGCCGCCAAGCTGAAGAAATTCGTCCTATTAGCTGCGAAGTTGGCCTTCTGCCTCGTACTCATGGCTCGGGATTATTTGCTCGGGGCGAGACACAGGTGTTGACTATTACCACTTTAGGGTCTACAAGTCAGGAGCAGTTATTGGATGGTTTGGGTCTGGAGGAAACTAAACGCTTTATGCATCATTATAATTTTCCCCCTTTTTCTACTGGTGAGGTGAAACGAATAGGATCAGCGGGGAGGCGAGAAATTGGACATGGTGCTTTAGTAGAGCGAGCTATTGCACCGGTATTGCCGTCAGAGGAGGACTTTCCTTACACCATACGTCTGGTTTCCGAGGTACTTAGTTCTCACGGAAGCACATCTATGGCTAGTGCTTGTGCCTCGACCCTCTCCCTGATGGATGCCGGTGTACCTGTTAAGGCGCCTGTGGCAGGAATAGCCATGGGTTTAGTTACTGGAGAGGAGGGGGACCATATTGTTTTAACTGACATTGTCGGTATGGAAGATGCCTACGGTGACATGGATTTCAAAGTTGCTGGCACAGCTCGAGGGCTCACAGCTTTGCAGCTTGATATCAAGTTGCAGGGGTTAGATTATAGCATCCTGGCCGAAGCCCTAAGTCAGGCTCGTGAGGCGAGGTTGGAGATACTGGGGAAAATGGCTTTAGCTATTAGTGCTAGTCGTTCTGAGCTTAGTCCCTATGCTCCCAGGATGTATGAAATAACGATTGATCCGAGCAAGATTGGGAGTGTCATTGGCCCTGGGGGCAGGGTTATAAGGTCCATTATAAATGAAACCAAAACAACCATAGATGTAAAAAATAATGGTACGGTTATCGTTGGCTCTCAAAGCGAAGAAGGAGCCCAGAAAGCGATTAAAATGATAGAAGATTTAACCCGGGAGGTGGAGCAAGGGGAGGTTTACAGTGGCAAAGTAACTAGGTTGTTTAATTTTGGTGCTATGGTAGAAATCTTGCCGGGGAAGGAGGGCTTGGTTCACATCAGCGAGCTTGCTAACTACCATGTACCTGAGGTTGAAGATGTGGTTAAAGTGGGTGACGAGATAATGGTGAAAGTCATCGGGATTGACAGCTCTGGCAGAATAAATCTGTCGCGCAAAGCAGTATTTGAAGGACTTTCCAATCTTCCTGGTGCTAGAGTTAGTGATTCTTCGGCTCCTGGACCTCGTCGGAAGAAATTTATTCACCCATATGGTAAGGGCGGACGGCGCGGCAATTACAGTAAATAGATTACTTTACTGATGGAGGGTATCATATGGAGGTTATAAGGGTTGTTATTAATGGTGCTCTAGGCAGAATGGGGCAGGAGATAACTAAAGCTATAGTGCGCGAGCCTGGGTTAGAGGCAGCAGGAGCTGTAGAAAAGGAAGTATCTCAGCAATATCTCGCTTTATCTGAGGCCGTAAGGCTAGTGCCCTTTTCTTCCGACTTAAGCTCGCTTTTAAGGAGCTGCGACGCTGATGTAGTAGTAGATTTTACTAATGCCGAGGCTTCCATGGCAGCCGCGCGCATCGCTATTAAGCAGAAGGTTAATATGGTTATAGGCACTACGGGCCTTTCTGAAGAAAATTTGGCAGAGATTGAACAATTATGCAAAGCCAATGGGGTAGGGGCGGTGGTGGCACCTAATTTTTCTTTAGGGGCAGCACTCCTAATGCATTTGTCGATCTTTGCTGCCAAGTTCTTCGACCATGCCGAAATTATCGAAATGCACCATGATAAAAAAGCTGATGCTCCTTCAGGGACTGCTATAGCTACAGCAAGGGCTATGTCGCAAATGCGTGGTAAATCCTTTATTTACCCCGAGGTTAAAAAGGAAGTACTCAGCAATACCAGAGGCGGACAGATGGATGGCATAGCTATTCATAGCTTAAGGTTGCCAGGATTTATGGCAGGGCAAGAAGTTATATTCAGCGGGGTGGGTGAAACTCTAAGTTTACGTCACAACGCTATAAGTCGGGAGTGTTACGTACCCGGCGTTATTCTGGCAATTAAGGAAGTTACAAAACGCAAGGGGCTAACTTACGGATTGGATGACTTGCTCAAGTTGTAGGAAAGGCCATGGAAGGATTCAACGTAGCTATTGTTGGTGCTACTGCGATTGTGGGGCAGGAATTTATTAAGGTACTTGAGCAACGCAATTTTCCCGTAGCTTCTATCCAACTAATAGCTCCTGATCATCCTTCTAGTGTGAAGCTTTTCTTTAATCATCAAAGAATTGAAATTGCGGAAGCGAAACCGGAGACGTTTCGTGATGTTGATATTGCCTTTTTCTCTGGTGGTGCTGATATCAGTCGGAGGTTAGTGCCCTTGGCTGCCGAAGCTGAAGCGGTGGTCATTGATAATAGTGCTGCCTTCAGAATGGACCCTGCGGTGCCTCTTGTAGTTCCAGAGGTAAATCCTGAGGATATAGAATGGCATAAGGGGATAATTGCCAATCCAAATTGCTCCACAATCCAACTGGTGGTAGCGCTTTATCCTTTACACAGGATAAATCCCATAAAGCGAATTGTGGCAAGTACTTATCAATCAGTGTCAAGTAGTGGCGCTGCTGCCGTGAAAGAACTGACAAACCAATCACAGTTGGTTTTGGAAGGGCGCCGTATTTGTCCCCATGTCTATTCTCATCAAATAGCCTTTAATGTACTGCCAGAAATCGATGTCTTCTTGGATAATGGTTACACTAGAGAAGAACAGAAAATGGTGGAAGAAACACGGAAGATACTGCATGCTGAAGATATGGCCATTTCAGCTACCTGCGTCAGAGTCCCTGTTTACTTTGGACATAGTGAAGCAGTTAACGTGGAATTCAGTTCACCCACTACTCCTGAAGAGGCAAGAAGGATTTTGGCTCAAGCGCCGGGAGTAAGGGTACTCGACGATCCCAGCGTCAGTTTTTATCCTCAACCATGGGCTGCTAGTGGGTCAGATCACGTATTTGTGGGCAGAATCAGAAAAGATATCTCCCACCCTAACGGACTTGTTATGTGGATAGTGTCTGATAATCTGCGTAAAGGGGCAGCGTTAAATGCCATACAGATTGCTGAGGAGGGGATAGAGAAGGGTTGGATAAGTCCTAAGGGGAGTTTAGCTAGTTTAAATGAATAAGCTGGGTCGCTTATTAACAGCTATGGTTACGCCTTTTGATGCTCAGGGCGAGGTTGACTATCAGCAGGCTAAGAGACTGGCGTTATCTTTACTGGATTCGGGTAGTGAAGGGGTGGTGGTATCGGGCACCACTGGCGAAACTTCTACTCTGAACAAGGAAGAGAAACTACGGCTTTTTGCTGAAACGAAATCAGCGTTGGCTAACCTTGGGACAATAGTAGCTGGCACAGGCAGCTATAATACAAGAGAGAGCCAGGAGTTAACTAAGGAGGCAGAGAAAATCGGGGTTGATGCTTGTCTTTTGGTAGTTCCCTATTATAATCGACCAACACAGCAGGGCTTGTTTGAGCATTTTAAAGCCATTGCCCAAAGCACTATCTTGCCCTGTATCCTCTATAATGTGCCGTCACGTACGGTTACCAACCTTGCTGCCGACACGGTAATCAAGCTGAGCCAAATTGATAACATTGTGGGCGTGAAGGAAGCCAGTGGCAATCTTGGGCAGATAGCTGAGATTATTCAGGGGACTAAGGAAGATTTCTTAGTTTACAGCGGCAATGATAGTGATACCTTCCCTATACTCGCTTTGGGTGGTTATGGCGTGATTAGCGTTGCCTCTCATATAGTAGGAATTCAGATAAAGGATATGATGGATAAATTCTTTAACGGTGAAACTCAAGAGGCAGCTAGGATCCACAGGAACTTATTACCTTTGGTAAATGCCCTGTTCATCGTTCCTAACCCCATGCCTATTAAGTGGGCTTTGAACTATATCGGCTTTTCTGTGGGCAAACCTCGCTTGCCTCTAATTGAGCCTGATGAAAAATCTGCCAATCTTATACGAGCGACACTAAAGGACTATAAGGTAGATTTGCCTATCCCCAAATGATAATGGTTGACGGTTATAAGCTGAAGCCCGTAACCAATATTATTTGGCCCCGATCTGGTCCTACGGAAACGAGGCTGATAGGGCAGGAAAGAAGGTCTTCGAGCCGGGACATATAATTACGAGCTCCTGTCGGTAACTTTTCAAAATTTCGGATTCCACTTATTGATTCTTGCCAACCATTCCATTCTTCGTAGACGGGTTGGCATTTTTCCAATATGGCTACGTCGCTGGGGAAAGCAGTTAGGACTTCGTCATTAAATTTGTAAGCGGTGCATATTTTAATTGATTGGAAACCATCGTAGATATCGAGGTGAGTTAGAGCTATATCGCTAAGGCCATTTATTTGAACGCTGAAACGACCTGCCACAGCATCAAACCAACCGCATCTCCGTGGTCTTCCTGTGGTAGCACCATACTCATGAGCCTTTTCTCGTATGAAGTCACCGATTTCGTCCTTGAGCTCTGTGGGCATGGGCCCAGCACCGACTCTAGTGTTATATGCTTTAAACACGCCCACCGCATGATCGATTTCCCTTGGGCCTAGGCCTGTTCCAATACAGCCTGCCCCGGCCAACGGTGAAGAGGAGGTCACATAGGGGTAGGTGCCAAAGTCAGGGTCAAGTAAAGCTCCTTGAGCACCTTCTAATAAAACTGGCTCGCCCTTTGTCACCGACTCGCGAATTATGGAGCTAGTATCCCGAATGAAAGGAGCTAGCTGCTCCCCATAGTGGCAATATTGGTCATAAATTTCTTCTAACGATAGGGGTGAGACTTGGTATACTTTTGTCAGGATAATATTCTTAAGCTCAAGAGCTGAACTCAGGCGGGCCCAAAATATATCTCTATCTAATAAATCTCCGGCACGAATTCCCAAGCGAGCTACTTTATCAGCAAAAACAGGGCCAATTCCTCTGCGTGTGGTACCCAACGCTCCTTTACTACGCCTTTCCTCTTCCAGTCCGTCGAGAAGGGTATGGTACGGCATGATTAGGTGAGCGCGGTTACTAATAAAAAGGCGACTTGTATCGACACCGTGATTGCGCAGGTCGTCTATTTCTCTAAGAAGCACTGCCGGATTAATAGCTACGCCATTGCCAATAATGCAAGTTACCTGGGGGTAAAAGATGCCTGAAGGTACAAGATGCAGCCGGAACTCGCCGTAAGGGTTGACCACAGTGTGGCCTGCATTATCTCCCCCAGAGAAACGAGCTACTATCTTCGCCTTCTCAGCTAAGAGATCAATTATCTTTCCCTTACCTTCATCACCCCACTGTCCTCCCACGATAGCTGTGACAGCCAATTAATCACCCCACCTTTTTGCTTGCTTCCATAGGTAACCTAACCTTTGAACTACAGTGATGAAGACAAAGACCACCAGAACGCATAAGGCAATAAAGACCTGATTTATCAGCAAACCTATTGCTAATACTATAACTCGTTCTGCTCTAGTAAACAAGCCAACCTGACATTGCCACCCGACTCCTTCTGCCCTAGCTCTTATGTAGCTGACCAAGAAGGAGCCAATTAAAGCAGCAAAAATAAGCACGATTTCCAAACTGGCTCCCCGTGGTATATACCAAATTAGGAGACCGCTGAGTATCGCTGCTTCAGAAATGCGGTCAACTGTCGAATCAAGAATAGCGCCAAACTTTGTGCTTTGATTGGTGAAGCGGGCTAATGCTCCGTCAAGGAGGTCAAATAGGCCTGAAACCAAAACTAAAACTCCGCCGAGGAGAAAGTGACTCGTGGCGATAACATAGGCCGCAACTATGTTCAGAGCCAGGTTGATAAGGGTCAGAACATTAGGTGTTATCCCACTTTTGCTCACAACCTCGACTAGGGGGTCAGTAATCCGATAGGCTAAATTCCGTCGAATATTTGTTAGATTCATTATCCAGTTCTGCCCGGCTGGTTTACTATTCCTTCTTTTCGAAGGAAATTGACTATTCCTTGCATTTGCTCCTCTTCATTCCACTCGCCAATTTCACAAACTTTTACTACTCCCTGGGGCAGATACTTGGCTACCATATTCCAATTCATATTTCCCTTTCCTGGTGCCTGGTGATCAGAAATGCCAAGAACATCATGCAAATGGATACCAATCATTCTGTGTTTGAATCGTGAAAGCCATTCCTCATGCAAGCTAAATCCAAGCTGTTGCTGGACTTCAGCATGTCCGACGTCATGCCAGTAGCCCACCAGGCTTCCTTGTACCTCATTAAGTAGCTCTGTCATTTCATCCATATTTGGTATCTCGTGAAAATGGAATCTAGTCTCGAGTCCCAGCATTATACCTTTCTGACAGCTATATTTGCTAAGGTTCTGCAGACTTTTTCTCGCTGCTTCAAGGTAAGGAGGAACTTGGGAAATGCGTTGGTAAATTAGCTCCTCTTTAGCCTGGCTATATTCTTTAGTTTGAGCGCGGCTCTCATTGTAAAGTTTATACAGTCTATCTTGCAAACTCAGGTCAATTGGCACTTCACCCATATGAAGGACAATAGCCTTGGCGCTTACATTTGACGCAAGGTCTATTGTTTTCTCGGTAAAGCTAACAGCCTCCATTCGCACGCTCTTGTCTAGAGAACTTAAGGAAAGGCTAGCTACGGGGATTCCTCTAGATGATAATACCCTCGGGCAGGGAGAATGAATGCTTGAAATGGGAATTGCAGTCTCGATAAGTTCGCTAAGCATCTGTGGGGAAATTGAAGCATTTGCTTCTACGTGAGTGAAGCCCAATTCTTTAGCTTTGGTGGCAAATTCTGCCATGTGGCTAAATCTACCTTTAGCCCACATGGTGGAGAGGGAAACCTGAAGCAAGTTGCCACCTTTATCAAACGTAGTAAGCTCCAGTAACTAACATCACATAATAGATTATTGATTATTTAATCTACGTTGTTTGAAGCTAGCACTTTTGCCGCAAAAGAGGCTTATCCCTCGATCTCAACTGATTGTAGCTCAGGCAGAGAGATGGGACCCTCTTGTCCTTGTCCTGTTATAAATGCTTCGGTTCTTACGCGGGCTTCGTCGTCGGAGTATTGGATAGGTGGAGATTTCATAAAATAAGCTGCAGGCCCTACCATAGTTCCGCTTAAGCCACGGTCTAGGGCTAATTTACAGCATCTTAT
>DAOUMB010000131.1:0-3584 GCA_034414335.1 Dehalococcoidia bacterium
GTATAGGAAGGCGCAAAGGCAGACCTGCCTAGGTCTATTACCGGTCCATCTTTGATCACTCCGTAGAGCTCTATCCAGGCAATATGATGTTCCACAGTATTGGGGTGAGGCACTTCCTTACCCACTACTACGTGGACGATGTCTGCGCCTGCCTCACCCTTTCCTTTACCAACCTCAATTGTTGGGACGTGTTTTTCCTTCCCTTCAGCTTCCTTTCCTTTCAAAATATCTCCAAATTTCATTGCTCTCCCTCCTTAGTTCTTAAGATTAGGCAATTTCCCTTTTTGGTTCTACCAAGTTTGGCATAGCTTCAACCCCTATTCCATATTCCATCACCCCCAGACTAAGTGGCTCAGAAAGCCTCTTTTCGACAGTAGCTTCGTAATCCATAATGAGATCAGGTGCCAAGCTCAGAACCACGCGGTCTAATCAGTAGCACTGGGACAAAAGAGGAGCGCACTAGCTTGTCCGCCACGCTGCCAAATACCCAACGACTTATGCCAGAGCGACCATGCGTGGCAATGGCTATAAGGTCTACTGCATTCTGTTGAGTAAATTCGGTGATAGCTTCAGCAGCTCTGCCCACTAATATTTCAGATCTGACATTAAATCCCTCTGAGCTAAGCTGAGCTTGTATTTTCGCAAGATATGCTTCCGCTGCCCTCGTGTTGTCATTTTGCACTGCAGCAAAATCGATGCCTTCTGCTGCCCAGCTAGGAAGAGGCTCTACGACTTCTAAGAGTATCACCTCTCCTGTACTACATCCTTTGGCTATCGCTTTTACATGGGGCAAGACGCATTCCGCTAGCGCCGATTCATCGAGAGGAACTAGTATCTTTTGATACATTTCACTGCACCCTTTCTATAATTATTCTCTTTTTCCCTTCCCTTAAGTGTTTACCTAATCTACGTCCTAAGTACCTCCCCATCTCTTAGATTGGTTCTTTCATTTTTTCAACAATCATTCTTCCAAAATTCCGACACTGCTCTAACCCGCTTTCACTCGGTCTGCGTAGTATTTTCAATCCGGGCTCTATCACGCTCATCCCGAAGATGTGCTTCATAGTGTCCGTCATCATCTGGACGGACTCGCCGCTCCATCCATAGGACCCGAAAGCTGCCCCAATCTTCCCCTTCAAGCCCGCATTCTCCATTTCGAAGAGGAATGTTTTCATTGATTGGGTCAAGTCCTTATGGTAAGTCGGAGCACCAAGGACCACGGCATCAACATTTGTAAGATCCTCTGCAGTTGCGTTTATAGCCCTTTTCGATAGGACTTCGATTCCAACCTCTTTCATTCCCTCTTCAATCGCCTTGGCCATCATTCCTGTATTGCCACTCCTGGAATCATAAATTATTATTGCTTTGGACATCTTGACTCTCTTTCCGTTAGAACATGGTCAAACAAAGCCATGCTCTTTATGCTTCTGTGCGATAGTGCTGGCCAGGTTGTCCAGGGCCTTGAAATCCTCTTCCCTGGGAAACCCCTTGCTGATCACAGGGTCCAGGATCTCTACCTTAAGGTTGGGAATCATTTCCTTGAGCTGTTCCACAGCCCTGCTGCCCCAGCCGTAAGATCCGATAATAGAGACGAACTGGAGTCTGGGTCTTAAGGCATTGGCTAGAAATGTAGCATGAGCGACGTTAGGATGTGGACCAACCAGAACGGTAGGCGTGCCGATGACCATCGTGGCTGCGTCCACCAATGCCATGGCCAGTTTTCCTAAATCTACTACCGAGAGGTTGAATTGCTTTACCGTGACACCTCTATCAACCAGGGCTCCGACGAGGTATTCCACCATCTTCTGGGTGCTGCCGTGCATGGAGATATAAGGCAAGACGACTATGTTTTTTGGTGGGCCGAATACCCAGCTTCGATATGCTTCCAAGATGAATGGTGGCTTGTCATACAGCGGGCCATGGCTGGGGGCAATGGCGTTAATCTCATACCCTTTTAATTTCTCCAAATGTCTCTCAATATTACTGTGAAAGGGCATCATGATTTCAGCATAGTATCTCTTAGCCGCTTCGTAGAATTGGCCTTCACCAGTTCCGTACAAATCTGTTGTAGCCAAATGAGAGCCGAAAAGGTCACAGGGAAAGAGTACCTTATCTTCCCGTAGATACGTAAGCATAGTCTCGGGCCAGTGAACCCAGGGGGCATGGATAAACTCCAAGGTCTTATCCCCGAGGGATAGAGTTTCACCGTCGCTTACGGTGATGAATATGTTCTCGGGAATAAGCAAGAGAGCCACGAGCATATCCTTGCCTTTGGGCGTAGTGACCACCTTAGCATCAGGATACTTCGCTAGAACTTGGGGGATAGAGCCGGAGTGGTCTTGCTCGGCATGGTTGGCAATGACGTAATTAATGACGGGAACATCCTCTAGATGGGCCATGAGGACATCTGTCATGGAAGGATCCACAGTATCTATCAGAGCAACTTTTTGGCTGCCCTGCACCAGGTAGGCGTTATAGCTCGTTCCGTCGGGAAGGGGTATCAAAGCATCGAAGAGACGTCTGTCCCAGTCAATAGCGCCCACCCAGTAAACATTTGGTTTTATCTGTCTTGCTTTCATTTATTCCTCTATTTTTTCAAACTGGTCCTTGCTTGCTCCACAGACAGGACACACCCAATCATCAGGTATGTCCTCGAAAGGCGTTCCCGGCTTTATACCGCCGTCGGGATCGCCCAACTCGGGGTCATAGATATACCCGCAAACAGTGCACTGGTATTTCGCCATTTTGGGTACTGCCTCCTTCCTCTCTTCGATGTAGATAGGAGCTGTCTTGGGAGTGGTACCTCTCTTCACCTGATGGTAGTAAGCATAAGTCATAGGTTCACCTTCTTTGAGAACATCTGCTCCCACAAGCTCTCCTATAAAGATAGTGTGAGTCCCGACATCTACTTGATTAATTACCCTGGCTTCAAGATAAGCTAAGCTGTGGTCAAGTACTATGGGAGCCTTAGTTTCACCAAGCTTATAATTGACATCTTTGAGTTTGTCTACTTCTTTGCCTGATTTAAAGCCAAAATGACCAATGAAAGAGAGGGGTGTATCTCGGGATAGTATAGAAGCGGTAAAGACCCTGCTTTTGGTGATAAATTCGTGAGTCAGGTTTTGCTTATTGATACTGATGGCAATGGTTGGTGGGTCAGATGTTACCTGAAACATGGTATTGGCGATTTGCCCATTGAGTCCGTCTCCTTTTCTGGAGCTTATCACATATAAGCCGTAGCTGCAGTTATGCAGAGCCTTGAGATTCATGATTACTCTCCTTTTAGCCTTCTTTACTTATCCCTGAAAAAGCGAAGCCAATTTTTCATGAGGTGCTATTTACATAATGTCCTTTTCACTGGCTTCAATAGCCCGATGCAATTCAGCACTGAGCAAGGCTGGCAAGCCCTCTATATCTACCCTGAGGAATCCTCTGACTATAGTGGCTGTAGCCTCAGCTCGAGTTAGCCCTCGTGCCATTAGATACTCTACTTCTTCTTCAGCTATCTTGCCTACTGCCGCCTCATGAGAAAGGTCAATACCAGCCAGTGTACCCTTAAGCTCAGGTATGGCATGGATCATGCC
>DAOUMB010000132.1:0-5257 GCA_034414335.1 Dehalococcoidia bacterium
CTCCTTGACAACCTGAGAAGGCCCAGGTCGATTGCAACCATGAACAGCCACTATAGCGTTTGGAGATAGGTGGCGCTGCCACGAAAGTATGACCTGCTTTACATCTTCATACTCATGCGAAGTGTTAATCCACAACAAACCTATCTTCTCCTTCCATCTTCTGGCAGCCTCTTCAGAAGTTTCATGTAGCGAAACTACGGTATCTTGAACCCTAGCCTTGGTTAAGATGAACTCCGTGTGCATATTCTCTTCATCTACCTTTACATGGTCCGGACTTCCCTTATGTGAGGCGATGCTATACACTTTGTTCTTATCTCCTGACTCTGACCCTTTAGCCAGCCATACTGTGGACTTGTCTTTCCCCCTGCCAATCTCAAAAATAGCCTGACCTTCAGGCACGTCCTTCGCCAGTCTATAGAGCAACTCACCTTCGGCGTCGGAGATAGAACCTTCAATTTTACTTGTAAGCTGTCTTACACTCTCAGTTTCATTAGCCATCTCTGCTACCTCCAAAAGCTGCCTCAGTCACACTTCCCCTATTTAGCGGTCACCGCCGTCAACAACAGCACGGTCAACCTTATTTTTTATTGCACGGCAGTCTTGGCAATCGTTACTTGAAATCTGGTAACCTCTCTCTATCACACAAAACCCATTCCAGAGTACCAACCATGGCTATCAACATGGAAGGGGGAGAGTAGCTATCTGGCTGTCGCATCCTTCTTAAGTGTTCATCCTTTAGCCTCTTTAATGCCTCTCTTATCTCCTTTTCCCCTCTCATTCCCTCCCTCCCTTCCGTCAAACCTTTCCTTGCACCGCGCACAGCGCTTCTTCTTATCCTTGCACTCGAACACAATCAGATAGCCGCCATGACACTCATCACAACGCTGATACTTGCCCTTTTCCTTTTCCGCCATGCCTAGCCCTCACGCAGCGCAGCCTGCAGTTTGTCAAGACTACTCTGGGCATTGGCCCAAATTTGGACATCAACCAGAGACATCACCCCGTATTCGCCATCGTGCCACGACACGGCCAGCTTATCTAATTCACCTAGTATTGCCCTCACTGCATCGCCACACCCGGCAGCCTTCGTTTGTTTGATATCATCAGGCGTCAGCACCGAGACCATCTTGAGTAGAATTTCACCTAGCATCTTTATACTCCTGTGGAAGCCTCACCCTGACTGCCTGGGGACGACCAATGCGGTCTCGCCCAACTTCAAATTCTACTTCTTTCCCTTCTCTAAGGGAATCATAGTCCACCCCTTCAAGCTCCTTGCGATGGAAGAAGAGGTCTTTGCCTTCCGCCGTTCGGATGAAGCCAAATCCTCGGTCTGAGATTAGTTTGATTGTACCCTTTGTCATACGATACCTCCTGCTGTCTCAAATCCGCCTCCCTGGGCCTTATGCTATTTGGCTTTGGGCTGAGCAAGCCTCACCTTAGCCGCACAGGAACCATCAGGGCCCTGTGCAACCTCAAATTCTACTTGCTGTCCTTCTTTAATGGAATTATAGTCCACCCCTTGAAGCTCGTTGCGGTGGAAGAACAGGTCTTCGCCTTCAGCTGTCCGGATAAAGCCAAATCCTTGGTCTGTAATTAGCCGGCTAATCGTGCCCTTAGCCATATGATACCCTCTTTACCCTCTCCAAATCCGCTCTCAGCATTCACTCGCCGTGAAAGGCTTCAAGAAATGTCTTAGGGGCTCTAGGGCGAATAACCTAGACAAAGTTGGCTCGAAATTCAGGGAGAATACCCCCTTAGCCCATACCTAATTTAGAAGTATCAAAGGTACCGAAGGTACGATGAGTCAGAGCCCATTTTTGGGCGGGGTCTATATCAATTCCGAGGTAAATATTCGAGTTTTACCTCTAGGGCTGCTTGCTCCTGCCCTAATTCACACGAGCGACTGCGAACTCGCCTTAACTTAGGACTTGCGCTTGTCCAAATCGTCTAAATCAAGGGTGTTGATAAAATCGGTGAAAGCCGACATTCTCCTTAATTCGTCTTCGCTGACCGCTTCCTCTTTGGCTCCTTCCAGTTCCTTTCCCGGCGGAATTGGTTTCCATATCTCCTTGTCTAACATAATACCAGCTTTATCTAAGACTGCCTCCTCAGCATAGATCGGAACCCCGGCTCTCAGGGCTAGTGCCAGAGCATCGCTAGGACGAGAATCGACCTCCATTTCCCCACCATCTGCATTAAAGACAATCTTGGCATAAAAGGTATCACTCCTAAGGTCACTCAGAAGGATAAGATTGATAGTAGCCCCCAGGGCATTAATAATTGAATATAGCAGGTCATGAGCCAAAGGTCTCGGCACAGTAACTCCCTGAAGCTTTACAGATATGGCATCGGCCTCAGCGGGACCAATCCAGATTGGTAGATAAACTTCGGCTGCTTTCTCCTTCAGAATCACAACACGCTGATAATTCATGAGACTGACTCGAATACTATCGATTACCATCTCGATCATCGCTACACTCCCCCGAAGTTAGAACTATTTATCTTCACCATTTGTTTTCTCCACTAAACTCGCTGGCTGGGCTTAGTGAGCCTCTAGTCTGACTAGTACTCTCATACGAAACCATGAAGGGCACTGACAATCGCCAAATCGGCCATTTCAATGCCCTTCATCCCTCCCCTCATCTCCTATCCTAATTCTTACTTTGCTTTTGGGGTTACTTTATGTCTCGTAACTTAAGCATAGTCGTGTTGCAGGGCCTTGTCAATCACTTCCTCAATCAGAGACTTTGCTTGAGATTGTTCTCTATTTCAATTGTGATGTAACAGCAAGCCAGACTGTTTGATAGGCAACAAAGTGGACTATCGTGCAATAAATCCTGAAGTCACATTCCTACCACTTTAATGGCTATTCTCTTTACCTCTTAATCAAATAGCGTGGAACAGCACGCGTCAGCTTGGAAAAACGCATACTTGCCAGTTTACCAGGTTGTTTCATATTTCCCAGTTTCTAGGTCGATGTCGTGAAGACTGTAGGATGCTAAGCTGGCTTGTCCGTTACTCCCTATTCTGCAGTTAAGTTTTGCCGCTTCCTCTATCGAGTTGTAGGGGCCATATACCGTGTAACCTTTGATTCCAAAATCCATGCAATAGAAAAGGCTGTCTTTAGGATCTTGATATATGCATCCTATGTGACCAGTGTAGTATCCTTGAACTATTCGGTCGAATGTTACCTTAGCTCCCCAAGCATTATCGTATCCGTTCTTCTTCAGGCAATAAACAGCAAAAAGTGCATGGTCGTAGCAAGCACCCTTCTTGTCTTTGAAGATCTGCTCAGCAGATTTGACTCCCTCGGCTTCTCCCTTTGTATAACTGTAGGAGAAATTATTCTGCATATACATGGCTATGAGTTCGGGCGAATTCAATCTGTCAGTAACTTCTGCAAAATTGAGCCATCTCTCTGAGGCAAAGTTCTTGGACGTAGTTGTGTTGCTCCAGGCATCGTTAATCAAATTGCTTAAAGAGTAATTGTTTAGCGGATTAAATCCATCGAATTCCTTATCATAAGCAATCCAGAGTAAGGCCTCCAATGGAGTGCAGTATTTTCTCTTATCCTTTATCCCTTCATTTAGCATTGATTCGAAGGTTGTCTTGTATTTCGGGTCTAAAGCCAAGTAACTGATGTCTTCAATTGCCTCGTCGTTTTTGGCATCTGTTTCCTCTACTAAATCAGGTAATTTGAGCAGTTCTTGGAACAACTCTGGATAAGCAACTTTTAGCTGTTTCAAAATGTCAGTGAGCAGTCTCACCTCAAGAACGCCGGTCAGCTCTGCAACCTCAACGCTATAACGACCAGCCGCATTTTTAGTAAAGGTGAAACTTACTGTTTGGCTGGGTCCAGGGCCGAGTGCCACCTCTTTTGTGCCTACCTGAACGTCGTCAATTTTTAACGTTGCTGAATAGCTACCTTCAATTTCTCCGGCATTTCTGATATCAGCAGTAACTGTCACTGTTTGCCCTACTTCAGCTAGGGTCGGAGTGATAACAAGATTGCTGACGGCAAATTCTGCTGGCTTAAGCGGCATCATGCCCGTGCCTACAACCCGTATCATCCAGTTTACCCTGCTTTTATCACCAAACCAAAGACTGGGGTCGTAAGGCCACTGTGCTAGTATAGTGGTGGTTCCTTCTGCTGTTCGAACTGTAACATCAGAATGCTGGTTGACAACACTGTCATCAGCGCCCATATGAAGACCAGGATAGGGACTATTTGTATATACATGAGCATAGAATTTATCGGTTACTTTGATGTCAGGTACTTCCACTTCTACCCAAGTGGGAGCGTTGGTAAACTTAGTATACGGATAAGTAGAGCTATACAATACCTTCAAATTTTTGTCCAAAATTTCTACGTCAAACTTTCTGTCTTCCAAACCTTTACCGTAAAGGGCTCCAAATATCCGTATCTTCTTAATGGTAAAAGGAGTAGCTGGTGGTGTGAAATCCACTATATGACCACCAAACATTGGCGCTGCTGTAGATATACAATCCCTCGCCGTACCGTCGTCATATTTTAGCTCAACCTCTTTGGCTACCAGCTTTTGTTTAACTGTTAGGCTTGAGGTTAGTCCGCCAACGCCAACTTGGTAAGTGCCCGGGATATCTTTTACCAAGGAGAAACTTACTGTTTTTGATGTCCCTGCTGCTAGCGTGACCTGTTTAGTTTCTATGGTAGCTCCATCAACAATCAGGACTGCGCTATAATTGCCTTCGCTACCGCCAGTATTCTTGACATCGACTGTGATATTGACTGTTTCCCCAGCTATGACTTCTGGAGGGGTAACATCCAGAGATGTTACCTCAAATGCTGCTGGGGATGGGGTAGGCGGTGGTGGGGTTGGTGCTGGCTTGGCACAGCCGGCAATAATGGCTGTTGCTACCATTGACAATACTATGAATATGTAAAACGTCCTTTTCATCTATTAACCTCCTGCTCTATAGAGTCAGCTTGGTCGTGCATATGACTAATTCGTATGTCTCCTCGTCAATTATTTAGTTAACCCAAATAAAAAGGGTACCAGCCACCACTATCAATTAAGAATAGCGATTCCGATACCCTTTCCCCTCATTTCCCCCTCTGCCTCCACACTGAGTTGGCTTATACCTTATACAAATACCATATTTATAACTACTTTCGTATTCAAAAAATAGCGCTTTATTGCGGACCTGTCAATAGTCCACAAATTAGAATGGATGAATCCAAAGCCATACTATTCGCAACCCCCACAGAGGTTATATG
>DAOUMB010000133.1:0-6326 GCA_034414335.1 Dehalococcoidia bacterium
CAGAGGCTGTGTGGCGCCAAGCAGATAAATATGGCGTGGCTAGGATTTGCTTTATTAACAAAATGGACAGGATTGGCGCTGACTTTCATCACACGGTGACCATGATTAACGAAAGGTTGCGAATCAAGGCATTCCCCATACAGCTCCCTATAGGAAGTGAAAAGCTCTTTCGGGGCATCATCGATCTTGTGGAAAACAAAATCATTGCTTTCCCAACTGACTCCAATTCGGCTCCAGTTGAGGAAAGTGAGATTTTGCTGGCTAAGCATCGCCAAGCATTGATTGAAAGCTTAGCTGAGCTCGATGAGCAGATTATGCTATCATACCTTAATGGGCAAGATGTCTCTGCCCCTCAAATCAAGGCGGCTATAAGAAGGCTGACCATTTCTAACCACGTAGTGCCTGTCCTTTGTGGCAGCGCCTTGAGAGACAGGGGAATCCAGCTATTGCTTGATGCTATTGTAGATTATCTCCCCTCGCCGCTAGATATTCCTCCCACTCCAGCCATAAATCCCAAAAGTGGCGAGAAAATATTTCGCATGGCAAGTGATGATGAGCCTTTTTCTGCGTTGGCGTTTAAGACGGTCTCTGACCCATTTATGGGCAGGCTGGTTTACTTACGTGTATACTCAGGCGCGGTAAAGGCTGGGGCACAAGTGTTGAACTCCAGCATAGATAAGAAAGAGAGGCTAGGAAAACTATATGTTATGCATGCCGATCACCGTGAGGAGGTCGGCCACGCTGAGACTGGGAGCATTGTAGCTAGTCCGGGGCTTAAGATGACCTCGACAGGTGATACCCTTTGCGAGCCCACACGGCCAGTGCTTTTTGAAACTATACGGTTTGCTGAGCCGGTGCTTTCCATGGCTGTTGAGCCCAAAAGTAAGGTCGACCAAGACAAGCTCGACGATACCCTAGCTAAACTTACTGTTGAGGATCCTACCTTCAAAATTTACCATGACAAGGAAACGGGGCAAACTTTAATTTCAGGGATGGGTGAACTTCATCTCGAAGTATTAATGGAGCGTATATCCCGCGAATATGGCATAAAGGTCAACGCTGGTAAGCCTCAGGTCGCCTATAAGGAAACAATCACCGTTCCTGTGGAATCTGAAGGAAGGTTTATACGTCAATCCGGTGGTAAGGGACAATATGGGCACGTTTGGCTTAGAATTGAGCCGGGTGAGCGTGGCAGCGGATTTGAGTTTCGTGATCAAATTAGAAGTGGGGCTATACCTAAAGAATTTATTCCTTCAGTAGAAGCTGGTGTTAAGGCAGTTTTGCAGAGCGGAGGATTAGCCGGTTACCCTGTAATAGATGTAAAAGTGACTTTGTATGACGGCAGTTTCCACGAGGTCGATTCTTCGGACGTGGCTTTCAGGATGGCAGCCTTCATGGCTATGAGGGATGGGATAGACAAAGCTAAGCCTATTATCCTCGAGCCAATTATGGAAGTGGAAATAATGACTCCAAACCAGTTCCTGGGAGACATCCTTGGCGATTTAAACTCTCGAAGAGCTCATATCGAAGGCATTGAGAGTCGTGCTGAATCCTCTACGATTCGTTGCCTCGTTCCTCTAGCGGAAACATTCGGCTTCGCCGGAGATTTGAGGTCGCTCAGACACGGGCGGGCAACCTATACTATGCAGTTTAATCACTACGAAGAATAACCCCAAAATTTGGCTGGACAAATTGCGGCTAGAATAGGACGAAGTAGATGACTAGTCAAAAAGTTCGTATTAAAATCAAAAGCTTCGACCATAGGTTGGCTGATCAGGCAGTAAGGCAAATATTGGAAACGGTGGAGCGTACCGGGTCTATAGCGGTTGGCCCAGTGCCTCTACCCACACACATTGAAAAATTTTGCGTTATACGCTCCCCTAACATCGATAAGGATTCCAGAGAACAGTTCGAAATCAGGACCCATAAGAGGTTAATTGATATTTTGCAGCCAAGTTCCAAGACTATAGATGCTCTAAGTCAGCTTAATTTAGCATCTGGAGTGGAGATAGATATTAAGTTATAGTTAAAACTATGTTTCCAGGCATTATTGGTAAAAAAATAGGCATGACGCAACTGTTTCAAGAGAGCGGGGAGGCGATAGCAGTAACCGTTATCCAAGCTGGGCCTTCCGTGGTAACCCAGGTAAAGAGCCAGGTTAAGGATGGTCATAATGCTGTTCAGCTGGGCTTTGTCGTCAGTGAACTGAAACAATCTCGGCTTAGCTCTCCAGAAAAGGGGCATCTTCAGGGCATAGATAAAGTTCGCCATCTTCGCGAATTCAGAACCGATGATATTGGTTCGGTTAAGCGTGGTGACAAAGTGGACATTGGCTTCTTAAAGCATGGTGACTTGGTAAATGTAACCGGCTTTTCTAAAGGCAGAGGCTTCGCTGGTATTGTTAAGCGGTACCATTTTGCTGGTGGGCCAAAGAGCCATGGCCAAACTGACCGCCATCGCGCCCCCGGTTCAATTGGTGCTACCACATTTCCTGGTCGGGTGTTTAAAGGAAAACGCATGGCCGGACATATGGGAAATAGCAGAGTAACAGCGCGTAATCTCAAGGTAATTCAAGCTGACCCAGAGCGCGATTTGCTTTTGGTGAAGGGTGCAGTACCTGGAGCCAATGGGGGACTGTTAATAATTGAAAAAGTAAGGTAATAGGAAGTGCAAGTGCCAGTTTATAGCTTAAACGGTGAGGTTGTTGACCAAATAGAGCTTAGTCGGGCTATTTTTGATCTTCCCTTTAATGAGGCAGTAGTTCACCAGGCAATGGCAAGACAATTAGCCAATAGACGCCAAGGCACTGCGTCTACTAAGACAAGGAGCGAAGTTAGAGGGAGTACAGGAAAACTTTATCCCCAAAAGCATACTGGCAGAGCGCGCAGGGGAGATATAAAATCACCGCTGCTCAGGGGAGGTGGGGTAGTTTTTGGCCCTAAGCCAAGCAACTATCGCCAACTGATGCCCAAGAAAATGAGGAGGTTAGCTTTGAAATGCCTCCTCTCTGCTAAAGTTAGAGAGGGGAATATAAAACTGATACAGGAACTTAATTTCGAGGAACCAAAGACAAAAGACATGATAAATGTTCTGTCTTCGCTTGGCATCGATTCTTCCACTTTAATTCTTACTGTTCAATCCACACCCCTCGTAGTTAAAGCAGCAGCTAATTTGCCTAAAGTAAAAGTCCTACCTTCAGCCCTAATTAATGTATTGGATCTGCTTTCTTATGAAATGTTGGTAGTCACTGTACCTGCAATACGCAACATTGAGCAAATTTGGGGTAAATAAATTGCATCTTTACGAAGTTCTGCGGCATCCTTTAATTACAGAGAAGGCTACCCTGCTTAAAGAGGAAGATAAATATGTCTTCGAGGTAGCAGGCAAGGCTACCAAGTCTCAGATTAAGGAGGCAGTGGAACAAGCTTTCAAGGTGGAGGTAAGCAAAGTTAATGTGATAACGGTGCCCGGGAAGATAAGAAGGTTTGGCAGGAGACAAGTAACTGGCTCATCCTGGAAAAAGGCGATAGTTACTTTAGCACCAGGACATAAAATTACTTTATTTGAGGGTGTCTAGTGGGCTCAGTTAGAAAGTGGAGAAAAAAGAAGATGTCGAAGCACAGGCATAAGAAACTTCTTAAAAAGACTCGTTGGCAAAGGACTCACAAATAAGGAGTGATTTGTGGGATTAAAGACTTATGATCCAACTTCTCCAGGCAGGAGATTTATGTCTGGAGCCACTTTCGAAGAGCTAACCAGGGCGGCTCCTGAGAAATCTTTACTTACGCCACTGAAAAAGAAAGCAGGGCGTAACAGCCGAGGTGTAATAACAGTGCGTCACCGAGGTGGCAGGAGTAAACGCAAGCTTCGCCTTATCGATTTTAAGAGGGATAAGATCATCATTCCAGGAAAGGTAGCTTCCATTGAATATGATCCCAATAGGGCAGCTCGCATTGCCCTGGTTCATTATGTTGACGGAGAAAAGCGCTATATACTCGCCCCTTTGGGCATCAAGTTGGGCGATATTATACAGGCAGGCGAGGATGTTGAGATAAAACTTGGAAATGCTCTGTCATTGGGGTCCATTCCCGTAGGAACTTTAGTGCATAATGTTGAGTTTGAGCCAGGCAAAGGGGGAAAGCTTGTTCATAGCGCAGGAACCTCCGCCCAAATCATAAGCAAAGAGGACAAATATGTTGTGCTTAAACTCCCTTCAGGTGAACTACGTAAATTTCACCGCAGGTGCCGGGCTACTATTGGTCAGATAGGTAATGTTGACCACGAAAATATAAAGTTAGGCAAAGCTGGGAGTAAGAGATGGTCAGGCCAACGACCTTCAGTCAGGGGATCCGCTATGACTCCTCGTGACCATCCACATGGAGGTGGGGAAGGCAGGGCTCCGCGAGGAATGCCTCCGAAAACCCCTTGGGGAAAACCAGCTTTGGGTTATAAGACACGTCGCCGTAAGACATCGGATAAGATGATCCTTAAACGGAGGAGGCAAGATGTCACGGTCGCTTAAAAAGGGGCCTTTTTGCGATGCTAAATTGCTTAAGAAAATAGAAGCGCTCAATGATTCGGGTGAGAAAACAGTGATAAAGACATGGTCTCGCGCCTCTACCGTTTTGCCTCAAATGATAGGTCATACTATTGCAGTGCATAATGGCAGGAGGCACATACCCATCTTCATCACTGAAAATATGGTGGGACATAAATTAGCAGAATTTGCTGCTACTCGGACATATAAGGGCCATGTCACCAAATCTAAAATAACTGTGCAGGCGAGGAAAAAATAAGACGCGATGAAGGTAAGAGCCGTGGCTAAGGACGTCGGCATTCCGCCTCAGAAGCTTCGTTTAGTGATAGATATGATTAAAGGCAAAAAAGTTGACGAGGCCTTGACTACACTTAGCTTTTTGTCTACCCCCACAGCCAAAGCCGTGGCCAAAGTAATTAAATCCGCAGTAGCCAACGCTGAGAACAATTTTCAAATGGCGCCCACTGAACTTAGAATCACTGATATATTTGCTGATCAAGGGCATACCCTGAAGAGATTCCGCCCCCAGTCGAGAGGGAGAGCGAGTCCTATCTTAAAACGATCTAGTCATATTACAGTTTTCGTTGCTGAAGAGGAGGAATAGTTTTGGGACAAAAAGTTCATCCTTGCGGTTTCAGGTTGGGTGTCAACCAAGATTGGCGAGCTAAGTGGTATGCTGGTAAGAACTACGCTCAGTTTTTGTTAGATGATTTAAAGCTACGCAGAGTTGTGGAACAAAAATGTTCTGGAGGAGCCGTTGCTCGCGTAGAAATCGAGCGCCCGGGAGATGAGGTATTTTTAACTCTTTACTCAGCTCGCCCCGGCATCTTGATTGGCCGAGGGGGACAAAATGTGGAAGCGCTGAAGTCGGACTTGGAGAAGGTTAGTGGGGATAAAATTAGATTGACCATTAGGGAAGTTGAGCACCCTGAGCTCGAAGCTCCTTTGGTAGCCCGGAGCATAGCTGAGCGGATTGAAGACAGAATCCCTTTCCGTCGGGCTATGAGGCAAGGAGCCTTCCGAACTTCGCAAGCTGGTGCTAAGGGAGTAAAGATAATGTGCAGTGGAAGGCTTGGTGGACTTGAAATCGCTAGAACTGAGACCCTTCATCAAGGCCAAATGCCGTTGCATAAATTACGTGCCAACATCGATTATGGTTTTGCTGAAGCCCATACCTTGATGGGGCGTATTGGGGTTAAAGTATGGATTTATAAGGGCGATATCATCCCTGAAGTGAAGGAACAAAGTGCTA
This sequence comes from Dehalococcoidia bacterium, assembly GCA_034414335.1. GTDB lineage: Bacteria > Chloroflexota > Dehalococcoidia > GIF9 > AB-539-J10 > RBG-13-51-36. The sequence continues at coordinate 5,790 of DAOUMB010000133.1, forward strand.
CAGCCGAAACGAGTGAAGTATCGCAAGGTACATAGAGGAAGATTAAAAGGCAGTGCCCAGAGCGGGGATACTATTGTCTTCGGAGACTTTGGCTTGAGGGCTGAGGAATCCGCTTGGCTAACAGCGCGGCAAATTGAAGCAGCCCGTCGCGTATTTGTGCGCCATTTGCATCGTGGAGGAAAACTATGGATAAGGGTCTTCCCCGACAAAGTTGTGACTAAAAAACCTGCGGAAACAAGGATGGGCAGTGGCAAAGGCGCTCCGGATCACTGGGTAGCCGTAGTTAAGAGCGGCAAAATCCTGTTTGAATTGGCTGGTGTAAAGGAGAATATGGCTTCGGAGGCAGCCCATCTCGCTTCTTATAAGCTTCCTATAGCTACTAGTTTTGTTATGAAGGAAAGGTAGAAAGTTGAAGGCTAGCGAAATTCGCACTCTCAACGATGAAGAGCTATTAATGAAGCTTGACGAAGCTCATGAGGAACTTTTCAACCTCCGCTTCCGCTTGGCGACTAGACAATTGGGGAATCATCGGGAGAT
>DAOUMB010000134.1:0-10989 GCA_034414335.1 Dehalococcoidia bacterium
ATGAACGGGTATCCCATTCTTATCCAACTCAGCTGCTTTCACCAAATGCCAGGATATTGCCTCACCCTCACGGTCAGGGTCAGTAGCCAGATAGACGGAGCCAGCCTTACTAGCCACCTTCTTTAGCTCGCCAACTATCTTCCTCTTCTGCGCCGGAATGACATAATTAGGGGTGAAATCTTGGTCTATATCTACCCCCAGGTTGGCCTTGGGTAAATCGCGCACATGCCCCAGAGATGCTTTGATACTATAGCTACGCCTCAGAATCTTACTCAGCGTCCTTGCTTTGGCTGGAGATTCGACGATAACCAGTTTGCTTACCATGATTTACACTATCCTAACTACGTACCCCTGAAAAACTACGAAGTAAATTTTTCATGGGGTGCTAATTCTTTGAGCGAGCACATAGTTCATGTTTCCCACTTGCTTTGCCATCCCCTTTAACTCCAGCATCGCCAGTGTGCTGCTTACCTCCGGCATTGGTAAACCGCTGCGGCGGCAAATTTCATCTATATGACTTGGCTCAGGAGTCAATTGTTTTAGTATAGCAGATTCAACTTCGCCAGCTGGCGAAAATTCCTTAATTTCCATTTGCTGCATCACTATCGTCAGGTTTAGTTCTTCCAGGATGTCAGCATAATTGCGAACTAACTTGGCTCCTTCTTGAATAAGACGGTTAGTCCCCTTGCTGGTCGGGGAGAGGATGCTGCCTGGGATGGCAAAGACTTCTCGATTCTGTTCCACTGCCTGGTGTGCAGTGATTAAAGCCCCACTCTTTTCTCCAGCCTCCACTACCAATACCCCCAAGCTCAAGCCACTCATAATTCGATTGCGGAGCGGGAAATTCTCAGCCTTAGGCCTAACACCTAAAGGATATTCACTTACTAAAGCTCCGTGTTCCATAATAGATTGAGCCAGTTTGGCATTTTCACCGGGGTAGACGATATCCAGCCCAGAGGCAAACACAGCTATTGTTTTGCCCCCAGTATCTAGAGCAGCCCGATGAGCTACAGAATCAATTCCTCTGGCTAAGCCACTGATAATGGTGATTTTACTTCGGGCTAAGTCAGCCACGATCTCTTCAGTAACCTGCCGCCCGTAGATAGTGGGACGACGGGTACCGACCACGGCCAGGCAAGGTTCATCTTGAGCTGGGAGATTACCTCTAACATAAAGCACCGGGGGATAATCATAAATCTCTCTTAACTTAGCAGGGTAACTGTGGTCCTCACAAGCAAGCGCCTTTACCTTGTAGCGGTGCAGTCTTTCCATCTCAGCGTCCAAGGAGATTCCAGGACGTAGGGTTACCAGAGCATCTAGGCTTCGTGAATCTAGCCCTGCTTGCTTTAACTTGCCTTCCGGAGCTTTCCAGGCATCCTGTAAGCTGCCAAAGTATTCTTTTAGTTGAAAAATCCGTACCCTGCCAATACCGGGAATCCCAGAGAAACCTACCCAATATTTCAATTCGTCAGCGCTTACCATACCAAGCTTAGGTGGATTTTAGCATAGGTGAATTAAGCAAGGAAGAATATGATTAGCGCCACACTGGCGTCCCAAGTGCTATAGAGGTACTGGAACGGAATTAATCATTGCTTGTAGCTTTGGTAACATATCCTTCGCGGCTCTATATCCTTGTACTATGGCCTCTCGAGCGTTATCAACTCCAAAAGTTCCAATATTGCTGACATCAGGGCTTATGACTATGTCTGCACTTTTGATTGCTAGCTTCATTCTTTCATCCCCCCTAGCATGAATTAACTGATCTAAAACATAGAAAATACTAGGGCTGTGACGGTCTATCCTGCTTCTGTGTGCATAGATTTTGGTCTCAGCGATGCGAGAAAGCTTATCAGAAATTTTGATTCTATCCTTATGCCCTCGCACTAAACGGTTAATCTCTTCGTTTACAGTTACGGATGGTAAATGCGTATTCTCAGCGTGAGGGCTTGGTCTCATTTCAGCTTTCTTCGCAACCGGTTTTTTGACTTTCTTGGGCTGGGCTATAGCGAGTACATTTACGGCTACTGCTATGGTTGCACCCATATTACGAACCACATCCACAGGTAGCGGATTGACCACCCCACCACCGATCAGATATCTGTTGCCCCATTTTGCCGGCGGGAACATTACTGGCATTGAAATACTTGCTCTCACCGCTTCTAACACTGAACCTTTGCTAATGACTACCTCTTCCATACTTTGGAGATCAGCAGCTACTACCGCCAACGGTATTTCTAAGTCTTCAAACTTTACATCTCCAATTATTGAGTTCAAAATTGATTTGATCTTTTGCTCGTGAACAAATCCTTTTCCTAGCAATATCAGGTAAATGTCAACGAGACGAGCCACCATCCGCCAGTCTGCTCCCAATGCCATATCCTCTAGAACAGAGCAATTTCTTTTTTGGGCGTAGCAAGCGCCTATAAGTGCTCCAGCACTTGTGCCAGCTATCATATCAACAGGTATAGATTCCTCACCTAAAGCTTTCAGCACCCCGATATGGGCGATGCCACGCGCAGCCCCCCCACTCAGAGCCAAGCCAATTTTGGGTATATTAGGCATCGAGCTTTTCATTCAACGGCCCCACTGCACAGGAGTAATAGTTCAGTGTCATTGGGCCTGCTGTAACAAAGAAGCTGAACTGCGAATAACCTCATTCCAGGCACCACCGCTCGTTCCCCAATACTATGAAAATCTATACACTTATAGTATAGAGATGTTGAGCAGGACTTTCAATCTTTAAACAAATAATTTACAGCGGTTTTGGCCTGTATTATCATCGCATCAAAAAGAGGAGCCGGGCTGCTCTCAATCTCTCGATTGAAAGACGATAAATTTTAATCCCACCGTTTTTGTTTTTCTGTACAACTGGTCTTAACTTATTGGCACTACGCCAAATCTCGACACTTTATATCCTACTATTTTCTGCACATCATAAAAGCTCCTCTTTTCCTCCACATATTTCCTTCAAGAGGTCGCTTCTTCATGCTATCATTCTAAATTGAGGGAGGGAAATGAAGGATATTAGAGATTCTCCGTTTCCCTCAGAATGACGAAGGGAGACTCGAAATGACGAGTAAGACTGTTGCAGGCCCGGGAATAAGACGACTGCGGAAGCTACGAGCTTCGATCACCGAAAAAGTACTGGATGCCCTCCTGATTTCCCAGCCAGAGAACCTCCATTACCTTTCTGGATTTACCGGCTCCTCAGGATGGCTGCTCATTTCAGGACAAAATGCCATTTTGGCTACTGACTTTCGCTACACGGAGCAAGCTAAGGGAGAGTCAGCAGATTTTGAAATTATCCAAACTAAAGGAGAGTTACGTGACTGGCTTCCTGGTTTGGTCTCTGATTTCGGATGGCACAAATTAGGCTTTGAGGCAAATTCTGTTTCTTTCGATAGTTATCATAAGCTCAGCGAGGCAATAGAGACCAAGCAGGTTAACCTCGAGCTTGTTCCCGCCACTGGTATAGTAGAACACCTTCGCTCCATAAAAGAGCCGGAGGAACTAGAGGTCATTACAAAGGCAGTAGAGCTAAGCGACGCCGCCTTCGGACAGGCAAAGAGGATAATCCGCCCTGGCATAACGGAGAAGGAAGCAGCTTGGGAGATAGAGAAATTCCTGCGCCGGGAAGGAAGCGAGGGGATGCCCTTTGAAATCATTGTGGCCTCAGGCTCAAATTCAGCTTTGCCTCATGCTAGACCTACAGAAAAAATGATTCGCCCTGGTGAACCAGTTTTAATTGATATGGGGGCTAGAATCAGCGGTTACTGCAGCGACTTTAGTCGCACTTTGTTTCTGGGCGAGGCAGACAAAATCCTACAGGAAATCTATAATATAGTCTTTAGGGCACAAACCATTGCTATAGAAGGAGTTAGATCAGGTATGGATGCCTCGCAGACGGATAAATTGGCTCGAAGCGTCATTGAACAAGCAGGCTATGGAGAGGCTTTTGGACATAGTTTGGGACACGGCGTTGGGCTGGCGACGCATGAATTTCCCACGCTCGGGCCTAGCTCTTCCGATTCACTTGCAGACGGCATGGTTTTTACCATAGAGCCCGGAATTTATCTTCCGGGCCGAGGTGGTGTCAGGATTGAGGATATGGTAGTTTTAGAAAATGGTAAGGCCAAGTTGCTTACCAAGGCCAAGAAGGATATCTAGCGATCAGTAGCTCAGCAAACGCCGAGGGCTGAATACTCAACAAAGAAGGAGGTTGTCCTATGCTCGATGCCGGAGAATTAAGAAAAGGGACTGCCATAGAGCTAGACGGCGAAATATACCAGATTCTCGAATACCAACACGTTAAGATGCAGCAAAGGCAACCTGTGGTCAAGTTGAAACTTCGTGATGTTCGTAGCGGGAATGTCACCGAGCGGAATTTCCAATCCGGGGATAAAGTTACACCAGCATTTCTGGAGCATCGCCCGGTCCAGTACCTTTATAGCGATGGCGACCTCTATTACTTTATGGATAATGAGAGTTACGAGCAGACTATGTTAACCTCCGCTCAAATAGGAGAGGGCACAAATTATCTAAAGGAGGGGCTGATGCTGGAAATTCTGACCTGCAAGGGGGACACAGTGTCCATAGAGCTACCTAATTCGGTGGAGCTTCAGGTTATGGAGACACAGCCCGGCTTCAAGGGAGATAGGGCTACAGCAGGCACTAAACCGGCTAAGCTAGAAACGGGGGTAGCCATCCAGGTTCCTCTTTTCATTAATGCAGGCGACATCATCAAAGTTAATACACGCACTGGGACATACATAGAGAAGGCAGGCTGATATCGCTTGCTCAGCCCTTTCGGCTTCTTGCCGCTGCCAAACTCGGCGATATGGCAGGGAAAAAGCACCCGAGTCGGCAAGAAAATCAAACTCTTCTAGTTTATTCTTTCCTGGCCCACCCCAGGCTTTTGACACGCTGATGCTGAACAAATTTAGCTGCAATCTTTAAGGAATCTGGTATAATCAGATAACAGGCGGAGGCGTTAGATTCTTCGGCCGCTCAGAACGACCAAGAGGCAATAACAAGATAGGTAAGCTAATTGACAAAAGCTGACTTACATGTTCATACCTGCTACTCTATGGATTGCCTCACGCCTTTAGAGCAAATAGTCCAACATTGCCTTGCTGTAGGCATAAATTGCATTGCCGTAGCTGACCACAATACCATTGCTGGAGCCCTGAAGTTAAAAAAAATCGCCCCGTTTAAAGTAATCGTTGCTGAGGAGATATTAACACCTGCGGGTGAAATAATGGGGCTGTTTCTTACCGAAGAGGTCCCCCGAGGATTATCGCCCAAGGAAGCAATAGCACAAATCAGAAGCCAAGGCGGTCTAGTGGGCATTCCTCATCCATTTGGCAGGTCGCCTTTCTGGAATCCCAATGAGCTAACATCACAGGAGGTCTTATCCCAGGTTGATATTATTGAAGCTTTTAACTCCCGTACACCGTTTTCTAGTAGCATTGCTAAGGCACAGAAATTAGCCCTGGAGCAGGGGAAGGCTGCTAGCGCTGGCAGCGATGCCCATACTTTAGGTGAAATTGGCCGAGCATACGTGGAAATGCCCGAATTCGATGGCCCAGACGACTTCCTAAATTGTTTAGCTCAAGGCAGAATATTTGGGGATAAGTCCAGCCCTCTGGTTCACTTTGCCAGTATGTGGGCCAAGATAAGGAAACATATACTTGGAGATTCTTCGCTGCGCTCGAAATGACAAGGAGCAAGGAAAGTAGAGCAGGCTCGTGCTAAACATTGGTTGGTTCTCCACAGGGAGGGATGAAGCCGCACGACAACTTTTGCAAGCTGTGCAGGATAAGAGCCACAGCGGCGAGATTAATGGCGAAATTGGCTTCGTTTTTAGCAATCGGGAACCTGGCGAGGCGAAGGAAAGCGACCTATTCTTTGAACTAGTGCGCAGCTACAACATTCCTCTTGTTTGCTTCTCCTACAAAAAGTTCAAGGCTTCCGTGGAAGAAAAAGATTGGCGCCTTAGATATGATAAAGAGTTAGACAAGAGGATTCAACAATTCGCTCCTGATTTTTGTGTTCTTGCCGGTTATATGCTTATCGTAGGTGAAGAGCTATGCCAGAAATACGATATGATTAACCTCCATCCTGCGCCCCCTGGTGGACCTACTGGTAGCTGGCAGGAGGTCATTTGGGCACTGATACAAAATAAAGCCGCCACGGCTGGCGCAATGATGCACTTGGTCAGCCCCGAATTAGATGGAGGACCAACGATTAGCTACTGTCTCTTTTCCATAAAAGGTGCGCCTTTTGACCAATATTGGCAGGGAGGTGACAAAAATATGCTATTCCAGCTTATCCGTGAACACGAGGTAGCCAGGGAATTTCCACTTATCATCCTGACACTGCAATCCCTCAGTCGGGGCGAGGTTGGCATAAAGGACGGGGGAGTAATTGATGCTCAAGGAAAGCCAACGGAGGGATATGACCTCAGTGCCGAAATAGACCAGGTGGTGGAGGGAAAGATTGCTTCGCCTCGCTCATAATGACAAAATGAGTAATGTCATTGCGAGACACAAAATGCCGAAACAATCTCAAGGATAGAATAAAATGATCACAGGAAACTCTGAGATAAACCTAATTTGCTTTGACCTCGAAGGCCCTTTAGCTCTCCAAGATAATGCCTATGAACTGATGAAGCTATTCCCCCCCAGGGGCGGTAAGATTTTCGAAATCATCAGCCGCTATGATGATTTGCTAACTTTGGAAGCTAGGCCTGATTATGAGCCGGGAGACACACTTGCTCTTATCACCCCTTTCCTTGCCTATCATGGAATAAAGGAAGAGCAAATCGCCGCTATGGGGCAGGAAGCTGGGTTAACCCCAGGCGCGGCTGAATTAATCTCCAAACTTAAATCTCGGGGGTGGCAGATATTTTGCATCAGCACTAGTTACAAGCAATATGCCCTCCCCGTCACACAGAGACTGAGTATACCTAGTGAGAATGTAGCTTGCACTTCTTTTCCCCTAGAGCAGATTCGCCAATTATTAAGCCATGACGATGTCGCCTTACTGAAGCGAGTGGAAGAGGAAATTGTCAATCTAAATCCTTTTATTGACGATACCAGAATAAGGACATATCTGGACCATTTTTATTGGCAGAAAGTACCTCACACGAAATCAGGAAAACTTATAGGCCAGGTGAAACCAGTGGGGGGAAGGCGCAAAGTAGAGGCACTAGAGAGTTTTAGCACCAGGATGGGAAAACCGCTTTCTCGTTGGGCAGTGGTAGGAGATAGCATCACAGATTTCAAAATGCTTCAAGCTGTGAACAAAGCCGGTGGCTTAGCCATTGCTTTCAATGCTAATGAATATGCCTTGCCCTATTCCACCCTGGGTCTAGCATCGGTAAGCTTGTATGACTTGTGGGTGGTTCTGGAAGCCTGGGGAAAAGGTGGCCGCCACGTTGTTGAAAGGGTGGCTAAGGAAAAGGAAGAGGCTGGCGGAACAGAAAATAGAGAGTGGTTCCATTGGTTAGCTGGAACAAAGGACCTAACTCATTGCCTGGAAATCCATAAAAGAATACGACTCTTGGTTAGAGAGGAAGCTGCCAAACTGGGCTAATATAGACTACTTAGTCTCGCTTTCTGAGCTCACGGAAGATCCACACGAAGGTAGCAATGGCGATTATGGAAATGACAATGATGGCAATTAGGCCCTCTTTATCCAGCCCACCAAATGCTACTTCGCTTGCGGCATAGACTCCAAAGCTCCCTTGTATCCAACCCAGCATTACAACCATCGTCCTACCAGTTAAAATTGTGAAATACCTCAGCCTTACAGCCATTCAGGCGGGTTAACCTAGCCCAGGCCCTAATCGGCGTTAACCACAATGCACTCATTTTATTTCTTGGCTGGCTTGCTAAGTATCTCGTCTATGAGGCCATATTCCACTGCTTGTTCAGCGCTAAGATAAAAGTCTCTGTCCGTGTCGTGGGCAATCTTCTCGACCGGTTGCCCCGTGTGCTTAGCTATAATGCTACGTATCGTTTCCTGCATCCGCATGATTTCCCTGGCAGCAATTTCAATATCCGCCGCCTGCCCCTGAGCACCACCAACTGCCTGGTGCAGATGTATAGTGGAGTTGGGTAAAGCATACCTTTTGCCTTTAGTTCCAGCGCAAAGAAGCAAGGTGCCCATGCTAGCCGCTAGGCCAACGCAAATGGTGGATATGGGGCAGCGGAGAATCTGCATAGTATCGTAAATGGCTAAGCCAGCGCTGATAATGCCACCGGGGCAATGAACATAAAGATTTATATCCTTTTCCGGGTCTTCTCTCTCTAAGTAGAGAAGCTGGGCAATAATAAGATTGGCTATCTGGTCGTTGATAGGCGTGCCCAAAAAAACGATTCTCTCTCTGAGCAACAGGGAATATATATCAAAGATACGTTCACCCCGAGCGCTGGTCTCGGTCACTGTAGGAATTATTACTTGAGATGTTGTCTCCATCATTCCTCCTTTGTCATATCCTTACTATTGCCTGTGGCTATTTGTAATAGTCGGTCCATCGTCTTCTGAGTATGTAGAGATTGTTCAATTGATTGTCTAACCTGGGGCAGTGAGAAGAACTGCCTTGCCTTTTCCTTATCCTCAGCACCACTGGTAATCTCGCCCAGTTTATTATCTACCTCTGAGGAACTAATTTCAATCCCTTCCTCTTCAGCTAATTTTCCCAGGACAAGCCCCTGAGTAAGCCGCTTTTTCGCTATAGGACGCAGTTCCTGTTTAAGTTCTTCTTCTGTTTTATTAGCCTTCTTCAGATAATCCGTTACCTCTATGAAACCAAAGCGCTGTGCCTCATCCCTAAGAAGCCCGGTGATTTCCTCATCTTCCAAAATAGGGGGATAATTTACTTCGCTGATTTCAACCAGAGCGTCAAGTGCCTTTCGCCCTAACTCCAAGCGATTCCCAGCTTCAGCTTTAGCTCTTAAATCAGCAGCCAACTTCTTCTTCATAGCCGCCAGGTTATCATAGCCAGCACTCTGAGCAAATTCATCATCAAGCTCTGGCAACTGCTTCTCCTTTACTTCAGTAATAGTCACTTTGAAAGTGCCTTCTTTGCCACGCATTTCTTTAGTTTGGTGGTCATCAGAAATAGTCAGGCTAAAAGTTTTCTCTTTGTTTTTCTCAACACCCTGCAAGTGAGCCGCAAATCCCAGCGCAGGTGAACGCGAATTCTCATCCACTTCATACATTATGCCTTTGTGGTTTAACCAGGGTTTTCCTTCCACATTGGCTTCGATGTCCATGGTAACTAAATCACCTAGCTCAACAGGGCGGTCTACAGGCACCCATGCCCCTTGTCTTTCCCGAATCTCTTCCGTGGCAGCAGTAACTTCTTTCTTCGCGATTTTTGCCACTGGTTCAGGCTCCAGCTTTATGCTATTGTAATCGCCAAGCTTGACTTCAGGTTTGAGAGATACTATAGCTTTAAAGACCACGGGCTCGGTTTGAATGACTTCTATTTCTGGTCCAGCAATGGGTTCGAGACCCTGATTCTCAATCGCCTGTTTATAAAGACGCGGTATGAGATGATCCAATGCCTCTCCCAACAAATTCTTCTTTCCTATGTGCTGCTCTAGAATGGCTCGCGGTGCTTTTCCTTTGCGGAAACCAGGTATAGATACCTCATTAACCAAGTGACGGTAAGCCTCGTCCAGTGATTTATCTAACTCACCGTCCTCAGCCTCGATATTAAGGGCTACCTGGCGATTTTCCATATCTTCTGTGCTTACTTTCATGTCACATATCCTTTGTCACTGTGAGCGAAGAATTTCGTGCTTCAGCTTAAGGTTTAGCTCATCAAGCTGATGCTTATCAACATAAGAAGGGCTGTCCAACATCATATCAACGGCGTTTTGATTTTTAGGGAAAGCAATAACCTCCCTTATACTCCGCTCTCCGGCAAATAACATCACCAAACGGTCCAGTCCTATGGCAATACCGCCATGCGGCGGTGCTCCATATTCCAATGCCTCCAAGAGACCTTCAAATCGGCTCTCCGTTTCTTCTTTACTGTAACCAAGAATGCCAAACATTTTTTCTTGAAGCTGACGATTGTGAATCCTAATGCTGCCGCTGCCAAGTTCACAACCATTGCACACTACATCATAATGTTGACCATAGACCTTAGCTGGGTCTGTATCGAGAAGCTGCACATCTTCCCCTCGAGGAGCAGTAAATGGATGGTGCATGGTTTCCCAATGCTTCGTGGTCTCATTCCATTCTAACAGGGGAAAATCAACTACGAAGGCGAAGGCCAGCAGGTCAGCATCAGCCAGGTTAAGGCGTTGTGCCATCTCACGGCGCAATTCATCAAGTGTCCTGTTGACTACCTCCGGTTTATCAACAACTATAAGTAAAAGGTCACCGGGTTTTGCTTCGAATCTACTGACTATTTCTTCTAATTGGCGAGGGGTCAAATACTTAGCCGCCGCCGATTTTACCTCATCCAGAGTTATTGCCCCTCCTTGGAAAGCCATGGTTGTTAAACCCTGAGCACCAAAGCTCTTTGCTAAATTAATTAGTTCATCAAGTTGATGTCGCGTATAATGGCCACAACCAGGGACGCATATTCCTTTCACCTTGCCTCCATAGTCAATAGCCGCGCGGAAAACTTGAAAGTCGGTGTTAGTGGCAATATCAGATATATCCCTGATCTCCAAGCCAAACCTGATATCTGGTTTATCCGTACCATATCTCTCCATCGCTTCCCTATATGAGAGGTGTGGGAAGGGCTTTATTAACCGCATATCAGGTTTAACAGTCTCCACAAGCGATGTGAAAAGCTCATCCATGAGCTGCAATATGTCCTTTATCTCGATGAAACTCATTTCCATGTCAAGCTGAGTAAATTCGGGCTGGCGGTCTGCCCGGAGGTCCTCGTCCCTGAAGCACCGTGCTATCTGGAAGTACTTGTCAAACCCTGCTACCATGAGGATTTGTTTGAGCTGCTGT
>DAOUMB010000135.1:0-8826 GCA_034414335.1 Dehalococcoidia bacterium
TGTAAGCTCGGTGAAGCGACCTGCTCCCTATACCCACCAAAAGCACTCTTCTCCTGAGCAATTGCCTTAAGTAGTGGGTCTCCCAGCGTGATGACAGGGACGCTGGAGAACTCTCCCAGTTCCTCCTGTAAAGAAGCACCAACAACTACCATGAAGCTGCTGCTGCCACACAAGGAACGGAGCCCAGGGAAGCTTCGCAATAATCATCATGTAAGCATTTTTACAATCGCCTATAATGCTAAAAATGACATAGTATAATGCTGGCCGAGCTTTAATTTATGTCCAACTCTTGATATTATCTGCTAACGATAATGAAATTCACGGATAAGCTGCTTCATATCAGTCGGAAGAACAAGAGCCTGCTTTGCATCGGTCTCGACCCCGACCCGGAGCTCATGCCCAGGGTAGACATCTTACTGTTTAACAAGGCTATTATCGATGCTACCTCTGACCTGGTCTGCGCCTATAAACCCAATCTGGCTTTCTACGAAGCCCTGGGAGCCGAAGGGCTCACTATCCTGGAGAAGACCATCAGATATATACCCGGTGATATACCCGTAATTGCTGATGCCAAGCGCGGCGATATAGGCAACACTGCCAAAGCTTATGCCAGGGCTCTTTTCTCGGTTTTCGGCTTCGATGCCGCTACCGTCAATCCTTATCTCGGCTTCGATTCCATAGAGCCCTTTATTCGCTACCAGGATGAAGGAGTATTTATCCTGTGCCGAACATCAAACCGGGGAGCCACAGATTTCCAGGACCTTTCCACCGATGGCCAGCCGCTATACGAAGCGGTGGCCCGAAAAGCCCAGGAATGGAATATTTATGGCAATATTGGCCTGGTAGTGGGGGCTACCTATCCTGAGGATTTAAAGAAAGTTCGCTCAATTTGCCCCGAAATGCCTTTGCTCATTCCGGGCATTGGCGCTCAGGGAGGAGAACTAGCTTCAGCAGTTGGCTATGGAGTGGATGCCCAGAGCGAGAAAGCGATTATCAACGTGTCGAGGCAAATTATCTATGCTTCCAAAGACAAGGATTTTGCCCAGGCAGCCAGAAACGTGGCTGAAAAAATCCGCGAGCAAATCAATGACTATAGAAATAAAGGCAGGTGATGTGGTCCGGCTGCGCAAGCCACATCCCTGCGGCAGCTATCAATGGGAAGTGGTAAGGGTGGGTGCCGATATCGGCCTTAAATGCCTCAAATGCCAGCGAAAAGTGCTTTTAGAAAGAGGCACTTTTGAGAGAAGACTAAAAGAAATTGTTTCCAAAAGCGACTAACTAAACAGCTTCGCGACAATAAAAAGCACCCTGGGATGAAAAGTTGGCTCTAGCAGTCCCATGTGCTAGGTTATATATTGTTTCATGGCTCGCTGTATTTTCCATATTGATTTGGATGCCTTCTTCGTTTCTGTGGAGCAGGCGCTCGACCCCGGGCTAAAGGGAAAGCCGGTGATTGTCGGTGGAGACCCTGAGCGCCGCGGTGTAGTCGCCTCAGCTTCCTATGAGGCACGGCCTTTCGGCATCCATGCCGGTATGCCATTGTCCAGGGCACGCCGCCTCTGCCCTCAGGCAATTTTCATACGGGCCAACTTCTCTCGCTACACAGAAGCTTCAGCTAAGTTTATGGAAATTCTAGGTGATTTTACTCCCCATATTGAACCTTTGGGGATTGATGAAGCCTACCTCGATGTTACTGGATGTGAAGAGCCTTATGGCTCTCCCCAGCAACTGGCGCTGGCGATAAAGGAAAGAATATATAAGGAGCTCAAGCTCACAGCTTCAGTGGGCATAGGCGGATGCAAAGTAGTGGCAAAAATTGCCTCAGACCTCTGTAAGCCCGATGGACTACTGGAAATAGTCCCGGGAGAGGAACAGGCCTTCCTCAATCCACTCCCCGTAGATAAATTACCCGGAGTAGGCAAAAAAACAGAGCAGGCATTAAAAGAGATGGGTATAACCACAATAGGAGAATTGGCCTCGCTTCCTTTAGACATGGTAAAAAGACGTCTCGGAACGCCTGGCACGGCAATCCATAGCTATGCCAGGGGGATAGATGACCGAAGGGTAGAGACAGCAGGCGAAGCTAAATCTATTAGCCAGCAGACCACCTTTGCCCGTGATACCTTAGACCCTCATTTCCTTAAGACTAACCTTCACCAGCTATGCCAAGAAGTTTGCCAGGAATTGCGCAGCCAGAATAAAAGGACAAGATCTGTAGCTATAAGGCTGAGGTATGCCGACTTTGAGACAATCACCCGCCAGGTTACCTTAAAAAAGGCCAGCAACGCTAACCAAGTTATCTTTGCCACAGCTCTGCAGCTCTTAAATAAAGCCCTGGCTCAACAAGAAAAACCAGTACGGCTCATAGGTATTAGAATATCAAGCCTGATTGGCAAGGAGAAACAACTCCCTATGTTTGATTCCGGAATAGAAAAGCCGGAGCGCTTGGACAAAGCTATAGACAAAATTCGAAAGAAATACGGCTCGGTAGCGATAAAAACAGGCAACGGCATCTCTTCTGAGAGCAGCTAACCACCTCCTCAAGCGCCAGTCCTTGACTGATATTCTTCACCTGCGGCCAGAATGAGAGGGAGGTGCAGAGGCTTGTTTTGAGCTTAAAATACAAAGTATAATTGTTTAAATTCATCTCTTAGTTAAGAAGGAGGAAAGCATGCCACCTTATGCCTTTTTCCACAAACAATTTATGCCACTATCTGAAGCCAAAATCGGAGTCCTGACCCACGCCCTCCACTATGGCACCGCCTGTTTTGAGGGCATTCGTGGTAACTGGGATAATGAGCAAGAGAGATTTTGCCTTTTTAGAATCCAAGACCACTATAAACGCATGCTTGACGGTTGTCGCATTCTAAAAATCAATCTCTCCTACTCTGTTGATGAGCTTTGTCGATTGACCGGGGAGCTTCTGGAAAGAAGCGGCTACCAAGAAGATGTATATATCCGCCCTTTGGCCTATAAAAGCTCCGAAACTGTGGGGGTCCGTCTCCACAAGCTGGAGGATGATTTCTTGATTATCGTGACCACGCTTCCCCCCTACCTTGATATAGAAAATGGTGTTCGCTGCTGCACCTCGTCGTGGCGTCGTGTGGATGACACCATGATTCCACCTCGGGGCAAGATTTGTGGCATTTATGTAAACAGCGCTCTGGCTAACACCGAGGCCTGGGAAACTGGCTTTGATGAAGCCATACTGCTAACTCACGATGGACATGTCTCCGAAGGCAGCGGTGAAAATATCTTCCTCCTTTCGGGAGGGAAACTGATAACTCCTCCTTCATCCGACAACATTCTAATGGGCATCACCCGGGACACGATCATAAAATTAGCTAAAAATGAGTTAGGCATAGATACAATTGAGAGACAAGTTGATAGAAGCGAACTTTATGTGGCTGAAGAATGCTTCTTTACCGGGACTGCAGCCAATATTGCGCCTATATTGGAAATCGACCATCGCCCTATAGGCACGGGCGGGATTGGCAAAACGACCGCTAAATTACAAAAGTTCTTCTCAGAGGTAATGCTGGGGAGAAATCCCAAATACGCTGAATGGTATTACCTGGTTTCCCCAAAACCAGTAAAGGCATAAGAGAATTCTTAGACAGTGTTTGCCCCAGGATTCACCCTTAAAGCCTTGAGCAGGTAAAGGAGGCGGCAGCTCTGCTCCAAGACAGCAGTAAAGTAATAGGCTTCCTCTAACAACTGGCTGATAGCAAAGCTTCCATGACCCCGCACCAGAACCACCTTATGCTCTCTCAGTAGCCTGGCTATCTCATCGGCAATTTCCCTAAGTTCCACCACTCCTTCTGTACTTAAGATAGGCACCTTGGACAACAAAGCTTGCCCCTCTACATCGCAGGGCACAATCTCCTTCTCCGTGAACGATAAGGCAACAGCGTAAGGAGGATGGGCATGAACCACTGCCAACGCCGAAGTGTTTTTGTAGATACAGCGATGAACTTTAAGCTCCTTTGAAGCCAGGGGCGTAGCCCGATCGTTCTTACTTATCCCCGTCTCCACCAAATCCGCTTCTTGAATGGAGCCCAACGTGCTGCCGCGATGAGTGATGAGTAGATGTTCTCCAAGCTTGATGCTGAGGTTACCTCCCTGGGGGGTAACCAAGCCTTGAGTAAAGAGAGCTTGCCCTACCGCTTGGAATTGGTACAGCATTTCTTACCCACTATTGCACACGCCGGATTACAGCCACCACCTTCCCCTGAATCTCGACGTTATCTGGAGAAGTATAAATGGGTTTTATCTGACTATTTGCAGGCTCCAGGCGGATGCGATTTGGCTCAGCGAAAAACTTCTTAAGTGTGACCTCTTGCTCCCCCTTAAGCCAGACCGCCACCATATCGCCATTCTCTACATTGCTCACATGATCCATTAAGACTATGTCCCCATCTCCTATCAAAGCATCTAACATGGAATTGCCTTTTACTCGAAGGGCATAGATATCTTGCTTGCCACGAAGTAACTCCTCGCTTACTTCCAATCCCTCAGTGGGAATAACATTTCCTGTATCGGAAGCAGGCACCGGAATAGGCTCACCAGCAGCTATTACCCCCACTATAGGAATATACGCAAGCTTTCCCCCTTTCTTATCCCTGTTCAACTCAATCCCCCGAGATATATCACTGTGGCGGCGGATATATCCCGCTTGTTCTAATTTATTCAGATTATAAGTTACCACCGAGGTAGAGCTTATCCCACACCCAGCAGCTATGTCTCTGATAGTGGGAGGATAACCTCTATCATGCAAAAACTCCGTGATAAAGTTGATGATTCGTTCTTGCTTTGGCGAAAGCGACTTAATAGCCATCAGTTACCAGCTAATTACTCACTGCCCCTTATTCAAATTTTTCATTAACCGGGATTTGAGCCTGGCAGCTTTATTCCTGTGAATAACCCCTTTTTTCACCGCTTTGTCTATACCACTTATTGCCATCACTGTTTTCTCATATGCCGCTTCTTCCCCGGCATCAGTTGAGCTTTTCGCCTTAAGTATAAGGGTCTTGACGGTACTGCGCGCTGAGCGGTTCCGTACCCGCTTTCTCTCTGCTGTCCTGGCTACCTTGTTGCCCTGCTTACTGTTTGGCACTTATCCCCCTTTTCTCACTGCACTTATTACGTTCCACACCGAACAAATTCTTGACATTATTCTACTTAGCTGAGCAGCACTCTTCACCTCCAAGGTAAAATACAGTGTGGTAATATCTTCATGGTGATCGGTCATGCTTACCTCGCTGAGGTTTACCCCCTCTTCAGCTATAATAGCACTAATATCCCGAATAAGACCAACTCTATCCCAAGCATCAACTTGAATCATCACAGGATAAACCTGCGCCACGTCGCCCCATTCAACCTTGATTAACCTTTCCTTCTCCTCCTCATGGATGATATTAGGGCAATCCCTCCGGTGCACAGTGATACCCCGGCCTTGAGTAATATAACCAATAATCTTATCCCCAGGCAAGGGATGACAACAATTAGCTAAACGAGTAAGCAAGTCACCCACACCCAACACATTAATACTAATGGGACTGACCTTCCGCGGAGGCAGAATTTCAACTCCTTCTCCAGCAGGCTCCATGTCTCCACTTAATTTAAGCGCTACTTGAGAAGAATTGATGCTGCCACTGCCCAGGGCAGCAAAAAGGTCATCTGCATCGTCGTAGTCAAGTAGATGCGCTACTTTGTCAACACTGGGTAAACCGATGCCTAACCTCTTAAGCTCTCTATCCCAAATCTGCTTGCCAGTTTCAATACATTGGCTTCGCTCTTGTTTTTTAAACCACTGGCGTACCTTGCTTCGTGCGTGGGATGTCCTAAGATAGCCAAGCTCAGGGTTGAGCCAGTCCAAGCTAGGGCCTTTATCTCCCCTGCTGGCCATAATCTCCACCACATCGCCGTTCTTAAGAGCATAATTCAAGGGTTCAAGCCTTCCATTCACTTTCGCTCCGATACATCTATAGCCCAAGTCCGTATGAATTCGGAAGGCAAAATCCAGAGGAGTAGCGCCCCTCGGCAATTCTTTTATCTCCCCTTTAGGAGTGTAGACAAATACTCGGTCCGCAAGAACATCGGTCTTAACAGATTCCAGAAATTCCTCGCTATCAAGTTCCTCCCTCCAATCACCAAGCTGCCGCAGCCAAGCCATTTCATTGTCAAGATGCTCCCCTGCTTTCCCTTCTTTGTAGAGCCAGTGAGCAGCCACTCCATATTCGTTGACTCGATGCATATCGTGGGTCCGAATCTGTATTTCCAGCGGTGTTGTACCTTGACACATTACCGTAGTATGCAAAGCCTGATAGCCATTATCCTTGGGGTTCGCAATGAAATCGTCGAACTCCTCCGGTACAGGACGCCAAAGATTATGAATTACACCTAATGCTTTATAGCAATCTGAAACTGAGTTCACCAACACTCGCAAGGCGTAAAGGTCATGAATATCACCAAAATCCTTGCCTTGCGCATCATACTTGCCCATCTTTTGATATATACTGTAAATATGTTTCGGCCTGCCAGAGACTTTAGCTCTTATATCGGCCTTGTCTAATTCCTGGCATAGTTGCTGACTAACCTCGGTTATGAAGCCTTCCCTCTCGGCTCGCTTTCCTGCTACTAAGCGAGCAATTCTATGGTATAAACGCGGCTCCAGATAGCGAAAAGCTAAATCCTCCAATTGCCATTTCGCCTTCCTCACACCTAAACGGTGCGCTAACGGAGCATATATGTCCAAGGTCTCTTGAGCAATGGCACGCCGTTTCTCCGCGGGCAAAGCTCCTAGTGTGCGCATATTATGTAACCTGTCTGCCAATTTGATAAGAACCACCCGCAGGTCTTCTGCCGTAGCCAGGAGCATTTTACGTAAGTTTTCCGCCTGAACCTTCGACTTTGTTTCTCCCGTTCGAGTTCGACTTGTGAGCTTGTTCAGTTTCGTAACTCCGTCTACCAGTTTAGCTATTTGTGGACCAAAGTTGGCCTCGATTTCACCTAATGATACGCCACAATCTTCGGGGACATCGTGCAACAAGGCAGCAGCTATGGTATCAGCATCAAGGTGAAAGTCAACCAAAGCCATAGCTGTATCTAAAGGATGTTCTAAATAAGGCTCCCCCGTTTTACGCAGTTGCCCTTGGTGAGCTCGCGAAGCGAATTCATAAGCTGCTCTAACCACAGCTACCTTGTCATCAGGCAGGTAATCGCTAACCTTTTCTATCAGCGCATTAGCTTCCATTGAATTCATAATACTGCAATGGCAAAAGTAAAGCAAATTGATAAATATGGTAAACTAAAAGACAGACAAGGAGGACTTCTTTGTACAAAGCACCCCGCGGAACATCCGATATCCTGCCGCAAGAGCACGCCTACTGGAAATACGTAGAGGAAAAGGCTGCTTTCTTATGCCAGCTCTATGGTTACCAAGCATTGAGCACACCGATATTCGAAGATGCCCAGCTTTTCACTCAAACTGTAGCCGGGGGGACAGACATCGTCGATAAGGAAATGTATATCTTCAAAGATAAAAGTGGACAAGAACTGGCTTTGAGGGCAGAGGGAACAGCGCCAGTTTGCCGAGCTTATCTAGAGCATGGATTGTTTAATTCTCCTCAACCCGTGAAGCTTTATTATATTGGACCAGCCTTCAGATATGAGCGTCCCCAAGCTGGAAGGTATCGTCAGCATCACCAATTTGGCTTTGAGGCTCTGGGTGAGGCCGACCCTGTCCTCGATGCCGAAGTAATAGAAATGACCTGGCAATTCTTCCTCTCCTTAGGGCTCTCCGGGGTTGCCATTCAGCTCAACAGCATCGGCTGTAAACTTTGCCGACCCGGCTATTTAGAAGTACTAAAGCAACATTATTCAAATTATACAGGCCGTCTTTGCCCTGATTGCAAAGTCAGGCTGGCCAAAAACCCGCTGCGCCTGCTTGATTGTAAGCAAGCTTCTTGCCAGGAGATAGCTAAGACTGCACCGAAAATAACAGATTATCTATGTCCTGAATGCAAGCTGCACTTCCAAAGCGTTCAAGAATACTTAGGGGCATTGAGTATCCCTTTTCAATTGAGCCCTAGATTGGTTCGTGGCCTGGATTATTACACCAGGACAGTGTTCGAGGTGGAACCTCAAGAACAGGGAGGACAAAGCACGCTTGGCGGAGGTGGTCGCTATGATGATCTCATCGAGGCACTAGGAGGAAAACCAACTCCCGCAGTGGGCTTTGCTGCCGGGCTGGAAAGAATAATATTAAATTTAAAGGGGAAAAATTTAGATATTCCTGCATTGCCTAAGCCTGTTGCTTTTGTCGCCTACCTGGGGAAAGAAGCCAAGATTGAAGCGATGAAGATTTCCTCGGAGTTACGCAAATCTGGAATTGCTATTATCATGGCCACAGGTGATAAAAGCCTAAAAGGGCAGATGAGACAGGCTAACTCCTTAGGCAGTACTTATGCCCTTATCCTCGGCCAACAAGAGATCACAAAACAGAATGTAATATTGCGAGATATGAGGAGCGGAGGACAGAAAAATATTCCTTTAGCTGACATAGCCAGAATGCTTAAACAGGGGCAAGATTAACACCTGCAATGCCGAATATGCTATAATATATTTAGTGCCGTTACCATCGACCACAAGCCTAAATTGTTTCCTGCCATTATTTACAATCTTGCACTACGCCCCAGAATGACATGGATAATCACGTAAACCGGGAATATACCGCCAAAGATATCCAGATTTTAGATGAAATCAAAGCCGTACGCTTACGCCCAGGAATGTATATTGGGGGCACCGATAAGCACGGCTTGCACC
>DAOUMB010000136.1:0-21865 GCA_034414335.1 Dehalococcoidia bacterium
GTGGTAGTGCTTCACCGAAGAACACTCCATCTGGCTTCAGGATGCCCTGACAATCGGGGCAATCGGGAACTTCGACTCCCTCACCTATTTTCTGCAGTACTTCTGACAGGGGAAGGCGTTTACGGCAGCTTAAGCACACCACCCACCGCATATTACCATGAAGCTCAAACACCTTATCTTCAGGGACTCCGGCCTTTTGATGTAGGTTATCGACATTCTGAGTAATGACACAATCTAATTTGCCCAATTGGTAGAGTTCGGCGATGGCGTAATGGGCGGGATTTGGCTCGGCTTCGGTAAGAAGTCCACTTTCAGCGGACATCTTCCAAAGAGCTCTGCGAGCCGCCGGGCTGCTGAGGAACTTCTGAATGGTAAAGTTCTCAGGGTCATATTTGCTCCAGATTCCTCCCGGGCTGCGGAAATCGGGTATACCGGACTCAGTGCTTATCCCGGCGCCAGTAAACACGACGGTCTTTTTGGACTCTATGATAAGCTGGGCCAACCGTTCTATCTCTTCTATCATCTCCCACCTTCCCATAATATGACCTTCACCACCCTGTCGATACCGCCTAGGTCGGAAATCAGCTCGATACTGGCCTGTGGGAAATAGCTATTTATTACCGAAGTCGCTATTTCGCCTTGTCCTTGTCCTATTTCCAAAAGGAGACAGGCTCCATAATCAAGTTTTCCCGGCATTTGTTCCAGCATTTGTCGTATCGTGTCCAGGCCATTTTTGCCACCGGCCAGGGCTATCGTTGGCTCAAAATTTATTATCTCTGGGCTCAAATCCTTAAATTCACAAGTTCTGATATAAGGTAAGTTGGCTACTATCATATCTACGGGTTGCGGCAGAGGCTCAAGCAAATTCCCCTGCAAAAGTTCGACCTGACCGGTAACCGTGTGGCGCCGGCAATTTATCTCGGCTATTTGTAGAGCCGAAGCTGCAATATCCGTGGCATAAATTTTGGCTTGTGGTAATGCTAAGGCAAGGCTGATGGCAATAGCTCCGCAGCCTGTGCCGATGTCGGCTATGGTGATTTGATTTTTAGGGTGGGAAATGTGGTGGGCAAGCTCCACAGCTTTTTCCACCAGAAGTTCTGTTTCCGGCCGGGGAATGAAAGTGTGATAATTAATATGGAAGTCGATTCCGTAAAATTCGCAGTGCCCTAAAATATACGCACTAGGCTCGTGATTAAGGCGACGCTGGACAAGACGCCTTAGATGCTCTGTTTCTGCTGAACTTAAGCCTCTCTCCGGCTTTGTGTGAAGCTGTGTTTTAGACATTCTCAGGACATGGCCTAGCAAAAGCTCGGCTTCAATGAAGGGGTCAGCAATTCTTGCCCCGAGAAATGTTTGGGTAGCCGATTGTAAGGCTTCGCTTAAAATCATGTAAAGGCCGCTTCTAATTGTTCGACCTGCTCTTTGCTGGACAGGGCGTCAATGATTTCGTCCAGCTCTCAATCTAAAATCTGCTGCAGGTTGTGAAAACTTGAGCTGATTCTGTGGTCGGTAACCCGGTTCTGGGGGAAGTTGTAGGTGCGAATCTTTTCCGCCCGTTGGCCGCTGCCTACTTGCCTCCGCCGCTCCTTGTCTATGCTTTCAAATTGTTTCTGTTGTTCCAGGTCAAGCAGCCTGGCCCGAAGCACCGCCATAGCCTTCATCCTGTTTCTTATTTGAGACCTTTCATCCTGGCAGGCGGCCATGATGCCTGTGGGTAAGTGCGTAATCCGAACCGCCGTAGTCACCTTATTTACATTTTGTCCTCCGGCGCCCCGGCTGTGGAAAAATTCCATTTTGAGGTCATCAGGATTGATGTTTAGCTCAATCTCTTCCGCTTCAGGCAGGACTGCTACCGTAGCTGTCGAGGTATGAAGTCGTCCCGAGGCTTCGGTGATTGGTACCCTCTGCACCCGGTGGACACCGCGCTCGTGCTTGAGACGGCTGAAAGCGCCTTTACCTTTGATTTCGAATATTAGCTCCTTGAACCCGCCGATTTCACTTTGACTGCTATCGATTATCCCTACCTGCCAGCCCTTGGCCTGGGCGTATCGGCTGTACATGCGGAATAAGTCTGCGGCAAAGAGGCTTGCCTCCTCCCCACCGGCACCGGCTCTTATTTCGACAATGACATCTCTATCATCGTTGGAGTCTTTGGGTATCAGAGAGAGCTTGAGTCGGCGAAGGAGGTCATCTTGCTGTTGTTTGAGTTTGCTTATCTCCTCCTTGATTAAAGCCGTCATTTCTGCTTCGGCATGGGAATCAAGTAGAGCTTCAAGTTCAACCAGCTCTTTTCCCTTGCCCTTATATTCCTGGTATTTGTCAACAATATCTTCGAGCTCAGCCTTCTCCTTGCCCAGCTCTTGAAGCCGCCTGGGATCACTGGCAATCTCTGCTTGAGCCAGGAGTTGGCTTAGCTCGTCATAGCGCTTTTGTATTAGTTCCAGTTTCTCAAACATAGCCAATATTATTATAATACAGCGGCGGAAGCTGCTCAAATTTGAGTTAAGGGAGTTGGAATGAAACTGGCGCCGGATTGTTATGAGTGCCTGAGAGGGTTAATTTACCAGGCTGCTGACCTGGCCACGGATGATGTTTCGCTGAAGCAAAGGGCAACAGAAGAAGCGATGAAGATATTAGATGAAGAGTTCTCTTATAGCAAGTTATCTATCGTGATTGCCACCAAGATTCACAAGGTGGTAAAAGAAGTGGCCCACAATCCTGACCCTTACAAAGCAATGAAGGAAAGGGAGATGACGCTCGCCAGGGAACTATATCTTGGGCTAAGGTCCCGGTACGGGGATGACCTTCGGGGTTATCTTAAGCTGGCCGCGGCAGCGAATGCTATCGATTTCTTCAGGGAGCCTGGTTCTATTAGGGAGGATATCAGGAACTCTGTAAGCTTTGCTGTGGATGACTCGGAGCAATTTGAAGCAAGGCTAAGGGAAGCGGGCAAAGTTCTATATCTGGCTGATAACGCTGGCGAAATCTATTTCGACCTGCCTCTGGTTAAGTGGATGAAACAATTTGCCCAAGTTATCTATGTGGTCAAGCCCTCGCCTGTTCAGAACGACGTTACTCTGGAAGATATCAGGGAGGCTGGCCTGGAAGGCGAGTTTGGAAGAGTTATGACCACGGGTGTAGCCTCGCCGGGAATAGTTTTTTCCCTGGCTTCAGCCCGGTTCAAGGGAGAATTTGAGTCAGCAGGCCTTATATTCGCCAAGGGAATGGGGCACTATGAAGCTTTATCCGAGCTTTCCCCGGAAGGGAAGATCTTCTATTGCCTTAAGGCTAAATGCCAACCTGTGGCGGAATCCCTTGACGTGCCCCTGAACAGCTATGTAGCTATGCTGTGGTGATGCTGGTTAACCGCGAAACGCTTTCTAATTCTTCCCCCTGGTGAAAGGGAGTGCATCTGTTCTATAGATTGCTAACCCTTCATTTTCCTGTTGAACCTTTTGGCTTTTCCTTCAATTACCTAACAACTCTAGCGAAAAAGTGCGATGACTCGCCATAATAGCTGCGCCGGCGCGGATTCCTCTCCATTTTGGGCGTTGACTCGTTTCGGAGCAAGGATTAGACTCATGCTAGGGTGCATGTAGGTTTTGGCAATAGCATATAAACCTATTATAGGAGAAAGGAGGAAATAAAATGCTATTCATGACCATTCTTAGCTGGGAGCCTGAGAAAACGGACGTACTTATTAAGAGGTTTGCAGAAAAGGGGACAGTAACCTCAAGCAAAGGAGGTAAACCTATTGGTAACTGGAGTGCCACTGCAGGAGGTCGGGCTTTTAGGTTGATTGATGCGGATGACCCTAAGGCTATGGCTGTAGCGGGCGCAGTTTGGAATGACATCGCAAAAATGGAGGTTATTCCAGTAATTGAAACTGAAGAGTTGATGAAACTCGTAAGCAAGAAGTGATGGTAGCTGCTGACTTCCACTGCTCTACGACATGCACTCGTCAGCCAAACAGCGTTTGATAAAAAGTAATCCGAGGGATTGGCTGCACAAAGTGGCTAAATGTGCCGACTTGAGGTATGCCTATTTTGCTGAATTGTGAACTCTTCTAAATTTTTTAGCGGCCGGGTCCTTAGCCCATATCATTAGTACACCCACTATAAAGGCAAGGAGTGCTGGTATCAAAAAGGGCATAAATGTTACCGTTAAGTGCCCTGTGTGGTCAGCTACATAAGTTACAGTTATTGGACCAAGAACCATTCCGATATCCCCCATAATACGGTAGACTCCCATAGATGTGCCCAGTTTACCTTCGGGTGCAACATCAGCAGGCCAAGCCGCGATGGAACCTTGAAGACCGGTGGCTAAACCATAGAAAGCCATGATTCCGATGAGGCTGCTATAGCTTCCCTGAAATGGGATCAATAACACAGCAATACCACTCAAGAAGAGGCAGCTCATTATAGGTTTTTTTCTCCCGACCTTGTCTGAGAGCCAACCAGAAGGAAAAGTGCATACAGCGGTAGCAATGGCCGCCACCGTCAGCAGTATTCCAATTTTCTCCTCGGACAAGCCCAGGTTAAGAGAGGCGTAGAGTGGGAAAAGCGTCGAACGAACACCGGCTCTTAGGAAAAAAAGTGCCAAAACCGAGCAGTTCACAAGAAGGAATGGGCCATTCAATAGGACACTGGGAACATCCTTCATTCGCATTTTTGACTGTGTTGCCTGTGAAGAGTCTGCTGTCTCCTTCAAAGCTAATGTGGCTATTAGACCAATTAAGGCAAACACAGCATATGCAAAAAAGGGCGCGCTAAGGCCAAAGTGAACAGCGGTATAGCCGCCGATAGTAGGCCCAAAAGCAGTACCCGCGAATATGAGTCCCGTATACAGCGACATGTATCGGCCCCTGGCCTCGCCAGCAGTTACTTGCGCAACCCAAGTTGTTGCCGAAGTTATGTAGAGCGCGGAACCTATACCTTCAACAATACGTGCTGAGATTAGCCAAGCATAGTTGTTAGCTGTGCCAGCTACGATTGACGCCGAGATTACCAATATTAACCCGAATACCATGTTTCTTTTTTTACCGAAACGATCTGCGAGAAAGCCGGCGGGTATGTCCATCACCATACGGGCCAGGGCAAACGATGATACTGCCCATCCGACAAGCGCTACGGGAATAGAGAATGAAAGTGCATACTGAGGAAGAACAGGTGAAATGATACTAATACCCAGTATAACAAAGCTGGAAACTAATGAGAGGTTTAAGACTACAAATAGTTGCCGCTTCATTTATAAACACTTATTATGTGCACGTCTCACAAGCTGATGTCAAAGATTATTTTGCAGGATATGTCGAATGAGCTGAAGGAGAATTCTCAAATATATTACTGTAGCTGTGAAAGGTTAATCCGTCAAAGTCTGGGCTCAGGCTTCGCTGCTAATAGCCGTAATCACCCAACGAAGTGACGGTTTGTGCAATCTCGAATGGGACAAATTCGAGGGGGTTCTGGATATCACTGCCTGTTCAAGGCGATGTTACTCTGGAAGATATCAGGGAGGCTGGCCTGGAAGGCGAGTTTGGAAGAGTTATGACCACGGGTGTAGCCTCGCCAGGAATAGTTTTTTCACTGGCTTCAGCCCAGTTCAAACAAGAATTTGAGTCAGCGGACCTTATATTCGCCAAGGGAATGGGGCACTACGAGGCTTTATCCAAGCTTTCCCCTGAATGGAAGGTCTTCTATTGTCTTAAGGCCAAGTGCCAACCTGTGGCGGAATCACTTGGTGTGCCCCTGAACAGCTATGTAGCTATGCTGCGGTGATGCTGGTTAATCGCGAAATTCCTTCTAATTCTCCCCCCCTGGCGGTAGGGAGTGCATCTGTTCCATAGGCTTCTAGCCCTTCACTTTTCTGTTGAACCTTTTGGCTTTTCGTATCCTATGGCTAGATGTTGCTGATTGCTAGGAGCAAGTGTTTGTATTCACGGCTTTTCAAGAGAATGTCCAATGTTGTAATGTCAAAAAGTATGAGCGTGGGGAAGATTGCTGGGAAAAACTGATTTTGCATAAGGTTTATCATGTCTGCTAACTCGTCAAATGTATAGCTGCCTACAATTTGTTCCCTACCCCATCGTGCATCTATCAGATAGACTTTGCGAGTTGCTTTGTCTATACGTCTGGAGGCATGAGCATCCGCGTGTCTAATTTGTTCGTCTAGACAAACAAAGAATGGCCCATAATCTTGATCAGACCTGAGAATTCTTATATTTTGTCCAAGTTTATAATCCCCATCGGGTAATGAATTGCCTCTCTTAAGCTCTAATCCTACCCTTATGAGGTTTATCACAGGTGCCGAAAGTTCCATAAACCGCCCGTATATGTCCATCATTTTAGGAATAGCTATATCTGCGTCTATCTTGCCACGTCGAATGAAATCCTTTATGGTATCATCTGCCACTGGAAGTTCGGTTGACATTCTTTCCGATAGCTCGTCAATATCAAAGTTAAGGTAACTCCTGTAGAACTTATAATCCTTTATTGCATTGCCTGTAGGCCGAAAACTCTTCAAAATTGTACCTACTGCCCTGATGAGCCTTTCTGCCTCAGGATATTTGTGTGTTAATCTTTTGTGTTCTTTGAGCATTTCCTGTGAGATTAGAAGAGCATGTGCTAGGATATAGTGATAATCCCTCTTCAACGGTAAGAATTGCTCATTAATTATGTTCCTTTCGCTTCTCAGTAATTCATCTATGAGTTTGGGTGCGTCATATGTGAATATAAACTCCCCCGATATTATCTCCTTAGCAGCTTCTTTCAGCTTGCCATGGTTCTTATCAATTAAATGCTCTGCATCAATCAGGTATTGATTTGGGTCTTTTAGTCGCCTGAATCTATATTCACCATCTGTATCAACCACGCCTCTAAGCTCAACCAAATACCTGACGAAGTCTAGTTCACTCGATTGTAGGGTTATCTGTGACCCACCCTTTCCTAAGGCAATAGTGGCAACTGTCGGAAAACTATCACCTACCCTTTCAGCATTTATCTTTATCGAGAGGATATTGTATCTTTCCTCATGTAGTTTTGTCATTAAATCAACAAAATCTTGGGATGCCATATCTAATATCCCTCGAACAACCCAATACTATCGTTTAAAAACTAAAGCTCCTCGGTTTCAATAACTCCTCTTGTTAACTAGAGCCATCATCTGCTAGCAGCTTTCAACTCCATCTGTCATCTAGATTATATCACGTGCGCCAATCTATACACTCAGACTCTCCGTATGGACCTACTAAGCAAATTGGGCGTAACCAATGGGATTGAGAATCAAATCATTTAAGTATGTATTTCTCAATATAGACTCTTACCAGAGGAAAGGTCGAGAGCATATGTATGCAACAACATGCCGAATTGTGCGAGCTCAAGCGAGGCAAATTCCAAGGGGATTTTGGATATTTCTGCCCTTTTCAGGCCTTAGGCTTACCTGTCACCTCTTGAGAAGCAGAACGTTGACATCGTGGACCAGGCAGGGTTCGTCTCGATTGTTGCTATAGCTTATCGAGAATTGCTCCGTTAGAGGCAATGACCTCTTTGTACCAGTGTGCGGAATCCTTGAGCGTCCTCTTCTGTGTTGGGTAATCCACATAGATAAGTCCAAAGCGCTCTTTGTAGCCTTGCGTCCATTCGAAGTTATCCAGAATTGACCACTGGAAGTAACCGCGAACCTCTACACCGTCTCTACACGCCTTTTGTAACTCCAGAAGGTAGCGGTGGAGAAAATCAATCCGTTGAGGGTCATGAACCTTGCTGTCCAGAGAAACCCAATCAACGTTGGACATGCCGTTTTCTGTGATGATAATGGGGAGTTTGTATCTCTCCCAGTAGGACCTTGGGCCCCAGTAAAGCGCCTCCGGTGATACCGAAAACCCAAACGCCGTCGCAGCATGACCGATGGGAGGCGGCACAAGCTCCGGCTGGCCGTCTTTGCCGGCACGGGTCCTCTGGCCGAAGTAAATGTTCACTCCGAAGAAATCCAGGGGCTGGCTAATCGTCTTCATGTCTTTATCCTCGATTGTAGGAACATCAGCACCGAACAGCTTCAGGCCATCTTCGGGATATTGGCCGAAGAACACAGGGTCGGCCCACCACGTATTGTTCCAGCAATTCTTGTCGGTCACGGAGAACATGGCTTGCCTGGCAGCTTCGACATCCCCGAAGCTCTCCGTCGCTGGTATGTTGACAATCCCTACAGGTGCCAGACCTATCTGGGATTCAAGCTTGGAATATGCGCGAATCGTCTGTACGGCCTTGCCGTGAGCCAGCAGTGCGTTGTGAGCTGCCGTCAACACCTGGGCAAATTCCAGCTTGTCTCCTGGCGCGTGGAATCCGAACTGGTGGCCCAGACCAATGAAACACTGTGGCTCATTGAGTGTTATCCAGTATTTGACCCTGTCCGAGAGCTTATCGACTACCACCCTGGCATATTCCGCGAACCAGTCAGAGCTGTCCCGGTTCAGCCAGCCACCGCAGCAATAAAGTTCGTAAGGGTAGTCCCAGTGAAAGAGTGTGATGTAAGGGGAAATGTCGGCTGCCAGGAGTTCATCAATCAGCTTATCGTAAAATTCGAGTCCTTTTGGATTCAGAGCCCCGGTTCCCTCCGGGATGACGCGGGGCCAGGAGATGGACAGTCTATATGCATGTAGACTGACTTGTTTCATCAAGCTCACATCCTCTTCATATCTGTGGTAATGATCACATGCGATGTCACCGGATTGATTGTTCCAGATGGTTCCCGCTTTCTGGCAGAACGTGTCCCATATGGAAGGTCCCTTTCCATCTTCATGTGCGGCGCCTTCTATCTGATACGAGCTTGCCCCTGCACCCCAAACGAAAGCTTTTGACAAAGTCACTTCAGCCTCCTTTCCGCCGGCTGTTCGCAATCAAAAGTCCTGAGCCGTGCTGGGAACTCCGGCCCACATATCCTTCCAGGCTATATTGCTCCCGCACCAGAAAATACCACAAACTTACTTATAGCGACTATTCCTCAGAAGTACTTGTGTGCCTGGCTTTGCTGCAAAGGCCAGTGTCAATACAATCTAATTATAGCACCGAGGGTCATGTTGCAGGGGGATAAGTCGACAAGCTAGGTTATGGTTCGCGTCGACAAAATGACGTGTGTATAATCCTATGCGAGGCAAGTTCCGGGGGCTTCTTAGATGTCACTGCCCTTTTCAGCCCTTAGACTTACCTGGCACCTCTTGGAAGGCGGAGCTATAGCTTTCGTAGGTTCTGGAATCAAAGAGAACAAATACTACTTCTTTAAGGGATGTAGTCTGCTCCTTGAGAAATGAGGATACGGTGGTTGCTGCTATCCTTGCTGCTTCATTTACAGGATAGCCATAAGCACCGGTGCTTATGGAAGGGAAGGAGATGCTGGCCAATTTGTTCTCGGTGGCTAGTTTTAGGCACTCGAAATAGGCGCTTTTCAGAAGCTCGGATTCGTTTCCGTTGCCGCCATGCCAGATGGGGCCGACAGTATGTATCACATACTGTGCCTTGAGATTTCCTCCTGTGCTGATTACAGCTTTGCCTGTGGGCAATCTGCCTTGCTTGGCCACGATTTTCTTGCATTCCTCTAATATAGCTGGCCCCCCGGCCCGGTGTATTGCCCCGTCTACCCCACCGCCTCCCATTAAGCTGGGGTTGGCGGCGTTAACGATGGCATCGGTAGCCTGCTTGGTGATATCCCCCTGGATAATAGCTAGTTTCGTTTTATTAATCGTCAGCTCCATCTTCCCTCCTTAATTTGATAGCGGAAAAGTAACACAGCAAGGGAGTTAAAGCAAACCCTGGCTGGTTAGCTGGATTATGGAGACAAAACCACAAACTGTGTCGGGCGATTGACGTAAGTGCTTGGTGTAAGGTAAATTTACTTGGGATGAAGGCTGTTATTCTGGCTGGTGGGGAAGCGACAAGGCTACGTCCTCTTACTTGTAATACTCCCAAAATAATGGTTCCTGTATTAAATCGTCCTTTCTTGGAACACCTCGTCGGCTATCTCAAGAAGCACAATATTGTTGACATAATTATCGCTGTCGGAAAGTCACCCGAGCTGATCCAGGATTATTTCGACGATGGCAGCAAGCTCGGTGTGAGAATAGTTTACTCAATAGAGAATTTTCCCATGGGAACGGCAGGAGCAGTGAAAAACGCCGAAGGGTTTCTAGACGATTTCTTCATCGTTTTCAACGGGGATATTTTCACTGATATCGATTTGAGTGCGATGATGCGGCTACACCGTGAAAGGAAAGCTATAGCCAGCTTAGCTTTGACACCTGTAGAAGACCCTACTATTTATGGAGTAGTGGAGACAGATAGCGAGGGCAGGGTCGAACGTTTTATTGAAAAGCCAAGTTGGGACAAGGTGACTACTAACATGATTAACGCTGGTATTTATATCTTGGCTCCCGATATTCTGAGTTATATTACTCCCAACAGCTTCTCCATGTTTGAGCGTGATGTTTTTCCACCGCTTTTGGAGAAAGGACAGGCCATATATAGCTATCCATCCCAGGATTACTGGATTGACATAGGCACTCCAGACAAATATTTGGGATTACAGCGCGATTTGCTCCACCGCCATATGGGCCACGAAGGTACTGAATTTGAAGGCGAAAGTTTTGTTCATTCTTCAGCCCAGATAGCGAGGCCAGTAATAATCGGCGGAGATTGTTTTATCGATAGGGATTCTATAATAAGGGGACCTGCTGTCTTGGGGACAGGATGTCGCGTGGAAGAAGGCGCTGTAGTGGAAGGAGCGATATTATGGCAAGGTTGTAAAGTGGGTAAGGGGGCCAAGCTTAGAAACTGTCTGATTGCCTCGCGTTGTTTTATCGGTGAGGAAAGCGAGGTTCTGGATGACTGCGTTTTGGGAGATGATGTGTTAATCGGGAAAGGGAATAAGCTGTCGAGGGGAATCAAAATTTGGCCAGGTAAATCTATAGAGCCTGATACGATTTCATTCTAAAATATGAATATATTTATGGAATTTAATGTAACACGTAGTATTTATCGAAATCGCTTCGTATAGCATCTACAAACTTATTGGTTTTCACCTTCTTCAGCGGAGCATTAATATGAACGGGAGGCGGCTCTTCCCCCTCCTTGAGAATCCCCTGACTGATTAGCTCAGCTAAAATCGCCTGCTTTAGTTCTTCATCACAGAGAGGTGAATGGTAAACGGTGCTCATTGAAGATAGTAGCATGCTGCTAAGGTGCTCCTCTCCTTTGTCTTCATGCAGGTGGGGGTTTCTGGTCTCAATTTGGAATATGTCTATCCCTTGCTCCATCACCTTGATGTCCTTTGTGGGCAGGATGCCACCAAAGTTTTCAAATATAGATACTAATTCCTGGGGTTCCACAGCATATCCTGAAGCCAAGGGCAAAGTCTCCGCCAGCTTTATACTCATGGCATGTTCACCGGCATTGCCCGTTCTTACGACTTCGGTGTCAAACCCTGTTTTGGTGGATATCAGGCTATTTAAGTATTTGTTGGTCACTTCCGAGATCCTTCCCCATTTCCTGAAGTATAACCCCCCCGAGATTTTGGGCTTATACTGCCACAATATCCTCACCATGCTGTAGGGAGACTGCGCCAGGCTGAAGCCGGCAGCATAGTTCCTCACATACTCCAGTACTGCGCCTGGGAAATAGTTATCAGCATCAATAAAGCCAATATACTCCTTCTCCGCTGCCATGGCCGCGAGTAATCCTATTATCATGGCTTCACTTTTGCCATTACGCACCAGCCCCTCTTCGTCCAAGAGGTCGTCATAGCCGGCCTCCATTGCAGCTTTGGCGATAGCAGGGTCTTTTTGATGAAAAATTAAGGCCTGGCGAAACGTAAAACGACAAAGCTGGTCCAGGGCATCTCCTTCCATTCTAAATCTGTCGACTTTTTCCCTTTGGCTATTCGAAACTACTATTACCAGGCAATCATGGGGCACGCCGCTAACCACTCCTTCAAAAAGCTTGAGCTTCTCATCTTTTGTTGGGATGACGATTGCCATCCTGTCCTCAAAGGACTTGATTGTCTCCTCATCTATTTTTATTACCCCCATGGCGCCATGGGGAGGCAACTCGCTTTTCAAGCCTGAGTCTAAGGATATCACCTTCTGTACGTGGTTCATTCTCACTGAACCAAGCCTCTCTGTATATCTTGGGCTCTCAATAAACATTTTCCTATCTCCCTAAAGGCATAATAGCAAACTCGTAGTTATTGTCAAGGATTGGTATCACCTTATCAGGAGCGGGTGTTCCCAACTATTTTTGCTGTGTAGTGTGACCCCGTTGGGATAGACTAGGTGTTCAATGAAGGCAGCGGCGGTCGCACCAGCAGGACTGGCTTTGAGGAGCTCTCTATAATCTTGGAGGCGACGCTGCCGTAGGCCCACTTGGTAATGCCGGAAAAGCCATGAGTTGATAAAGCTATAAGGCTAACGGAGTTATCCTCGGCATATTGGAGTATGGTCTGGGCTGGCATTCCCAAAAGCGATGCTGAGCTGACTTTCACACCTTTGTTCCGTAAAGCACTCTCTTTCTTGCTTAAATAGCTCTTTGCTTTCTTCTCTGCCTTGGCCGTGATTTCCTCTTCGTATTTTTTTCCATCGAATCCCGCCGTATACCTTACGACATCAGGAATCTGCGCCTGCTCGGTGACCCTGATTAGAATGACTTCGTTGTCTATCCCCTCGGTCAAGTCCTCTACGTATGGGACGATGCTCTCGGCAAACTGCGAACCGTCTAAAGGTACGAGAATTTTTCGCAGTTCCTTTTCACGAAGTACTGCCTCTAACTCTCTTGACCTTATCAGGAGTAAGGGAATACATGACTTTTGTAGTATTTTGCTGGTGATGCTTCCCAGGGGCCAGATGCCGGGGCCAGTGTGTCCGTAGGCGGAGATGATAATAAGGTCAATGTCATTTTTCTCAGCAAAGTCTAGAATTTCATCGGCAGCATTGCCCTGGACAACTAACGGACTTGCTTTTATCCCTAGAGATGAAAGTTCCCCTGCCCTCTTTTCCAAATATGCTTTCATCGGTCGTTCCAACCAACCACCTAGTGCACATACGGTGAGCAAAATCACTTCGCTATGCAACCTTATGGCTACTCCTTCGGCGTAAGGGAGTGCCCTCTCGGCTAGTCCTGAACCGTCCAGTGGAACTAGTATTCTCTTGTACATTCTATTGCCTCCTGTCTAAGATATTCATCGCCACCCTTCGAAGCTGGAGTATACCACCTTGGATGTTAGTTGGACTTCCTCCCTGCTAAATCTTAGCATAGGAAGTTTTTGAGGGCATTTTCATAGCTCTCTAAGCCTTGCTACCTGGGCCGTATTTGGGCGCGGTACCCTTTGCTCTTGAGTTCCTCAATGATTTGGCTCGCATCTTCGCTATCTATGTGGACTATGCAGTCCTCCCTGCCGATGCCCGGAGGTGTAACGTGGAACATAGACAGGATTCTCACTCCATGCTTATTGATAATATCCATAACTTCACGGCAGCTCCCGGCCTCAGAGGGTTCTAGAATATGAAGACGTGCGCCTGGCTGGCCAAATCCTAATATCTCACTTGTGAGCTTGTATAAATCGGTGGTGGTAGCTATGCCTATTAACCTATCCGGTTTATCTTTGTCGACTACCAGTATGGTGCCGATCCCTCGTTTCTGTGCCTCGCTAACAGCTTGTTCCACTGTGGTATCTGGGGTAACGGTAAAAAGGCTCTTCTCCATGATATCTTTTACCTTCATTTTTGCCAGCAGATAGTTTATTTCCCAGATGCTAAGGGACGTTGCAGGGGAAGGGCTTGCCTCTCTCAACTTGCGCCTGGTTAGCAGACCCACTAGTTTACCCTTGTCTACTACAGGCAGGCGGCGTATTTTGTTATCCCGCATAGTCTTCTCCGCGTCGTGGATAAGGGTGTCGCTACTTACGGTGATAATGTTGGTGCTCATGTACTCCTTAATATACATATCTTCTTCTCCTTTCAGAAATTTTACTGCCGACGGACAACTGAGATTAAGTCATTGGCATCATACACCTCCTTTCCCCATTATTTTTGTTAGTTGACTGATACTCCGCGGCGAGACAACGGTGCCTGGAGGAATGGCTCTGGTAGTAAAGTCAGCAGGTCCGGCATTAGGCAGTATCTTGCACCCGCGGCCTATCGCAGTATAGGGTGGGACCGTTGTGTTCTTACCCACCACCGTAATATCCCAATCGTCTGGAACAGAGCCAGCATTAAATCCAATGTAGCAAAATTTACCTATGCTCACCTGTTCATCCAAAATACAGTGATCAACCACACTATGCCTGCCTACAAAGGTGCTGGCCATTATCACTGAATCTTTCACCACAGCTTTTTCCTCGACCCATACTCCCGGAGATAAAACCGAGCTTTGGACCTGTCCTTTGATTACACAGCCAGGACTGATAATGCTTTGCCTTACTTCGCCGCTAATCTTTCGTGGTATTGTGTCATCCTTCCTAGCAAAAACGGGCCAGTTGTCATCAAGGCGGAAAAGCGGTGTTTGGCCAGTAAACTCCATATTTGCTCCATAGTATGCCCTGATGTTGCCAATGTCCCTCCAATAGCCGTTGAATCTATAGGCGAAGACGTTATCCCTCTCAATCATACGGGGAATGATGGCATGGCCGAAGTCATGGGGTGAAGAAAGTTCGGCAGCATCTTCTCTGAGTCGATCAAGAAGAGCCTGCTTATTAAAGGCATAAATGCCCATGGATGCCAGGTTGCTCTGTGGGATTTCGGGTTTCTCCACAAAATCCACTATTCTGCCTTTAACATCTGTGCTAGTTATTCCGAAGCGGTGGGCTTCCATTATCGGCACGGATGTGACTCCCACAGTGACATCAGCACCTACCTCTTGATGAGAGTCAAGCATTTTGCCATAGTCTATCTTGTAAATATGGTCAGCTGCCAGTATCAATATTAAGTCAGCTCCACATTGCTCTATGTAGTAGGTATGCTGATACACAGCATCGGCAGTGCCGCGATAGGACCCTGATGTGGGTACCAAGACATGAAGATTCGGCGAGCCTGAAGGTCGCAACCATGTATCACTGGTCAAATAAGTTGCCAGATTAGAACGCTGATAATCAACCAGAATCGCAATGTCTTGAATTCCTGAGTTAATACAATTACTTAGACAAAAGTCGATAACCCGGAATCTACCGGCAAATGGCAGGGCTGGCTTTGCCCGCTCTCGGCACAAAATGCCCATCCTCCTGCCTCGCCCGCCCGCCAAAATCATGGCTAATACCCCTTTCATAATTCACCTCCTATAACGTCTTTAAGCCTGTATATGCAGTGCCTTTCTCGATGACAGGCAAGCACCTGACACTCTCAGTCAATCCCTCTACGGAAAGCATAGCTTCGATGGTAAGATTGGCTAATTCCTGGCGTTTAGTAGCCTCAACTATCATGATTACATCGGGTGGCCCATCAACATTATCCACAGCAACAACGCCCGGTTTGTTCTGAAGTGTCTTGACCACTTGTTCAGACTTTCCATCACTAACATCAATGAAGACATAGGCCTTTGCACACATATACCCCTCTCTATGCTGCTGCATAATGGCAGCCGAGGAGTCTTCCTTTTTCGGACCATCTCTAAGCATCTTCGCCACCCTCAGGTTAGCTCCTCGGCTACGGGCAACCTCATTTTGAGCTTGCTAATCTCAGCATATCACCCACTGCATAATCTTCAAGGCTCCAATGACCACCTTCTTAAGTCCCTCCGGTCCAAAAGTTCATGTACTTGTGGCTTGAGTCTTGATTAGTTAAAATATGGTATGGCACCAGGTCGGTCGAGTTCTATTGCATCCCCTAAGGAATCAAACAGAATCACCATCCTCGTGGCTGATGACCATCCTCTGCTTCGCCAGGCAGTAAGAGGTGCTTTAGATAAAGAAGCTGGTTTTGAGATTGTGGCTGAAGCTGGCGATGGCAAGGAAGCAGTAAGGTTGGCCAATGAGTTAATGCCCGATGTGGTTATCATGGACATAAGCATGCCTAACTTGGATGGGCTTGAAGCTACTCGGCAGATCAAAACAGCGCATCCAAGCATAGCGGTATTAGCGCTCACGGTCCATGATGAAGATGAATATGTCCTGGGAATTTTGGAAGCTGGCGCTGCGGGCTATATCCTAAAGACTATCTTCGGCGCGGAGATGATAGCAGCAGTCCGCGCTGTGATTGCTGGGGAAATGGTGCTTTCCCCTTCCATTGCGCCTAGACTTATGAAGCGTACTGCTCGGCGCTCGGCAAAACCGGTGCCCTTAGAGGCAGGGGAAAGACTATCGGTCAGGGAACTGGAGGTTCTCAGGTTGGCAGCACAAGGCATGAGTAATAAGGACATCGCCTTGGAATTGAATCTCACCTTGCGCACGGTGAAGGGATACCTGGCAGAAATTTTTTCCAAGTTAAGGGTAGGTTCACGCACCGAGGCTGTCATCACTGCACTGAAGGCTGGTATCCTTTCCCTCGGCGATCTTGAGGAAGAGACGTCTTGTGGACGAACTTAGGGAACACTCTATCAGGCATTCTCAAAAACTTGTGCGTAACCGCCATTTCTGGGCAATCGTCCTTATTATGGCTGGTCTTATTTTCTTCTATAACGCCAACTACGTTGAATTCCCCAATTGGTTTCCCTGGCTAAAAGAGGTATCCACCGTTGAGTTTATCCACGACCTCCATCGCTCCCTTTTCCTCATACCTTTACTCTATGCCGGAGCTATGTTTCGAGTAAGGGGAGCTATAGCTTGCTGGCTAGTATTTTTGGCTGCAGTCATGCCCCGTGCATTGTACGTTTCCCCCAATCCTGGCCCCGTCGTGAGGGTACTCGCATTTGCTTTGGTAGCTTTGCTGGCTGCTATACTTATTGCCTTGGAAGAGAATCAAAGACAACGGGAAAGGGAAGCTCGCACCAAGCTGGAGATAGCTAATCAAGTTTATGTGACAAAGGTTCTCCAAGGCCAGGAAAGTGAAAGACAACGCATCGCTCAGGAGCTCCACGACAGCGTCCAGCAAGACCTGGTGGTTATCGCCAACCGTTCACAGGCTTTGACAGCTGGTGAGCCCGGGGAACTTTCCCCGGAAGTTAGAATGCTGGCCAAGGATATCAGCGATATAGCTCTTCACGCTGCTGACGATGTGCGAAGGATAAGCCATGACCTGAGGCCAAGCATCTTGGATCAAATGGGACTCATGTCGTCATTGAAGTGGCTAACAAAGCACCTAGCTGAGGGGAGTGGAATCACTATTGATATAATGGTAAACGGGGTGGAGCGGCGTCTAAGCCCCGAAGCTGAACTCGTCTTCTTCCGCATCGCCCAGGAGGCTCTTAATAACACTGTACGGCATTCACAGGCGACTAAAGCCACAATAACTGTAGACTTTGCAGCAGAGAGTCTCAGGATAGTGGTGTGGGACAACGGCAAGGGATTCTTACCGCCAAAGGAGATGAGGGATTTTGCTATTCAGGGCAAGCTAGGGCTTAATGGAATGCAACAGCGAGCTAAACTACTTGGCGCCACCCTCGGTATCCAATCTGAGTCAGGCAAGGGAACTATAATTACAGTCGAGGCAAAGGTTTAGTTAAGCGTTCCTTAACAAATAGTGACTAAAATTGCCTCTTTTTATCTAATGCGTGACCCAGTCAGGGAGAATCAGCATCTTTTATCTAGCTGAACGAGATTATTAAAAATTGCGGCCTCGCCCAAGCCAATTCTCTAAAGTTTAAGTTTCAAGTTTACTATTTCGAAAGGCTTCACTTCCAATTTTAGGCTATTGCCATCTGTTTTCAGTTCGTATTCCTCTCGTTCCAGCAAATCGGCAACCGCTGCCTTTTTGATCTTACGGAATAGTATGACCTCAGCCGCCGTTTCCTCTCCTTTAGTCTCAAAGAACCTCAAAATCACATCGTCGCTGTCCTCAGCTTTCTTAAGAGCTGATAGTATGAGATTATTTGGCTTTAGTTCAAGGAAGGAAAACTCCTGGGGCAAATTTCCTCTAGAAGTAGTTTGAACTGTAAGTGGTAGGTGGTGATATTCTTGGCCATGCTTATATGCTTCAGATTCCTTCCAATCGCCGTCGTGATGCTTTAGGGCGTATTCAAAGGTATAGTCTTTGTTGAGCTCCAGAGCATCAGGAGTCGGGATTAGAGCTCCAGCTTCGGCATCCGCAGAAAGAATGGCAACACTTCGCAAAAGCGTTAGGTAAACCTTGCTGTCTCTTATCTCAGTCGCTGGAATGCCCCTGTTCATGAAGGTAATTCCGCCTGTTCTATCGCCGTAGCAAAACCATGACAGGAAATTGGGAATTCCAGCCGGTGTTCCTGTCTCTTCCAGGGAAGCAAATAGCTCTGTAGGCTCTGGGACGACGCCGAACTGGGTCTCACGAAAATACATCATACGTTCCTTGAAGGTGTCAAATTTAACCCTGAGTCTTATATTTGGATATCTGCTATTCACCTTGGTTATGAACTCGATTCTGGGAATGTCTCGATAGATGATGACCTCTTTTGTGGCATCCAAAACTTTGTGTTTATAAAGCTTGGTTTCGAACTTCTCAAATAACCGGTAAGGCCATCTAAAACAGTAATATTCCTCGCTAAAGATTATTTTCGATTTTAGGGGGCCACTTTCTATCTTGAAGCTCTGGGGCTTAAAGACCCCGTAGAAAACCCCCTCTCCGCCTTCATTTTTTATCAATTCAAAGAACATATGCGCATGATGATATAGGTCGCCAATCTCGTTCTCTATGTTCAGTTCATTGCCTTTAACTAAAAGTTTCCCTGTTTTGTCGAAAACCTCGATTATTCCGGTTTTGGGGTCAACCCCTAATCTAAAGAAGGGGTTTTCCACTTCATTTTCCCTGACTTCAATAGCTCTTTCTGATTCCTTAGTTCGCTCAATAATCCGGTAAACCTTATAGCCCATGGGAGGAAGGTCGGCACGCAATCCAAGCTTTGCAAGCCTAATTTTCCCTCCCTCATCCCTTTTCAACTCCAAAATTTGGCTTTCTATCTCCTCCTCGGCAAATCTGAGTCCGGGTTCTTTGTCCCAGCCCTCAAGTTTCAAATCAACTTCACACCAGCTGCTCATACCCCATGATAGAGGATTAAAGACTATTACTGATTCTCCTTGAGTATCGACCTTGGAAGCGATGAAGCTCAAACTGTCATACAAAATCTTGGAAAGATGCTCTTCAAAGAAGGAAAATATTTCTCTGACCTCATCATAAATCTCGTCTATTCCACAGCCCGCAATGATGTCGTGGAAAGCTATAAACAGCATCTTTTCCCAGCATTCGTTCAATTCGGTGGTGGGGTATTCCTTTCCTAATAGCCAAGCTAAGGTGGCAAACCACTCAGTCCTGATAAGTAACCCTTCGCCTCTCTTCGCTCCGAGATTTATCCACGCCCGACTTGAGCATACCTGGGGGAAAACGTCGACTAGGTCCTCGTCGTATAACTCCCCCGAGTGGATTTCGAATTTTTCCTCTTCCCCCTCTAAAGCTTGGAAGAATTCGTATGGGGTGGCTATCTTGATCTGAGAACCGCCTCGATGATCTTCATTCCATTTCCTCACTACTTCAATAACTTCCTCTTGGGGAGGCGTTGAGCCGCTTCCCGAGGGCATGAGAACGTGGAAGGTAGTGGCATATTTATTGAGCTCTATGTAGCTTTCCTCCAATTTATCAAGATGGAATCCAGCCCTATATCCTAAGGGCATCCAATGGGCGAGGATAGTAGTTCCATCAAGCCCCCTCCAGAGAAACTCGCTCTGCATCTCCTTCGCCCCACGTCTAAAAGCAACCCATTTGTATCCTGATTTCTTATAAATCTGAGGGAGCTGGGCATTCATCCCAAAGCTATCAGCACACCAGGCGGTGGGAACATCTACGCCAAATTTTTCCCTGCAATACCTCTTGCCAAAGAATATCTCCCTTATCACTACCTCTCCGTGGGGAAGCATGGTATCGGCCATCAAATATTGACCATCGACTATCTCCATTTTCCCCTTCTGTACCATCTCCTTTATTTCCTGCCAAAGCTTGGGGTTCCGTTCCTCTAGCACTTTCAAAGGAAAAATTTGCTCCCAGCAGAACTTATATTCTTCATACTTTTTCATTAATTCAATTGCTTGTTGCAAAATACCTTCATTTATGTCGAGATATTCTTCTTTAGTGAGTGCCCAAGCCACATCATAATGAGAGAGTGGTACAAGATATATTGTCTGCATTTCAACCTCCAAATATCTCTACGCTTGCTCTATGTTTTGCGATACAAGCCACCTAAAAGCTCCACTGCCTTCCCTTTATCATTCCCTCCCATAATGTGAACCGTCCTCCATAAGCCCAGTTACGGCTAACTTCTCCAATCTTTTAACGCCAGCTTGTCGCTTCACTTTCAAGGAATTTACCCTACACTGGTGATATTCATCTAAACATTAAATAAGAAGGTAACTATATCTCCATCCTGGATGATGTAATTTTTGCCTTCTGTTCTCAGCAGACCTCTTTTTCGCACCTCAGCTAGATTGCCACAGCTTTCCAAGTCACTATAGCTGATCACTTCAGCTCGGATAAATCCCCTTTCCATGTCGGAGTGGACCTTTCCTGCTGCTTTTGGTGCTGGAGTCCCACCGGGCATAGTCCAGGCTTTTAACTCGGAGGAAACTGTGGTAAAGAAAGAAACTAATCCCAGAAGGCGATAGGAAAGGGCGATAACCCGGTCAAGCGCCGGTGTGCTTAATCCCATAGCTTCGCGGAATTCCTTGGCCTCGGTATCACTGAGCTGACCTAGCTCCATCTCCAGCTTACCGCAGAGAGCTACCACGGCAAACTGCGGGTAAAGAGAACTCAGCTCAGCTTCCAATTGCGAGGCCTGTGATATTTGTTCCTCTCCTATATTAAGGACCACTAGCATGGGCTTGGCGGTGAGAAATTGATAATCGGATAGTGCTTTAAGTTCGTCTTTAGCCAAGCCCTGCTGCCTTATTGGTATATCCTTCTCCAATCCTGCCTTAACCTTCTGAAGCAAAAGTTGCTCCCTTAAATGGAGCTCCCGCTCTGCTGCTTTAGCTCCTTTTAAGCTCGTCTCCAGCTTGTCGAGTCTTCTCTCGATAATAGCTGAATCGGAAATAGCGAGTTCTAAATCTAAGGAGGCGATATCTCGTTTAGGGTCTATGCTTCCTTCGGGATGAGGAACCTTTGAATCTTCGAAAGTCCGAACTACCTGGAGCAAGGCATCGGCGGTAGTTAAATAATTCAGGAATTCTCCTCCCACTCCTTCCCTACTGAAGCCCTTGAGAGCCCCGGCAATATCTGTGTAACTCACCTCTGCGGGAACAGTCTTTTTGGGCTGGAATATGCCTTCCAGCATCGCTAGCCGGGAATCGGGCACTTTAGCCACACCGGTATTGGGAGCCGGTGTAGGGGAATAAGCGGCAACTTCAGCCTTGCCTCTGGTTAGGGCGTTGAAGATAGTCGTTTTGCCACTCTTGGGCATCCCGATAATGGCGATCTCCATGATTATATCCTATCATATTTTGTTTTTGAGCTTCTGCCGGTAAGTTAGTGCTGTGATAGAATACTGGGTAAATGCTCTATGTTCTTTATGGTCAGGACGATTTCTCCCTTTGTCAAGCTGTGGAGAAAATCAAAGCTGAATTGGGCGATTGGGAAATGGTGGCGGTTAACACCACCAGCTTAGAAGGTCGGCACCTGACTTCAAGTGAACTCATAAATACATGTGATGCTGCCCCTTTGTTATCCTCGTATCGCTTGGGCCTAGTCGATTTCTTGTTGGAACGCTTTGAGGTGAAACAAGGC
>DAOUMB010000137.1:0-2378 GCA_034414335.1 Dehalococcoidia bacterium
GACGTTGGCTCAGTAACCACTAAGCTAGCCGTGCTTAATAAGGATGCTGAGCTTGTGACTGCTCTCTATCTACCAACACAGGGTAAACCTATCGCCACGGTTCAGGAAGGGCTGAGACAGATTTCAGAGCAGCTTCCAAAGGACCTGGAGATTTGTGGCGTTGGGACTACTGGTAGTGCCCGCTACCTGGCGGGGGTTATCGTTGGTGCTGATTTGATTAAGAACGAGATTACCACCCATGCCGTAGCCACGCTACAATACATACCCGATGTGCAAACGATATTCGAAATCGGCGGACAGGACAGCAAGATTATTATTGTCAGAGATGGTGTGGTAACGGACTTCGCCATGAATACGGTATGCGCTGCCGGTACTGGGAGCTTCCTCGACCACCAAGCACTGCGCCTCAATATGAGTATAGAAGAACTCAGCCAGCGAGCATTAGAGAGCCAAAAATCCGTGCGCATTGCCGGACGATGCACCGTCTTCGCTGAATCAGATATGATCCACAAACAGCAAATGGGGTACCGTATTGAGGATATACTCTACGGACTGTGTCAAGCACTGGTACGTAATTACCTCAATAACCTGGGGCTGGGTAAGGAGATCAACTCGCCCATCGTCTTCCAAGGGGGAGTGGCCTTTAATCAGGCAATAGTTAGGGCATTCCAAGAAGAACTCGATACCGAGATTATCGTCCTGCCCCACCATGAGGTCATGGGAGCAATAGGCACCGCGCTGCTAGTACAAGAAGAGATGTCCGATGGCCAGAAGGAAAGCCAGTTCAAGGGATTCAGCATAAGCGAACTCAAGTACCATACTTCGTCATTTGAATGTAAAGCCTGCCCTAATCTATGTGAGATAGCTCAACTCTCACAGAAAGGTCGGATTCTTTCCCGGTGGGGTGGGCGGTGCGACCGGTGGGAAAGAAGTCCTGAGTCGCCAGTAACTCGCGAGGAGGTATCTAAACCATCTACTCGTTGAGTGGTTCTCCCGTCGCCATGACTCTAGGATGACTTGGCCTCACACATCTAATAAACGAGAGACGATTCCTATTCGGTTTGATGTCCAGTCTGCGGCTTGCAAGAAAGTCTTCCTGTCAATATAATGGGCTGCACAGATATGATAAGCTATTTAGCCTCGTCCCGGAGAGGTCAGGAGATTAAGGAAATACTGGCTGACCTGGAAGCCCTTAAGACACATACGGAATACAGCCAGGCGGCCAGAGTCAATATTTCCTTCTTCAAGGCGATTCGTTCTCCGGTAAGTTTCCTCTGGTGGTTGATTTTCAAGGCACCGGCACTCCGTAGAAATCGGTCGCTGATAACTGAAATCGGAGACCTGCCGTTACCGAAGTGGCAGAGGGCAGGCCTTGACATGCTGCCGGGATTCGAAGCCATGGTACCGGGGATGCTGCGCCTCGTTAAGGAGAAGGTTCTGTCTCAAATAATTGAATTGCAGAGCCATACGACACGGCCTATTGTTATGCTAAGTCTTGGCTGCGGGGGTATGGAATTAGAAAGGCAGGTTATCTACGAGCTTATCCGGCGGCGAAGCCGGGTAGCCAGCATATTTGTGGGTGCTGACTACTCCCCAATAGTTCCGGAGATTGTCACGGACAGGTTTAAGCCACTTTTGTCAAAAGGCCTGCTACATATGGAAACCGCCACCGAGGTCGACCTTGACCAGCTCAACCGGCTCAAGGTAGCCGAGGGCTCTCAGCAGTTTCGGATTATCATTTTGAACACCAATGCCTTTGAGCTAGAATGCCTGCCTGAGAACTTCTTTGATTGTGCCTACCACACACGACTGGCCCATCACCTCACCGCTGAGGAACACAGGGCACTGAATCGTCTCGCTCTACATTTAGCCCCCAGGTTAATTGAATTTGACGATCTATTCAGTATCCGAAGCCTACTCCTGGCGAGCTTTTTTGCCTGGCGTTTTCCCGCCGGCTTTGGCGGTGTCATATTTAGCTATCTACGGGACCATTCAAGACGAGAGCTACTTTCAAGGCCCGCCGACGGGGCCAAGATAGAAGTTGCCTATACTAGGCCTATCTGGT
Organism: Dehalococcoidia bacterium; assembly: GCA_034414335.1. Classification (GTDB taxonomy): domain Bacteria; phylum Chloroflexota; class Dehalococcoidia; order GIF9; family AB-539-J10; genus RBG-13-51-36. The sequence goes on from DAOUMB010000137.1 coordinate 2,066, forward strand.
GCTACCTAAAGGAATATCAGAAGGAGCCGCTACTTCGTGCGGACCCTGGATAAGCACCACGCCGATTCCGTCCGGGTATCTTTTCAGCTTCAGGGGGATATCTGGGCCATAAGTTCGTTGATGACAGGCATGGCATCATTGATGGGGATAGCATAGCCAAATAACTCTACGTTGTTGCCCTGTAGGCCGGCATTAGTTATACCGACCACTTCGCCTGATGTATTCACCAGAACACCGCCGCTGTTACCCGGGTTTATGGCCGCGTCCGTTTCAATAAGGCCGTTCATCGTTTGGTTAGTTGACAGTGTAATAG